>JAKANS010000141.1 GCA_021823625.1 bacterium | reverse complement strand
CCCAGCGCCAGGATTTGCTGAAACATCTTTTCCGGAATCATCAGGCCGCCGATTCCTACCCTATCCCCATCCTTTTACCCACCAAAACTGTCGAGGAACCATGTCGCCGAAGTTGATTCCACCCGAAGACCAAACCGCCACCGTCTCCTGCCACATCTCACGAAATGATCAACCCAACTTCGGTTTTCGGGTTAAAGCAGTGAGGGCGGCGGTCGCCTTAACTCAAAAATAGGGGTTACCCGAAGCGAGGCCGGAGCAGACTCCGGTAGCTCATAAATGGGGTTACCCATTTCTGCCCCAATTTGAGAGCGGAGGAAGCCGGGGCAGGATAGCCGTCCGGCCTGCCTCGCTCCCGTTCATTGGGGGCTTCAGGTTGTCTCGCGGACCGGGCGACTGTCAAGCTGCGGGCCGGCAGCGCTGCGCGTCGATCACCTTCAGTTGCCGGTCCCCTTCCCGCCGCAGCGCAAAGGGATTGAGCGCCGCCTTCGCGGCCCGCAGCCGCGCTTTGGTTGCCGAGCTGACCTCGGCACAGGCCAGCACCCGCTCCAGCGGCGTCTGCGCAGGCCCATACCGGCGCACCCGTTGACTGCCCACTTGCTGCTTTTGCTCCAGCTTCATCGTCGGCAGAAAAAAGTTGAGCAGTTGGTTCCAGGCGCCACGGCACAACGGGTTCAGCAGCGGCCACACGGCCGGATGGTCGTAGCGCTCGTAGCCAAACCACAGGCGTACCTGCGTGTAGTTCTTCTGCTCGATGGGGGCCTGGTCGTTCTTGCGATGGGGGCGCGAGCGCGTGAAGGCCACCGGTGGCCGGCGGCCGGTGAGGTGTGTGACCAAATGGTGGTTGATGAACTCCCCGCCGTTATCGCTGTCCACCCCCAGCAAGGGAAAGGGCAGATGCGCCTCGACATCCCGAATCTGCCCCCCAACCGCTGCTTCGCTGCGGTTGGGCAAGGCGCGCATTTCATTCCAGGTGGTGTGAATGTCCACCGCGTCAAACAGCCAACCGTGCCGCTCATCCAGAGAGCCTCCGCACAGGGCCACGGTATCCAGCTCCAGAAAACCGGGCCGGTTTTCCGTCCACTCCGTGCGCAGCGGGATCTGCTGGCGCAACAAGGTGCCCGGCCGCGTGGTGGCCCGCCGTCGGTGCGTCACCCGCGCCGGCTGGAGCCGCCGGTCCAACGTCGCGCGACTGGCCGAAAGCAGGGCTTGCCGCACATCGGCATCCAGCCGGCGGTGGTCTTGTTCGCAGGCCGGCAACCAGTCGGGCAGGCAGGCGTACAGGCGCTCCCCGCAGGGCTGGAGGGCCGCCAGCCCGATCGCCTTGAGCGGAGCCAGCCACTGCTCTGGATCATATTCCTTGGGCCGGCCGCGCCCGAAGGAGGCCGCTAGACTCGGCGGCCGCCTTGCGGTGGTAGCCGAACAGCTCGATCAGTTCGTCGATGATTTTGCTTTTGTGTGCCGTGCCGGCGCGGGCATAACGGGCCCACTTCTTGGCCAGCACTTCCTGACGGGTGATTTGACTCATGCGGGTGTCCATAGCTCGGTAACACCCTTTTTGAGCTAACGAATGGTCTCCAACCACCACTTCACCCCGCCCCGGGTAACAATCTTTTTGAGTCAAATCGGCGCGGTTCTACCCGAGCGCGCCAGACTCGACAGGCGCCGCACTGGCGGGTCATGCTCGGCCGCAAATGGATGAACGCATCCGCTCTCAATCCCGCCGTCAGCCCGAGCACCCTGGCCGCCTCGCTGAACCCCGCCTTGCGCAGCCTGCCCGTTTATCAACCCGGCCGGCCCATCGAGGAGGTCGCGCGCGAGCTGGGGCTGCCTGCCGCCGACATCATCAAGCTGGCCTCGAACGAGAACCCGTTGGGCCCTTCACCCAAGGCGCTGGAGGCCATGCGCGCCGCGCTGGTCCAGGTGCATTTGTACCCGGACGGGAACGCGTTTTACCTGAAGCAACGCCTGGCGGAGAAATTAGGCGTACAGCCGGCGAACCTGATCCTGGGCAATGGCTCGAACGAAGTCCTGGAATTCGTCGGCCACGCGCTGATCGCGCCGGACTCGGAAGTGGTGGTTTCGCAGTACTGCTTCGCGGTGTACCCGATCGTCACTCACCTTTTCGGAGGAAGGCTGGTGGTGGTGCCGGCGAAAGACCACGCGCACGACCTCACGGCCATGCGGCACGCGATCACCGAGCGGACGCGCGTCGTGTTCGTGGCCAATCCGAACAACCCGACCGGCACGCTGGCCCCCGCCGGCGCGGTGCTCGAACTGCTTCACAGCGTGCCGCCGCACGTGATGGTGGTCATCGACGAAGCCTACCTCGAATTTCTCGAAGCGCCGCAGGATTTGCTGCCGCTGATCCGCTCCGGCACGACGCCAAACCTGCTGTTGACCCGGACGTTTTCCAAGATTCACGGCCTGGCCGGGCTGCGGATCGGCTACGGCATCGGGCATCCCGAATTCGTCGCCGCCCTGGAAAAGATTCGCGAGCCGTTCAACACCAGTCTGCTCGCCCAAACGGCGGCGCTGTCCGCGCTGGACGACACGGAGCACCTGCGCCGGACGCGCGCCAACAACACCGCCGGGTTGCGCGTTTACGAAGAAGCCTTCCGGCGGCGCGGGCTGCCGTTCCTGCCGTCGGCGGCGAACTTCATCCTGGTGCGCGTCGGCGACGGCCAGCGGGTCTTCGTCGAACTCCAGAAATGCGGGGTGATCGTCCGGCCGATGGGCGCTTACCAGTTGCCGGAGTGGGTGCGGATTTCGGTCGGCACGCCGGCTGAGAACGAAAAGTGTCTCGCCGCGCTGGCTGAGGTGCTGGTCTGACGCCGGCAAGCACCCGCGCAGAGCCGGATTCGGCATTGCCGGTCAGACGTTGGCCGATATGCGCCGCGCGTCTATTCGCCTTGAATCACCCTCCGCCCGCCAGCACTCTCGCTGGCGGGACGATGCCGGCCAGTCCTGATAAATTCACGGTCAACGAAGCCGATCTGCTGCGCGGTTTGGGCAGTTCGATCACCGGTCTTTCCTCCGAAACTGCCGCGCGGCTTTTGCTCGAGACGGGGCCCAACACCGTCGCGGCCGGAGGCCGGCAGACGATTCTGCAGGATTTGCTGCATCGGTGCCGCAATCCGCTGGTCATCCAGCTCCTCGTCATCGGGTTCGTGGCGTATCTGATGGGTGACGTGCGCTCGACGACGGTCGTGGGCGGCATGGTTTTCCTGAGCGTCTTCCTGTCGTACATCCAGGAAGCGCGCTCGTCCCGCGCGGTCGAGCGGCTGCAAAAGCTGGTCAAGACCACTGTCACCGTGCTCCGCGACGGCAAGGAGGTGGAGGTGCCGCTGGAAGACATTGTGCCCGGCGACCTCGTCGTCCTCGCCGCGGGCAGCCTGATCCCGGCGGACGTGCGCGTGCTCTCGGCCAAGGATTTCTTCGTCAGCCAGTCGGCGTTGACCGGCGAGTCCATGCCGGTGGAGAAAAACGCCGATCCCAACCCGCCGCCGGGCCGCGCGCCGTTCGAGTTCACCAACGCGTGTTTCATGGGCAGCAACGTGCTGAGCGGCTCGGCGCGCGGCGTGGTGCTGGCCACGGGAGCACAAACCTACTTTGGCGCGTTGGCGCAGAAAATGATGGCCCGGCGCGAGCCCACCAGCTTCGACAAGGGCGTGCGCGACTTCACGTGGCTCATGATCCGATTCATGGTGGTGATGGTTTCGGCCACGTTCCTCATCGTGGGCCTGACCAAGGGCAACTGGGCGGTGGCGCTCTTATTCGCCTTGTCCGTCGCGGTCGGCCTCACGCCGGAGATGCTGCCGATGATCATCACGGTCTGCCTTTCCAAGGGCGCGCTGATGATGGCACGGAAAAAGGTCATCGTGAAACACCTCCACGCCATCCAGAACTTTGGCGCGATGGACGTGCTGTGCACCGACAAGACCGGCACGCTCACGCAGGACCACGTGGTGTTGGAGCGTTACGTGGACGTGACCAACCGGTCGAGCGAGGACGTGTTGCGCTACGCGTACATGAACAGCTTTTACCAGACGGGCCTGCGCAACCTGCTCGACCGCGCCATCCTCGCCCACACCGAACTCGACGTGGAGCGCAACTGCCGGAAGGTCGATGAAATCCCCTTCGACTTTAAGCGGCGCCGCATGTCCGTGGTGATCGATTACGAGGACCGCCACGTGCTCATCTGCAAGGGCGCGGTCGAGGAGGTCTCCGCGGGGTGCGAGAACTACCAGGTCGATGACGACATCAACCCGCTCATCAAGCTCATCCGCGATGACTTGATGGACGAGTACCGCAGCCTCAGCGCCGAAGGCTACCGTGTGCTGGCCATTGCCTACCGCGAGTTCGACCGCTCCAAGACGACCTTTTCCGTGGCCGACGAGGCGGAGTTGATTCTCCTCGGCTACATTGCGTTCTTTGACCCCGCCAAAGACACGTCGGCCAAGGCCATCGAGGCGCTGGCGCGCTCCGGCGTGGCGGTGAAAATTCTCACCGGCGACAACGAACTCGTCAGCCGCAAGGTCTGCCACGACGTGGCCATGCCCATCACCAAGATCGTCACCGGCCCGCAACTGGCCGTGCTCGACGACGACGCGTTCGCCCGCGCCGTGGACGAAGCCAACGTGCTCGCCCGCCTCACGCCGGACCAAAAGGAGAAGGTCATCCAGACGCTGCGCGCCAAAGGGCACGTCGTGGGCTTTCTGGGCGACGGCATCAATGATGTGCTGGCGATGAAGGCTGCCGACGTGGGCATCTCCGTGGACACCGCCGTGGACGTGGCGAAAGAATCGGCGGACATCATCCTGCTCGAAAAAAGCCTGCTCGTTCTCGAAGACGGCATTCTCGAAGGCCGCAAGGTTTTCGGGAATATCGTCAAATACATCAAGATGGGAGCCAGCTCGAACTTCGGGAACATGTTCAGCGTCGTCGGCGGCGCTTACTTCCTGCCGTTCCTGCCGATGGCGCCCATCCAGGTCCTGGTCAACAACCTCCTGTACGACCTCTCCCAGGTCGGCATTCCCCTCGACAACGTGGATGAGGAATACCTCGCCCGGCCGCGGCGCTGGAACATCAAGAGCATCCGCAACTTCATGGTCTTCATCGGCCCGCTGAGTTCCCTCTTCGACTACGCGACGTTTTTTCTGATGCTGTATTTCTTCGGCTGCGCCGCGTTTGGCGCGCCGGGCACCTCCGCAGCTCAGAAGACGCATCTGGAACAGCTTTTCCACACCGGCTGGTTTGTGGAGTCGCTGCTCACGCAGACACTCATTGTGCACATCATCCGCACGCAGCGGATTCCGTTCCTGCAAAGCCGCGCCAGCAAGCCCATGCTCTTCACCACGCTCGCGGTCATGGCCTGCGGCGCCTGGCTGCCATTTTCCTCGCTGGGGCGGTTCCTGGGCTTTACGCCGCTGCCGGCCGCGTATTTTCTGTGGTTGGCCGGGTTCCTCGTCGCTTACGGCGTGCTGACGCACGGCGTGAAAATGTGGTTCGCCCGGCGGTTCGGCACCGATTGACCATGCGCAGCATTCTGACCGCTCTCCAGGAAGGCCGGTTGTTCGAACTGCCCGCCGCGGGCAAGGACCGGGCGCTGGAATTTCTCGCCCGCATCCTGGACGCCAATCCTGACATCGAGGTTGGCACCGACGCCATCGAGGAGGTCAAGAGCCGCGAGCAGGAATACAACACCGGCATCGGCCTGGGCGTGGCGGTCCCGCACGTCCGCGCCCGGCGCGAGGAAGGCGAGCTCTTCTGTGCCATCGGCTGGTGCCAACAGGGCATCGAGTATGGCGCGCCGGACGGCCAGCGCGTCCACCTCGTGGTCATGTACTACATCCCCGGCGCGCAGAAGAACGTTTATCTCAAAGAAGTCTCCAGTCTGGTCAAGGCCATCAAGCGAAGCGGCGGCATCGCGCCCATCGCCCACGCGGACGACTTGAACGTGGTCCGCAACCTCCTGCTCGACTGGGTGAGCGAAGGCTTGGGCGAGGCCGGCCCGGAAGCGGTGGCGCGGATGATCAAGCTCGAGGTCAAACAGGCCCAGACGGTGCTCGTGCCCCTTGAAGCGCCCGGCGCGCCCGCCCGCGCGGTCGGCAAAGTGATGACCTTCGCCGTGCTGGTCGCCGGGCCGAACAACGCCTTGGTGCTGGCGCAGGACGCGGATTGGGTCGCCGGGATCGAAAAGGAAAACGCGCTGGCGCAGCGGCTCGCGGCGGGCGCACCTTTCGCCGCCGCGGGCCGGCAGGTGTTTGTCACCGGCACCACCGCGTATTCCATCGGCCGCACCCTCTACCAGTGCGTGGCGATCTCAACGCAGCCGTGAGCACCAGTTCGCCGCGGCGGCTTTAGGCTTCTCGGCAGGCGGCTTTCGGGGCAGGATGCCGCCCATGCGCAACCGCGGTTTTTCGCTCGTCGTCCCTCGCATTACGCCGGTCCTGGACCCGGCCTTCCGGCCCCCCGTGCTCGCGAATCGCGCCTTTCGCGCCCTGGCCCGCGCCTCCGGCGAGCCGGTGCCCGTCGCGGTCGCGTTGGAGCAGGCCGACGGGTCGGTCTTTCGCTTCGCGACCGAAGTGCTCCCCGCCGGCCACCCGCAGGCCGAGGGCAATTTTGTCTTCGTCGAGCGCTGGCTGAAGTTTCTGCTGTGGTCACGCGGCGGATTTCGCATTCATCTCGCCAGCCCAGCGGCGGTGGTGGAAGCACTGCAACGTCACTACGCTGAGAGCCTTGCGGGCCGCTTCGACGCCGAGATCATGGGCCAGAAGATCTACGAGCGGCCGTTCGCGGTCGTGCCGTGTCGCGCGGAAAACCTGCCACCCGAGCGCGCCACCACCCAGCCGCTGGGCCGGCATTGGAACGGTTGCCGGATCGGGTTCGATCTGGGGGGCAGCGACCGCAAGGTCGCCGCGGTCGTGGATGGCGAGGCGGTGTTCACCGAGGAGGTCGTGTGGGATCCGATCCAGCAGCCGGACCCGCAATACCACTTCGAAGGCATCATGGACTCACTCAAGCGCGCGGCTGCGCACCTGTCGCGGGTGGACGCCATTGGCGGCAGCGCGGCGGGCGTGTATGTGAACAACCGCGTAAAGGTGGCGTCGCTCTTTCGCGGCGTGCCGGTGGAGCTGTTCAACCTCCGCGTGAAAGACCTCTTCCTCGAAATCCGGCGGACCTGGAGCAACGTGCCGCTTGAAGTGGTGAACGACGGCGAGGTTACCGCGTTGGCTGGCTCGATGGCGCTCAAGGCCAACGCGGTTCTGGGCATTGCGCTGGGCACCAGCACGGCTGGCGGTTACGTCACGCCGGAAGGCAACATCACTTCGTGGCTGAACGAACTGGCGTTCGTGCCGGTGGACTACCACCCGCGCGCGGCGGTGGACGAGTGGTCGGGCGATTACGGCATTGGCGCGAAGTACTTTTCCCAGCAGGCAGTGGGGCGCTTGGTCGAGGTCGCCGGCATTGAAGTGCCCGCCGGCCTGCCGTTGCCGGAGATTCTCAAGCACGTCCAGGATCTGATGTCGCAAGGCGATTACCGCGCGCGGAAGATCTACGAAACACTCGGCACCTATCTGGGCTACACGATCGCGCACCTCGCCGATTTCTATGAGTTTCGGCACCTGCTCATCCTGGGGCGCGTCACGTCCGGCCCCGGCGGCGACGTGATCCTGGCGGGGGCGAAGGCCGTGCTGGCGGCTGAGTTTCCGTACCTGGCCAAGCAGATCGCGCTGCACACGCCGGACGAAAAAGAAAAGCGCCACGGCCAGGCCGTCGCGGCCGCGAGCCTGCCGGTCGTGGTGTAACGTACCGCCATGAATCTGCGTCGGCCGAGAACGCATTTGATGGGCGTGGTGGCGCTCGCGGCAAGTCTGGCCTGTCAACTCTGCGTGGGCGCGGGCATGCCGGCGGTGGACTTCCTGTTTCCGGCCGGCGGCCAGCGCGGCGGCGCGACCGCGGTGCTGGCGGGCGGCACTTTCCCAACCTGGCCGGTGCGGATCTGGACCGACGATCCCGGGCTGGTGTTCAAGCCCGGCGAATCCGCGGGCCGGTTTCAGGTCGAAATCGCGACGAATGTCCCCGTTGGCGCGCACCTGGTGCGGTTTTACGACGCCGGCGGGTCGGGTGCGCCGCGGCTGTTTGTGGTGGGCGAAGTGCCGGAGCTGAACGAACCCGATTCACCGGAGCAAACCGGCGTCGGTACTGAGGTCAAGACCCTGCCCGTGACGGTGAACGGCCGCCTGCGTCAGCCGGGTGAAACCGACACCTACCTGCTCACGCTGGCGGCGGGCGACGAGTTGCGCGCGACGGTCGTCGCCTACGCACTCGACTCGCCCGTCGCGGCGCGGCTGCGACTCCTCGACAGCGGCGGGCGTGTGTTGGGCGAGTCCACCAACCCACCCCCGCACGATCCGGCGCTGGTGTGCGCCATCCGCGAGGCTGGAACGTACCGGCTGGAGCTCAGTCCGGTGGAAAGTTACGTGGCGGAGCATACCGCCTTCGCCCCCAGCGACGCGGCGGTTTACCGCCTCCCGCTCGCCAGCGTGGCCGTTCCCGGGGCGAGTGAAACAAACTCCGCCGGGCGGGTGCTGGTGGAAGGCGCTCCGCTGCCCGACCGGCCTTACCGCGTGTCGGTGCTCGAGGCACCGCCGGCGGAAAGTCCGGATATTCTGCGGCCTGACCGGCCTTACCCCACCGTCGATCTGCCTTGCACGATCACCGGTTTCATCCGGCCGGCCGGCAACGAGGATCACTATTCCTTCAGCGCGGTGGGCGACGAGCTTTACCATTTCCGCCTGCGAGCCGGGAGCATCGGTTCTCCTTTGGTACCGGTCTTTCGCGTGCTCAATGGCGCGCAGCTGGTGCTGGCCGAGTCGCCTCCCGGCCTGGATCCGACCTTGGACTGGGTGGCGCCGGGCGACGGTCTTTACACGCTGGTGGTGGCGGACGCGCGCGGCGGGGGAGGCGTGGGTTACGGGTATGAGCTGGATGTCACCGCGCCGGAGCCGAACCTGACCGCCACCGCGGACGAACACACGCTCCGCCTGCGACCCGGCCAGAGCGCGGCCCGGAATCTGGCCATCCGCCGGCCCGAGACTTATCAAGGCTTGCTCGCCCTGACCGCGGTGGGATTGCCGGCCGGCGTGCAAGCCGCCCCCGCGACGATTCCGCCGGATGTCCGGCAGGCGACCTTGCGACTGACGGTGGCAGACGACGCTCCGCCCGCGAACCAGCCTTTCCGCATCACGCTCCTGGACGTCACCGCCAACCCGCCGCGGGTGGTCTCAGCGAGGGCGCCGTTGCGCGGCAAGTACGCGCCGACGGATGACCTGGCGCTGAAGGACACCGACACTTTCTGGCTGACGGTGCTGCCGGCGGAAAAGCCTTGATCGCGACACTCGTTCGCGCTGGTCATTAACCTGACGGCGACGTGGTCGGGTCCGGTTGCAGTTCCTCCAACTCCTCCATTTGGCGCAGGTATTCGAACGTCTGGCTTGCCTCCGCCTCGTCCACGACGCTGAGGGCAAAACCGACGTGGACAATGACGTAGTCGCCCACCTTCGCTTCCGGCACGTAAGCCAGGTTCACTTCCTTCACCACCCCGCCGAAGCTCACCCGGCCGCTGCGCTGCAGGTCTTCGCCGACGATGCTCAGTACTTTGCCTGGAACCGCCAAACACATGTTGTCTCACGCCTTTCTCTTGTGCCCGGCCGCGCGCCCCGCCGCCACGGCCTGGCCCAGCGCCACCCCGCCGTCGTTGGGCGGCACGCGCTGGTGCCAATACGGACTGAAACCCGCGCTGCGCAACGCGCCGACGGTGCGTTCGAGCAGGTACTTGTTCTGAAAACAACCGCCCGTCAGGGCAATGCGCGGGGTCGCCACGCGCCGCGCCACCACGACGATATACTCCGCGAGGGTGTTGTGAAACTTCGCCGACATTTCCCAGACCGGCAGTCCGCGCTCCAAATCGGTCAGCAGGCCTTCGATCGTCGGCGCCCAATCCACGACGTGCGCCACCGGCGGACAGGTGAAAGCCAGGCAGTCGGCATGGACCGGGCAGGGCGGCAAGGTCTGGCCGTCGTGACTCGGGTCGTAGTGGATTTCGGTCAGCTTCACCCGGTACGCCTCGTCCGAATCGTCCGGGTCGCAGGCAAATTCCAGGTCCATTGCGGCCTGGCCTTCGAAGCTCGCCGTCTGGCGCAGCGACAGCAACGAAGCCACGGCGTCGAACAGCCGCCCGGCGCTGGAGGTCAGCGGCGCGTTGAGCGGGCGGGCGAGCATGGGCCGCAGCGCCTTGAGTTCCGCGGCTGTGAATGCCTGGAGCGGCGCCAGCCCGGCGCGCTCGAAAACCGCCTCGCCGAACATCGCGTAAAGCACGCCCAGCGCCGCGCGCCGCGGTTCTTTCACCGCGCGATCGCCCCCCGGCAGCCGGAACAGGCGCAGGTGGCCCACGCGTTCCACGCTCTCCGGCGTGACCCGCAGAAACTCGCCGCCCCAGATCGTGCCGTCCATGCCGAAGCCAGTGCCGTCCCACGCGACTCCGAGCAGCGGCGCGGAGATGTCGTTCTCGGCCATGCACGCGAGCACGTGGGCGTAATGGTGCTGGACGCAAACGACTGGCAGGCCCGACTTTCTCGCGTGTTTGGTCGAGAGGTAGTCCGAATGCGCATCGGCCACGATGTGCTGCGGTGTCATCTCGTTGAGTCGTTTCAGGTCGTCGATCACCCGCTCGAACGCCCGGAAGGCCTCGGCCGTTTCGAGGTCTCCGATGTGCTGGCTCAAGAACACCTGCCGGCCCCGGGCCAGCGCCACCGTGTTCTTCAAATGCGCCCCCACCGCCAGCGTCGGCGGCAACGGCGTCGCCACGGTCACCGGCAGCGGCGCGAACCCGCGCGCCCGCCGCAGCACCAGTTCGCGCCCCAGAACCATGCGCACCAGGGAGTCATCGACGTGGCGAACGATGGGGCGGTCATGAACGAGAAACAAGTCCGCAATCGCGCCCAACCGTGCCCGCGCTTCGCGCTCGTCCGTGCAGATCGGTTCGTCCGAGAGATTGCCGCTGGTCGCCACCACGGATTCCCCCAAATCCGTCAAGAGCAGGTGGTGCAACGGCGTGTAAGGCAGCATCACGCCGAGCGTCGGATTGCCCGGGGCCACCGTGGCCGCGATCCCGCCCGCCCCCCGCCGGCGCAGCAACACGATGGGCGCTTCCGGCGATTGCAGCGCCCGCGCCTCGAGCGCGCTGATCTCGCCAACCGCCCCGGCCACCGCCAGCGACGGTGCCATCACGGCGAACGGCTTTTCTTCGCGATGCTTCAAGGTGCGCAGACGGCGCACGGCGGTGTCGTCGGCCGCGCGCACCATCAAGTGAAAACCGCCCAGACCTTTCACCGCCACGACAGCGGCCTCGCGCAACGCCTTCACCGCGCCGGCCAGCGCCGCGTCGCCTTGGGCGAGCACCCGCCCAGCGCGGTCCCAAAGCTCGAGCCGCGGACCGCAGGCCGGACACGCGTTGGGCTGGGCATGGAAGCGGCGGTCGCGCGGGTCGTCGTACTCGGCCTGGCAGGCCGGGCACATGACGAATGCCTTCATCGAGGTGTGCGGCCGATCGTAAGGCAGGGCTTCGATGATGCTGAACCGCGGCCCGCAATGCGTGCAGTTCGTGAATGGATACCGGTGGCGGCGATTGGCGGGATCGAAGATCTCGTGGAGACATTCCCGACAGGTGGCGATGTCCGGCAGCACCAAGGCGGTTTTTTCGCCCGCCGCGTCGCTCGGCCGGATTTGGAAATCCGCGTAACCGGCGGGATCGAGGTGCGTCGCTTCGAGGCTTTGGATGAAACTGCGCGGCGGTCGCTCGCGTTCGACGCGGAGCAGGAATTCGTCGAGCGCGGCGCGCGGACCTTCGACCTCGACATAGACGCCTTGCGAAGAATTGTTCACCCAGCCGCGCAGCCCGAGGCCGGTGGCCAGCCGGAATACAAACGGGCGGAACCCCACGCCTTGCACGGCCCCGCGAATCACCAGCCGGGTCCGCCCCGGCTCGCCCGCCGCCACGTCTGCCGCCGCGCGGTTCATGCGCGCGCGGCCCGCCGTCGCGGCCCGGACTCAGTTGGTCGAGCCATAATACTCGACCAACTCGGCGTGCGTGGTCTGCAGGCGGCGCACCAGCACATGCGTCAGGCGCCGTGCCATCTCGTAACCAAAGGCCGGATTCTTCTCGGCCAGGTCGCGCAGTTGGGCGGTGTCCCACGCCAGCGCTTCGACTTCCTGCGAGGCGCGCACCGTGAAATGCCAGCGGAACGGCGGAAACATCCACGACCAGCCGAGCGAGTCACCCGCCCGCACGATCTGGTACGCCTCCGGACCCCGGCCTGGAATCAACCCTTCGATGCGGACTTCCCCGCGCAGGATGAGATAGAAGCGATGCGTTGGATCGCCTTCGCTGGCGATCAGTTCGTTCGCCGCGAACCGCGCCGGCTGCGCGCTGGCCGCCAGCAGTTCCACGTACGTCGGGTCGAGGTCTTTGAAAAACGCCTGTCCGGCGATGAGCTTGGTCAAATCTTCCATAATCGCGTTGCGGCGGCCTGTCCGCCGGTTGTTTCGTCGATCCTCGCGAATCGGCGTCACGAGGTATTACGGTCTTACGGTGCCTCCAGACGCCCGCCCACGCTCTCCAAGCCTTGGCCGCCTCTTTACCGAATTTGCCCTCGCCCGGTGGCCTCGCCCGCCTCAACAAATGCGGGGCAACTGCTCGCCGCTCAACAAATCCAGCACGCGCGCCACGCCAATGACGCTCTTCAAGGTGACCAGGCCCGCCGGCTCCGCCTGCACTGTGCCGATGCGCGCCGCGCCCGCGCCCTCCGGCCGCGACTGCATCGCTGCCAGCGCCCGCTCCGCGTCCCCGGCCGCCACCCAGGCCGCGAGCCGGCCTTCGTTCGCCACGTAAAGCGGATCCAGCCCCAGGATTTCGCACGCGCCACGCACCAGTTCCGTCACCGGGATGGCGGCTTCGTCCACGTGTATTTGCACGCGCGCGGTGGCGGCGATCTCGTTCAACGCCGCCGCCAACCCGCCGCGGGTCAGGTCGCGCAGGCAATGCACGTCCACGCCCGCGTCGAACAAGGCCTGCACCAGGCCGGTCAGCGGCGCGCAGTCGCTCTCGATCGCGCTCTCGAACTCGAGTCCTTCGCGGACCGACATGATGGCCATGCCGTGCCGGCCAAGGTCGCCGCTCACCAGGATCGCGTCGCCGGGCCGGACCGCGCGCGGACTGATGCGGCTGGCGTGCTCGACCACGCCGATGCCGGCGGTGTTGATGAACAGGCCATCGCCCTTGCCTTTGTCCACGACCTTGGTGTCGCCGGTCACGAGTTCAACGCCCGCCGCCGCGGCCGCCGCCCGCATCGAATCGGCCACCCGCCGCAGCGTTTCGACCGGCAGGCCTTCTTCGATGATGAACCCGGCGCTCAGCCAGCGGGGGCGCGCGCCGCACATGGCCAGGTCATTCACGGTGCCGTTCACCGCGAGCGAACCGATGTCACCGCCCGGAAAGAACAACGGCTGCACCACGTACGAATCGGTCGTAAAGGCCAGCCGCTGGCCGCCGACATCGAGCAGCGCGCCATCGTGGCGCTCGCCCAAAACGGGGTTGTCGAAGGCGCGGTAAAACACCTGCTCGATCAACTGCTGCATCAGCCGCCCGCCGCCGCCGTGTGCCATCAGCACCTGCGGGTAATCGCTGATCGGCAGCGGGCAGTTCAGGGCGAAGTCAGGCGGGTTTTCAGCCATAAGCGAGAGTTGGCTCAGGCGGCGGTGGCCGGCTTCAGATTCGTGCGGCGGTAACGATAATAAGCCGCGCAGGCGCCTTCGTTCGAGACCATCGTCGCGCCCAGCGGGTGTTCCGGGGTGCATCGCGTGCCGAACGCCGGGCACTCGTGTGGTTTCTTCACCCCCTGCAAAATCAGGCCGCTGAGGCACTCGGCCGGTTCCTCGGCGGTGTATTCCGCCACGCCGAACCGCCGCTCGGCGTCGTAATCGGCGAAGTCTTCACGCAAGCCCCAGCCGCTTTGCGGAATCGTGCCCAAGCCGCGCCACTTGCGGTCCACGACGCGAAAGACCTGCTGCAAGAGCGCCTGCGCCGGCAGGTTGCCCTCGCGGCGAACCGCGCGGCCGTAAGCGTTCTCGACTTCCGCGCGGCCGGCTTCGAGCTGGCGCAGGCATTGATGAATGCCGCGCAGCACGTCCACCGGCTCGAATCCTGTCACCACGATCGGCACGCGGTGCTTGGCCGCCAGCGGTTCGTACGCCGCGAAACCCATCACCGTGCAAACGTGGCCGGCCGCGAGGAACCCCTGGACGCGATTCAGCGGCGAGCCCAGCAGCGCCTCCATCGCCGGCGGCACGAGCACGTGAGAGACCAGCAGCGAGAAGTTCTTGAGTCCTTCCTGGCGGGCTTGGAAAACCGCCATCGCGTTGGCGGGCGCGGTGGTTTCAAAGCCAATCGCGAAGAAGACCACCTGCCGATCTGGCTGCGCGCGCGCGACCTTCACAGCGTCCAGCGGCGAATAGACGATGCGCACGTCGCCGCCGGCGGCTTTCACCGCGAGCAGATCCTGCCGGCTGCCAGGCACGCGGAGCATGTCGCCAAAGGAACAAAACGTGACGCCCGGCTGCGAAGCGATGGCGATGGCCTTGTCGATCAACTCCAGCGGGGTCACGCAAACCGGGCAGCCCGGGCCGTGGACGAGCGCGACGGTCGGCGGCAGCAGGCTGTCGATGCCGAATTTTACGATCGCGTGCGTCTGGCCGCCGCAGATTTCCATGATCGTCCAGGGTTGGGTGACCAACCGGGCGATGCGCTGGGCGTAGTCTTCAGCGAGCTTCGCGTCGCGATATTCGTCCACGAACTTCATCTCGGGTGGCCTACGGTCGCGAACGGGTGCCGGAGCGTCAAGCGTAGCCACCGGGTGGTCGTGTCCTGATTTGGTGGCGGCGGTGCTGCCGCCCCGCCCCGCGCCGCCGCCGCGGTGCAGCCACCAATTTGAAATCAGGACGTTACCCGCCAGTTCGGGAGGCATGGCTTTGCTGGGGCCGAGACAGCCACGCGCCGAACAGGTGGGGGATAAGCGAGCGGCTTGCAGGCAGGACTCTTAAGCAGGCCTCGCTCACGCCGCGGCATCAGGCACCGCCATCGCTTTGGGGTCAGTTCGGAATGGCGGTTAGTTAAGGCTTCGATATTTGCGGGGTCCGCCTTTCCAGTAACGGCTGCGGTGGGAGATTTCCACGAATTTGCGGCGGGGTTTGTTGAGCAAGGGAAAGGGGTTGGGGCGTTGTTTGACCGCGCGGGGTGCGGTGCGTCCCGGGCGCAGTGGTGCCGGATCACAGGCTACGGGGCGGAGCAAATCCAACCCGAGTCTCCGTTTCAGCCGGTTCGATCGCGCCGGCGCCATGACCGCGCTGTATTGGCGCCGGGCATCCCCCGTGCCCTTGAAACTGAGCCGCTCCAGTTCCACCGCGTG
>JAKANS010000140.1 GCA_021823625.1 bacterium | reverse complement strand
TGGTGCGTGCCGCCGGAAGACCCAAAGCTGATTCACTCGAAGGATCCGATGCGGAAGACGAATCCGACAATCCTGGGCACGACGTACTTTTACCACTGCCTTGAACTCATGGGGAACTACGCCGAGAGGCTCGGCAAGGCGGACGACGCGCGGCGTTACCGCGAACTTGCGGCCAGGTTGAAGACCGCCTTCAACGCCAAATTTTACGACCCGCAGAAAGGTTATTACGACAACGGTTCACAAACCTCGTGCGTGCTGCCGCTGGCCTTGGGACTCGTGCCGGCTGACCAGAACCAGCGCGTCTTCGACCACTTGATCGACAAGATCACCCACGAGACGAAGGACCACGTCGGCACCGGTTTGGTGGGGGGCCAATGGTTGATGCGCACGCTGAACGATCACGGTCGTTCGGACCTCGGTTACATCTTGGCCTCGAACCGCACCTACCCGAGCTGGGGTTACATGATCGAGAAGGGCGCCACCACGATCTGGGAGCTCTGGAACGGCGACACCGCCGATCCCGCCATGAACTCGGGCAACCATGTCATGCTCGTCGGCGATCTGGTCATCTGGTTTTACGAAGATTTGGCGGGCATCAAATCCGACCCGCGCCATCCCGGCTTCAAGCGCATCCTCATGGAACCGCATCCCGTGGGCGACCTTACCCACCTCAAGGCCACCCACCGGTCGCCTTATGGCCTGATCGCCAGCGAATGGCGCCGGGAGGCCGGGAAGTTCTCGTGGCAGATCACCGTGCCCGCCAACACCACGGCCACCCTTTACGTACCCGCTGCCACTGCCGACGCGGTGACCGAAAGCGGCAAGCCGGCCGCCCAAGCCGTGGGTTTGAAGTACGTCGGCCTGGAAAGTGGGCGCGCCGTTTTCGAAGTCGCCCCAGGCCGCTACTCGTTCACCAGCCGCTGACGCGGCTTACGCCCCGCGCTGGCGGACCTCGGTCTTCTTGCGTTCGAGTTCCTCCTGGAACTTGCGTCGTTCGGCCGCGAGTTCCTGGCGGGCTTTGTCGGCAGCTTCGACGTCGCCGGCGGCCTCGGCGTTGGCGATCTCGGTGCCGGCGGCCAGTTCGCGTTCCGCGATCCTGGCTTTGTAGCGCGACTCGAGTTCGGCAATCTCGCGCTTCTGGTCGTCGGTCAGGGTCACGGCGGGCGACTGCCGGCCGAGCCGTTCCATCGCAAGTTCGTAGGCGGTCTTCATCGAAATCGCGAAACTATCACAGCAGTTCGCGGTGTCAGCAGGGATCACCTTCCGCGTTCTCGGGTGACGCAGGTTTGGCGGCGGGCGCTTTCTTCTTCCAGGGCATCTCGGGAAAGCGCTCCGGCATCTTCGCCGCGGGCGGCGGTGCCTTGGTGGCCGCCAGGTCGTCGGTCGCACCCGTCTTCACGCCGGGTGGCGCCATGTTTCCGCGCCAGGACGCGATCCGCGCCTGCAAACCGTGATGTTCAGCCTTCGCCTTGTCGCCGGCCTTCAGGTAAAACAGCGACAGGTTGGTGTGAACGAGTTGTTCATTGGGGCGCAACTGCTCGGCCTTGTGCCCTTCGGCGATGGCACGGACCAAATCGCCCAGCCGGCAAAAAGCCATGCCCAGCGAGAACTGGGCGTCGAAATGCGCCGGGTCCGCCTTCAGAATGGCCTCGAGCTTGGCCGCCGCCCCGGCGTAGTCGCCCTGGCTGAAGTCGTACATCGCGTCGTCGTATTGGTTCTGCAAAACCGCCATACCAGTTTGACCGCCGACGGTAGCGCACGATTCTTGGCGCGCGCAAGGGCGTGGCCCCCGATTCGTTTCCGCGGGCCTGGCGTTTATGACGGCCCCGATTCGCCGCGTCGCCACCGACTTCGACGGCACCATTTTTGCGGAGTTCGAGAACCCGCCGGTGGCGGCCACGTTCTGCCTGGCGGTCCGCGACCTCCAGGCACGCGGCGCGAGCTGGGTCATCAACACCGGCCGCGATTTGGGCCGCCTCATGGAAAACTTCGCCCGGACGAAATTAGGCGTAGCCGCTTCACCCGGACCGAAGCTTGCACCCGCCGTGTCCGGCACGGGTGCGCCGCCGCCTCGCTCGTCGCCAAGAAACGCGCCAGTAGGGTTCGCGGTCGTAACCGGACGCCTCCACGCTTCACGGCTCCTGCGAACCGACAGCCAGGCCTTGCACCCCATCTCAAAGCCGCGTAGCGACTTGGACCCCAAAGCCCATTTTCGGCCGCTCGCGGGACATTCCCGCTGACGCGTTGCTGGCGCGCAACGGATGCGGGGGCCCTGGATAAAACATTTCAACCGATTGGAACTGTATTGTTTGTGACCGCGGTCCAATGTGAAAAAATCTTCAAAATGTCCTTGACGGTGTGGCCCTTTCTTTCGCAATGTGCCGCGGGTACAAAATGAGAGCGCGCCAAATCGGGAAGATTTTGCTGACGTGCATACCGGCTGTTGCCGGGAGCGGAGGGACGTTTGCGGGCCGAATTGTGGTGGGCTCGAAGAGCAGCACTGAAGGCGCCGGTTCCCCCGTGAAAAGCAGCTTTTCCAGCAACGTGCGATCGCCTCGGCGATCGAGCTTCTTCTTTTGCCTGCCCAAGTCTCTTTCAGACCGCGCGGGCGGGGCTACCCGGCGGCAACCCGACCGTGCTCGAACCAGTCTCGTGAACCCTGCCAGCGACGGGTCGCATCCTTGCCGCGCGGATGCACCAGTGCAGGTGCTGGGTGTGCTGTGGGGGCAAACTCCTTTTTCCTTTTGGCCAACCAACCGGCCAGAGTTTTTGCGCTTTGGCGCGATTCCATCTCCGCAGCCGTTCCGTGATTTCACCCAACCTTGCTGCAACCACTAAGCGATTATGAGTCCAGTTCCTGTTACACCCAAACATCCATCCCCAAATCGGCGGTTGCCGTCGCTTGTCGCGCTGGCGCCTCCAACCCAGTCAAAAGTTAGCGCACCTCGAAATCCTATGAAAAGAACATTCGGCTCCCTGGCCTTGATGGCGGGGTTGGCTTTGTTTGCGGCTGACCAAGCCCTGGCAAGGGACTATCCGATTCAGAATACCACGGTGCTGTGGAGTCAGCTCAGTCCCACGCCAACCGCTGCGGACACCATCACGATCAACAACAGCGGTACGCTTTACGTGGATGTAGATAGTGCCACCGCGGGTAAGATCACCATCGGCGATGGGGCCACCGCGGGTTCTTTGCTTTTCGACGCCGCCTCACCGCACACCCTGACTGTCAGCGCCGCCAGTGGTCAATCTGGCGATGTGCTGTTCGGCGCGAACGCCGGTAACGCACTCAATTTGTCTGCCGCCACCGTTGCCCACACCCTCAAGGTAGCTGGTCGCTTCCTCGCCTCCGGCTCCGGTACGTTTAGCGCCGGCTTGGGGACGGTGTGGTACAACGGTGGAGCTCAGACGGTGACCGCCAAGATCGGAACGACCACCATTCAGTACAAGAACCTCACGCTTGCCGGCAGCGGTGCAAAAACCTTGGGCGATGGGGTCACCGTGCAAGGCAAGCTGTCCCTCGAAGGCACGGCCACCGTGGCGGGCACCGTCCCGATTACCTATGGCGGCCTCGCGAGCTTGGATTACAACGGCACTGCCCAGCAAACCACAACCGGCTTGGAGTGGCCTTCACCAATGACCGCGCCGGTAACGATCAAGAATACGCTCGGCGTCAAGCTCGACAGCAGCAAGGCGATCAGTGCGGCGCTGACGATCAATAACGGCTGCACGCTCGACAACAATGGCAAGGATCTGACTGCGCAAGGCAACATCGTCAACAACGGTACCCAAATGGGTGCTGGCCGGGTGGTGCTGGCCGGAACCAGTGCCCAGACGCTCACCGGCGCGGGGCATTACGCAAACCTGACCCTCAGCAACTCTGCCGGGGCAACGGCGCCAACCGGCGGCCTCTTCGTTGATGGCCGGCTTACGTTGACTCTGGGTAAGCTGACGTTGACTGGCCCGGACTCCACCACACTGCTCCTGACGATCAACGGCTTGGATCAAGCCGCCGGCGGGACCACTTACGGCTCCAGCAGTAGTGCGGCAACCATCAAGGACAACACTTACTTCGCCGGAACCGGCCTTATCACGCTCGCGGCAGCCAAACCGGATGCCTCCTTTACGTTGGGCGACGTTCCTAGCATTACCTACGGCGGCGCCACGGCTACGATCTCCGGCCAGGTGAGCGGCGGTGCGAACGGCAACGGCCCGGTGGATGGCGAGACGGTGACGATCACGATTGTGACCGGTGGAATTCCGCTGGTTAAGAATACCGTCACCACGAGTGGCAATGGCTCGTTCAGTGCCACCTTTGACACGAGCACCTTGACTGCCAACTCTTACGTGGTGGACTACCTGTACACCGGCGGGATCAACCTGAAGCTGGCCACGAAGCACGTAACTCTTGGATTCATGGTCAACAAGCTGACCATCACGGTGACGCCGAACAATAAGAGCAAGGTTTATGGCACCACCGATCCGGCGTTGGACTATACCTTCACACCGGCCTTGGTGTCCGGCGATGGCTTCCTTGGTACGCTGGCGCGCGATCAGGCCGGAGCGCCCGCTAACGCAGGCGAACAAGTGGGCAGCTATGCCATCGCTCAAGGCACACTGACTTTGCCTGCGAGTTACAACCTGACTTTGGTTGCGGGACGGGCTCTGACCATCACGAAGAAGACCGTTAACGTGACGGCCAACAACAAGAGCAAGACCTACGGCGACGCCGACCCTGCCTTCGACTACACGTTTACGCCGCCGACGCTTCCTTTCGCTGGTGACCACTTTACCGGCTTGCTGAGCAGGGATGCGGGCGAGAACGTCGGGCAGTACAACATTACCAAGGGCACTCTGGACATCGTCAACAGCGACGGGAATACCGGCAATTACAACGTTGTGTACACGCCCGCCAAATTGACGATCGGCAAGAAATCCATCCTTATTGACGTGGTGGTTGGGGATCGGACCAAGCTCTACGGGACGGCTGATCCGGTGATGCAACCGGTTCCATCGCCCGCGTTGGTCCTGGGTGACACGTTTGCCGGCGCACTCCACCGGACTGCCGGAGAGAACGCGGCCAACTACGCCATCGACATCGGGACTTTGCATATCGTGAACGGGACAACGGAGAAGACGGGGAACTACAACCTGAGCCTGAATTCACTGAACTTTGCGATCAACAAGCGGACCGTGACGATCAGCGCCAAATCGCAAAGCATCAATTACGGAACGACTCCGCCTTCGGGAGTCCAGTACGACGGCCTGGTGACCGGCAGTGAGTTGGTTCCGGATCAAACGACCACGGCGACTCCGGCCACGGTTGGCAATTGGAACCCTTCACAGCCGACCCCGACCAGCCTGCCCCGGGCTTACACCTTCCAAGTCAATAACAACAGCGCGGCGGATCCGAATTACGCCATTGTCTATGGCACCTTGGTTGGTACGTTGACGATCCAGAAAGCTCCGCTGACGGTCACGGCGGACAATCAGACCAAGATTGAGAACGGTGCGGTCTTCCCGTCAGCGAACTATACCGCCGGCTACAACTTCGTGCCCGGTGCCGGCGATACGCCGGCCACGGCCTTTACCGGAGGGAGCCTGCATTATGGTGGCAGCGCGGCTACGGCGACCACCGCCGGTGTGTGGGAGATCAGCTTGGTTGGCTCCGATCTGACCAGTGACAAATACGATCCCATTACGTATGTTGCGGGTTCGTTGGTGATCACCAAGGCCATAGGGAAGACCACGGTCGCCGGCAACCAGACTTGGGACGGCGGTGGATCGTATTCTTGGCGAATCAACCAAGCCAATGGCGGTACTGCCGGCGGCAACCCGGGCTGGAGTCTCTTGGACATCACGCCGGACATAACGCAAGGGACGGCCGGCACACTTACCCTCACCGCCACACCGGCCAACAAATTCACAGTCAACCTTACGACCTTGACCCTAGGTTCGCCGGCCGCCGGGACGATGGCGAAGTTTGACCCCACGCGGCCCTATTCTTGGAAATTTGTGCAGGCCGCCGGTGGAATCGTTGGTTTCGATGCCAGCGCGTTTAACCTCAATTGGAACGGTCTTGGATTGTTCGCCAACGATCCCTTCGGCGGCACGTTCGGGGTCGTCGCATTACCGGAAGCGAACCCAACGGAAATCGACATCACCTTCACGCCAAAGTCGCAATTCTTGGTGAGCGATGTGCCCGGTCTGTTGTCGTCCGTCAGGTCCGGCGACGTGGATGTGATGTACATGCAGGCGAGCAAACCCGCGATCACGCCGCAGGAGACGGTGACCATCAGCTTGAACGTGGCGAACCTCAAGCAGCCGATCTTCGGCGCGCAGGCCTTCATCACGTTCGATTCGCATCACTTCAAAGCCAACCTGACAGGTGCCGGGGCACCCGTCGTCACGGCGGGTGGCGGTATTTGGGACAACGTAATCTACAAGATGTGGAACACGTCCGGCCAGTTGGACACGGTCATTGGTCTAAACTTCAGCGTGCCCTTGGGCACGTCGGCTGACGGAACCGTGGCCCTGATCATTCTGACACCCACGAGGACGGCGACAGGCAGTTCCCGCGTGGTCTTCCGTTCGGATGACGATGTGATGGTTGGTGGAATCACCGGCGGAACACTGCTGAGCATCGCTGACGGGGCTTCAGTTGGCCCTGCCCGAGTCCCAACTCCGGACATTACGATCGCGGTGGACCACACTGGCCCGGTCATTGACTCCATTGCGGCGACGCAAGTTCAGTACGGCGTGAGCCAGAACGTGAAGGACGGTCCCAGCAATTCCTCGGATCCAGTCTATAGCACCAATACCGTGCGGGGCGCGGTGAACATCACGGTGCAGGTCCACGATCTACCCGGGGTTGGCCTCAACGGCGCGCCGGCGGTGAAGCTGACCGGACCTTCGAGTCAGATAGTGACGCTGACGTCCACCACGGGCGGGTCCGCCGACGGCGGCTTCAATTACGCGTGGGCCGTGGGTAGCGCAACGGAGAATGGGGTTTGGAACGTCGCAGTTAATGCCGCTGATACGGCGGGCAATAATGCTGTGCAGAAAACATTCCGCCTCACAGTCAACAAGAATCAGGTGACCGGTGTCGTGGAGTTGGATTCGTTCCGTGGAACCACTCGTCAGGTGGCGTTCAAGGCTGGTGACGGTGCCAGCGCCACGAAGACTTGGACGCTGCCGCTGGACTTCACGGGCACAACGTTCCTGTCCGCGGGTGGGTTCCGCGATCTGCCTGCACTCGCGTCGCAGTTGATTGCGCCGAGCGGGACGGCTGCGGACACGTCCACCTACCTGCGGTATGGGGCGATCGCGGATCTGTCGGCGGTTGCGAACCGTATCCTGTACGGCACCGATGGCGTGGCCATGTACCTGCGGGATCTGGAATTCGGATACGTGGTGGATCTGGCGGGTTTGAAAACCATTGCCGGCAAGTTGAAGACCCCCACACGCTCAATCGATGCGTATATCCGTGGGCGCTTGTCTGCTGCCACCATTCAGGCATTGAACGCCTTCCCGGTTGGTGGTACGCCGACCGATGCGCAAATCGCGGCCTTGGAAACCGGGCTGTTGAACGATTTCAACGCCATTGTTCTTGGCCCTAGCATCTACGAACCGCTGCGCTTTGCCTCGGTGGTGCCCCATGTTGAAAGTGATACTCGGCTGAGCGGACTCCTGCCGCCTAACACTCCGACCGGAGCCGGCTTGGTGACACTCAATCGAGTACTGCTGAACGACGCCTACCCGGCATACATGTTCGGTCAATTGAATGCCGCGACAGCCCAGGCGCTGCTGAACTACGCCGGTGGGACGGATGCCACGCTGGCGAGGTTGGTGCTGATTGACTTCGACATCCTCACGCAGCCGACAAGCGCACCGCTTTGGGGCGGGGACTCGATCTACAACGAGCAACGATTCTTGGGCATCTCGTTGCGATCGGCGACCGCCAATCTCATCCTGACGGTACCGCCGGTTTCGGGTGCAAATCTCGTGCGGCTCAACCGGATGCTCTTGGAAGACGCCTTCGCGGTTTCCTTGGGCAGTTTGAATTTTGCAAGCGGGTCATTGACCCCGGAAACGGCAGCGGCGCTGGCTACGTTTGTGGCCGCTCCAACAAAAGCCAATCAGGCTGTTTTGGAACCGCGGCTGATCGCCGATCTGAATCTGGCGATGAGCCAGGGCAAGGTCACACGGAGCGCGCTTGAAACGACGTATCCGACGCAAATCACGAAGGCCAAGACATTGGCGACCTTCACGCTCATCGGCGTTCCGGAAGGTACGACGTTGATCAGCGCCAAAACGGCTTGGAATCTGCGAGAGACCCTTGCCGCGATGACGGGCGCAGGGAATCCGCCGGTGGGCAGCGCGCATCCGGATGGCATCGCCTACTTCGTAAATGGCGAAAACGTGGAGCACCCTGCCGGCGTCGTGTTCGACCCCGCAAACGATCACTATCTGAGGGCTGGAGACAGCACGGGGGAGAACGTTGTCAACTTGGGTGACTTTGGCGTTCTGCAGCAGACCTACGGTTCAACGACCGACCTGCGTTCCGACTTCAATGCGGACGGTGCAGTCAACATTTTGGACTACACCGTATTGCAGAAGAATTTCGGCAATCAGGGTGATCTGGGAGCCGACGGTAAGCCTTAGTCCAATGTGATTTTGGGGGGAGCCGTTCAACGGCTCCCCCCAAATCTCTAAATGCTTGGAGAATTCTCCTTGCGTTGGGCCGGTAGTCGGACGATAACGGGAAAACTCTTTTAGACGGATGCGAATAATCAACGTAATTCCATGAAACCAAAGCAAATCACACTTGGCTTGGTGGCGGTGTTGGCTGGCGCCACTGCCTTCGCGGCGGATCCCATCACGTCGATGGAATGGCAGTTTGGCACCAGCGATAATCCGTCCAGTGTCAAGCCGCCTCCTGCGGACAATCCTTTCGGAGCCACTGGAATGGCCACGATTTCACCGGGCATCGGCGTAGGCTACTGGGAAGGCGTTTTCCTGGACGATGCAGGTTACGGCACGAAGACTGGCGTATGGGACATCCTCAACGGCGGCGTGAATGTAGGTACTGATATGTTGCCGGCAACGCCCAGCACTTTGTTGGGTTACACGTTGACCTTGGACCAATTCGTTTCTCCTGCAAATTTCCCTTACTCGCAGCAAGTCAGCTTCTCGATTCCCGATGCACCGGTTGTCACCTCAAATGTCTTGGAGAACACGGCCAACGGTCAGTGGGTCGAATTCACCTATCAATGGAGCGGCCTTTCTGTAAGCGGCCCGGTGGGGCTGACCTTCTTCTCCGATGCTGGCAAGGGGTTGCTCCTTGATCGGGTTGCCTTTAACGTCACCGGCAACCTCGTTGCCATCCCCGAGCCTACCGTTACGCAGTTGGGCGTGATGGGCTTGGCGATCTTGGGATTGCTGTCGTGGCGTCGCGGTAAGACTGCGGCCTGAGCGCTTGCTCCTTGCGGAGCACACGCTTGTCCGCTGCTAACTGAAAGCCGCTGCCAAGGCACAGTTTACTGCAAACCCTGAAGGTGATTCGAGGCACGATGTCAGTGCCGAAGATTCAGCTTCAGGGTTTGATTGTTTATGGCGATCACGCGTACTGGTAAACCGGCAGTAGTTCTGGGCGACCGGGATCCTTCCGCAAGCTGGCGAATGGCTGCATCGCTCGCAGTCACAGGCTTGGGTTTGGCGGTCAACACCTTGGGGGCCAGCAGCTACGCTATTGTGGATCTGGGCGACTTGGGCGGCCAGTACTCCCAGGCCCGCGGTATTAATGAACAGGGCCAGGTCGTTGGCGAAAGCCTGCTTCCGGTTGCCGGAATCGTGCAACACGCCTTTAGCTGGCAGGCGGGCGGCGGCATTTCGGACCTGGGCACGTTGGGTGGCCAGAACAGTCGTGCGGTGGACATCAACCGCAGCGGAACCATTGTGGGTTGGGCACAAGACGTCGCGGGCTTCGTCCGGCCTGCACTTTGGAGCGGAAGCACCGTGACCGAGCTTTCGACCTTGGGAGGAAGTTCGGGCGCTGCCTGGGGGCTGAACAATGTCGGCCTTGCAGTGGGGAATTCCGAGCTGAGCGCGGGCGAGTACCACGCCACGCTCTGGGACGCGAGCGGAGCGAAGGATTTGGGCACTCTGGGGGGCTCTTACAGCATCGCCTACGACATCAACGACGGGGGGAGCGTCGTCGGTACGGCTTACGACGCCGCCGGTCGCGAGCGAGCGTCGCTTTGGGACTCAGCCATGCCGGTGGATTTGGGCGGGCTTTCTGGCGGCCAATGGACGGCGGCGCGAAGCATCAATGATGTTGGGCAGATCATCCTCTGGGGCAAGCCGTTGGGAGCGACCGCCAACCATGCCGTGTTCTGGAGCGGCGATGCCGGAAGTCCGGTAATCGATTTGGGCACGTTCGGTGGCGCCGAGAGCTGGGCGTACGGTATGAACGACCAAGGGTTCGTTGTGGGGTGGGCGGGAGAGGCGGATGGAACCTACCACGCTTTTGTCTGGGACGGCACGGCAATGACTGACCTCGGAACCTTGGGCGGGCCGTTTAGTTCCGCCTATGGCATCAACGATCAAGGAACCATCGTAGGCTGGGCCCAGGATGGTGGCGGTATTACCCACGCAATCGCCTGGGTCGTGGTACCGGAACCGTCTCGCGTCTTGCTGCTCATGGGAGGCATGTTTGGACTGTATGTAATGCGCCGGCGACAACGTTCGACCAGAAACCAGTCAGTTCCAGCCACAGAGGCACAAAAGCTCGAAGTTGAATGAGGAACGCAGGAAGGCAGGAAAGCCCAGACCGCAGTTCGTGAGTTCCTGGGTTCTTGATTTCCTCATTGGATCTCTGAGTTTCCAGGACTTCGTGGCAATTCGGTGGTGGGGCGAGACTCCGTCGAGCCCTGCAATTGCAGCCACGGAGGCCCAGAAGCTCGGGGTTTGAATGAGGAACGCAGGAAGGCAGGAAAGCCCAGACCGCAGTTCGTGAGTTCCTGAGTTCCTCATTGGATCTCTGCGAATGCCAGGTTTATGCCGATACCGATTGAACTCATCTCCACCGACTTCGACGGCACCATTTTTGCCGAGTTCGAGAAGCCGCCAGTGGCGGCGGTGTTTAGTGAAATCGTCCGCGACCTCCAGGTACGCGGCGCGAAATGGGTCATCAACACCGGCCGCGACCTGAGCAGCCTCATGGAAAGCCTCGGCCGCGCAAACCTGGACGTGCGGCCCGATTTTCTGGTTCTCGTCGAACGCGAAATTTACCGGCACGACGGCGTTTGTTATGTGCCGGTGGAACCCTGGAACCAGCGCTGCGCCGAGGCGCACGCCGCCTTGTTCGCCCGCGTCCGGCCGGACATTCCGCGGCTGGCCGCCTGGGTGAACGAGCGTTTCGACGCGGCCGTTTACGAGGACGCCTTCTCGCCGTTCTGCCTCATCGCCCGCCAGAACGGCGACGCAGACGCCATTTGTTCCTACCTCAACGCCTACTGTGCGGAGATCCCAGGGCTGGCGGTGGTGCGGAACGACGTCTATGCACGCTTCAGCCATGCGGGCTACAGCAAAGGCACGGCGCTGGCCGAACTGGCGCGCGAGCTTGGCCTCGGGCCGCATCAAGTCTTCGCCGCTGGCGATCATCTCAACGACCTGCCGATGCTTGACCGCCGGATCGCTCACTGGCTGGCCTGCCCGGCGAATGCCGTCCCGGCGGTTAAGGAACAAGTGGCCCGAGAAGGCGGTGAGGTGAGCGAGCTCAGCCACGGGCTTGCCGTTGCAGCCGCGCTGCGACGGTGGACGGTAGGTGGCTGAAGATTCGGTCGGGACGCCGCGGGTGAATCTCCCTTGCCAGGAAGGTCTTGGTTGCGTCCGAACTTTGGTGCACGACAGGCACGTCAATTCCCTTGTCGAAAAGTTGCGCCGCGCGAAGGCAGCCAACTCGCGCGCGCACGGGAGCCGTTGCACGCTCAAACTTCCGCAAGTCTCTCGAAACCTTCCTCGATCGTTGTCGTGCTCTGGATGCGGGCCAGCCTGGCATAAACGCCTCCGCGCGCCAGCAGCTCTCCGTGCGTGCCACGCTCGACGATCTCGCCGCCGCGGACCACGAGGATCTGGTCGGCGCGGACGATGGTGCTGAGCCGGTGGGCGATCACAAAGCTGGTGCGGCCGGCCATGAGCCGCTCCAGCGCTTCCTGGATGAGCCGCTCGGTGTGGGTGTCCACGCTGGCCGTAGCTTCGTCGAGGACCAGGATCGGCGCGTCTTTGAGCAGGGCGCGGGCGATGCTGACCCGTTGTTTCTCGCCCACGCTCAGCTTCACGCCCCGTTCGCCCACGCGCGATTCGTAACCGTCGGGCAGCTTGACGATGAAGTCGTGACAGTTCGCGGCGCGGGCGGCGCCGTGCAGCTCGAGGTCCGTGGCGTCAAGCCGGCCGTAGAGGATGTTCTCGCGCAGCGTGCCATTGAACAGGAACGCCTCCTGGCTGACCACCGCGATCTGGGCGCGGAGCCCGTCCAACGACAGCTCGCGAATGTCGCGCCCGTCGATGGCGATGCGCCCGGCGGTGGCTTCGTAAAACGCCGGCAGCAGGCTGACCAGCGTGGATTTGCCTGCGCCGGTCGGCCCGACCAGGGCGATCATTTCGCCGGGCGCGGCGTGCAAGGAGATGTTCTTCAGCGCGGTCTTTCCTGAGCCGTAGCTGAAACCAACGTTTTCATAGGAAACCTCGCCGCGGGCACGCCACGACGGGGCAATCGGTGCGGCGGGTTTTGAAGTCTGAAGCGCTTCGTCGCTGGTCGCGCGCTCACCCGTGGCGTCGAGAATGTCGAACACCCGCGCCGCCGCGGCTCGCGCCGCCTGGAGCATCTGGTTCAAGCCGTGCAGACGCCCGATCGGTTCATAGAAAAACATGCCGGCGTAGAGCATGAACGCGACGAGCTGGCCGACCTCCATCCGGCCGCGCATCACTTGGGCCCCGCCCACCCAAAGCACCAGCCCGATGCCGAGCGCGCCGACGAATTGCATCGCCGGCCCGTACCAGGCCCAGGCCCGCATGACGACCAGCGTGCCTTCGCGCAAGTCGTCCGCGCGCGCGGCGAACCGGCCGTCTTCGTGGTCCTGCCGGCCGAAGGCTTTGATCTGGCGGATGCCCTGGAGATTGTCCATGAGCAGGGCGTTCATGGCGCTGGAGGCCTCGCGTTGCCGCCGGTAGCGATGATGCGCGGTGAGCGTGTACCACAGCGCGCCCGCGGCCAGCAGCGGTGCTGGAATAAGCGCCACCCACGTTAGCGTGGGGCTGTAACCGAACATCAGCACCAGCGCGCCAATGATGCTCAACAACGCCACGCTGCCTTGCTCGGTGCCGTCGATGAGCAGGCGTTCCACGCTGTTCACGTCCTCGATGACGCGGGTCATCAAGTCGCCCGACGCGCGCTGGTCGAACCAGTTCACGGGCAGCCGCTGCAGGCGCGCATAGACCTGGCAGCGCATATCGCGAATCACGTTTTGCTCGAGGTGATTGTTCACCCGGATGCGCAGGCTGTTGAAGACCTCGCGCATCAGAAACGCGAGCAGAAGCCCGCCCGCCGCCGGCGCCAGCAAATCGCCACGCTGCTGGCCGATGACTTGGTCGATGAGCACGCGCGTCAGCTTCGGGTACAGAAAGCCGAAGCCCAGCGACAGGATCGCACAGGCGACGGTGGCGGCCGCGAGCCAGAGGTACGGCTTCAGGTAAACCGCCACCCGGCGCACGACCTCGCCGGTGGGGCGGGGCTGCGACTTGAAGGTCGGGTCCGTGTGCGCGCCGAAGCGGGGATGGGAAGACATGGCAATGAGGAAGGCAGGAAATCAGGAACCAGAAAGCGCCGGACGAAAGATCACGCGCTTCACGGTCAAAGGCATCGACGCAAAGTCAAAGAGCAAACCGTGCTCCCACCCGGTCGCCTTCACGCAGGCGCGATCCACGTCGAAGTGAACGTCCGCCAGAATCGAAATCGCCCTGAGTTCGACCCCGGTCAATTCCTCGAACGCCAGTTCCTTCATGCTTTCCTGCCTTCCTTATTCACTCTCAGGAAATCAATCTTGAGTGGCGCGGACGGATCGCCCCGCTGGCGGCGGACGGCCTCGTCCAGGAGGACGGATGTTGGTTGCGGAGACAAGACAAAGTCGGGCTGAGAAGACATGGCAATGAGGAAGGCAGGAAGTCAGGAATCCGAAAACGGGGGGTGAAAGATCACGCGTTTCACGGTCAAAGGCATCGACGCGAAATTCAACAACAAGCCGTGCTCTAACCGGGCCGCTTTCAAATAGGAACGGACGATCGCGAAGTGAACGTCCTCCAAGTCCGAGATCGCTTTGAGTTCCACCACGATCAGGTTTTCGACCAGGAGATCCAGCCGATGTTCACCGATCGGCTCACCCTGGTAATGGATTGGCAGCAGCTTCTGCTGCTCGAATCTCAGACCCGACCGCCGGAGTTCAACGACCATCGCCTGCTCATAAATCGACTCCAGGAAGCCAGGTCCGAGTTCGCGGTGGACGGCAATGGCGCACCCGATGATTCGCCCGGTCAATTCCTCGAACGCCAGTTCTTTCATGCTTTCCTGCCTTCCTCATTCGCCTTCAAGCACTCTACCATCGCTTTGGCAAACGGCGCGAGATCACGTGGCGTGCGGCTCGAAATCAGGTTTCTGTCCACCACCACGGCTTCGTCCACCCAGATCGCGCCGGCATTCTCCAGGTCGTCCTTGATGCCCGGCGAGCCGGTGGCGCGCCGGCCCGAGAGAATCTTCGCCGAGATGGGAATCCAGCCGCCGTGGCAGATGAAGGCCACCAGTTTGCCGGCCGCGAAAAACTCCCGCGTCAGCGCCAACACCTTCGCGTCACGACGCAGCTTGTCCGGCATGAAACCGCCGGGGATGAGCAGCCCGCAGTAATCGTCGCTCTGCGCGTCGGCGATCAGTAGGTCGGCAGTGGCGGGGTAGCCGTGTTTCCCGGTGAACGTCCGCTGCGCTGGCCCGGGCAGGCGCGTGGCGTAGCCGGCTTCTTCGAGCCGGAGCTTCGGATACCACAGTTCGAGGTCCTCGTAGAGGTCATCGACGAATGCCAAAATGGTCCGCTGCATGGCGTCCTTTCTAGGCGATCACCCGCACCGTGAACACCAATTTCAAGCCGGGCAACCGGACACGCGGCTTGGACAACCGCGCTCCTGCCGGACGTAATTCACGGAAACTTTTACACCCGCCGCCGGGTCGGTTACTCTGCGCGCGTCCACCGCGCCTTCCCGGCACGGTGTTGGCGGCTTTCACCGGATCGAATAGCGATGAGTTTATGAACACGATGCACGAAATCGACTACCAGGTGTTGGGCAACGAAATGCAGTTCGTCGAAGTCGAACTGGACCCGCAGGAAGCCGTCGTGGCCGAGGCCGGCGGCATGATGTACATGGAGGACGGCATCGAGATGGAGACCATCTTTGGCGATGGCTCGCAGCAGCACAGCGGTTTCCTGGGCTCGCTGCTCGGCGCCGGCAAGCGCC
>JAKANS010000139.1 GCA_021823625.1 bacterium | reverse complement strand
ATGCCGCCACAGGCGAGGGGTCAAGGAACGGGAGTTTTCAGGGTGCTCTGCGGCGGGGACTGTTTCAAGACAGCTATCGGCAGTTCGTTCAGCGGCCTTCATAACCCGAACCTGCGTCTTCGGTACCCCGCCTGTCCTCGGTCCACGAAAACCCCGGCGTTGGTAGCCGAAGGCGCCTTCTTCCACAGATTGACCGCAACGTATCGCCCCCCTCCCGTTTCGTCAAGGAGCGTTTCGGGCGCGTTTCGGGACGGGTCGCTCGGAGCGCAACCGTGCCCGCGCGCGGAAAGTCTTTACCCGCTTCGGCCACGGCCACCCGCTTCGCCGCCCGGCACCGGCGACCGGAACGCAAGGCCGGGGAGGGGAACCGAACGACGCGAATCCGTTGCCGTAGTACTTGATGTCAACGGCCGATCGATACGACGAAGCCGGCTCAGCGACCCGCCTGCCACGCGAGCTTCGTGTCCTTTCGTGTGCCTTCGTGGTTCGCACCAGCATGGCCGCCGCTCACGAGTGGAGCGCGCTGCTGAAGGCACGGAAGAAACGGTCCGCCAGCGGATGCCGCATGCCCAGCAATTGAAAGATTGCCTTGCACGCCTCCTTGGCGCCCGCGTGGTCGTATTCCTTGTTCCGCAGCAGGACCTCGATGAAGGCTTCCAGGGCGGTCGCAAAGTCGCCGGCCCGCAACGCGGCAGCGCCGGCCAGGTAGCGGTCGCGGACCTTGGCCTCGGGCAAAGCGGCTGGCTGGCCGGCGAGGTGAGCCAGCCGCGCCAGCGTTCGCAAAGCATTGGCCTTGTCGGCGACCTCGGCGTCCGGCCCCACCGGTTCGAGCATCGCCGCGATTTGTTCCGGCGCCGAACTCAGCAGCGCCTGGGCCAACAGCACCCGCGCTTCGAGGTTGCCGGGTTCGGCGTCCACGATCGGTTTCAAGAGCCTGGCGGCCGGGCCGTTCGCGCCTTCGGCCAGCAAACGTCGCGCCTCGGCCAGGTGTTCGGCGCTGGGCGAAGGCAGCGCCCGGTCGAGGAAGCGGCGAATCTCCGGTTCCGGCAGCGCGCCGACGAATTCGTCCGCGACCTTGCCGTCCACGAAGAGCTTCACGGCCGGGATGCTGGCGATGTTGAAGGCGGCCGCGACTTCCGGGTTTTCCTCGGTGTTCACCTTGGCGAGTTCCCAACGGCCGCCGGCCTGCTTCGCCATCCGCTCGAGCACCGGGCCGAGCGCGCGGCATGGCCCGCACCACGGCGCCCAGAAATCCACCAGGACGGGGACTTGCTTGCTCCGTTCGAGCACCTGCGTCTCGAAATCCTGCACCTCGTAACTCATGGGCGTGAGCTTACGCGCCGGGAAGGTGGCTGGAAAGGGCGCTTCGGCCCGGCGCTGAAAACCAGATCAACCGCCGAGGCGCGGAGATGGAAAGGCCGTTGAACGCCTGGCCGTAGCGGCGTCTTGGTAAAGCGCCGCACCTTTCCTTCAGAGACTATGGCGTGATGCCGCGACGCTGTTAAGGAGTCTTTGTCGGCGGGACCAGTGGCAGGTTCAGCCAGGCGAGGCCGACGTCGCGGTGCATGTGGCTTTTGCTGTCCCCACCAGGCGCGTCATAGAGGATCGCCAGGCGGTCCTTCACTTTGACCACCGACGGAAGGCCGATGCACTTGCGGCTCCAGGTGCAGTTCCCGCCATCGAGCACCACGGCCTTGTCGGCTGGATTCCACTGGTTCAAATCTTTCGTCCAATACACCCAGACGGCGTCGGTGTACTCGAAACCTTCCAGGCCAATATGGTTCGTGAACAGAAACCAAGTCTGGTTCGCCGGCTCGAAGTAGAGCGAGGTGTTCTCGACCTGTTCGGCGGGAGGCACGATCGGTTCCGGCTCGACCGTCCACGGTCCGTCCAGGTTCCGCGTGCGGGCGATGCCCAGGGTGCGCTCGATCGGGTTGTCGGTGGAGGCGCTGAAGAACATCAGGTAGGCGGCGCCTTGACGGATGATTTGCCCCGGACTCGCGGTGGCAGAGTAATACGTGCCGGCCTTGGTCCGGAAAGGAATGACCTCCTTCTGCTTGATCCACGGGCCGGCGGGAAACGCGCTCCGGGCCTTCATCGTCAGGTAGGGAAACGCGGGGATGAGATCCGGCGCGGGCGAGGTGTGCGGCGTGCCGAGGTAGAACATGTGCCACGTTTTGCCGTCGAAATAAGTCACGCCATACGAAGCCGAAGCCGAGTCGTCCTCGCCCGGCGCGCCGAAGTCCAACACCGGTCCCTTCTTGGTCCAATGAATCAGGTCGGTGCTGGTGGCGAGACAGGTCAGCCAGCCTTTCGGTCCGGCGCCGTCGTAGTGCAGGTAATAGGTCCCGCCCACCTCGAACACCCAGACATCGCGCGCGCCGAGCACGTCGCACTGGGCCGGCCCGTCGCCGTGACGGAGGACGATGCCTTGGTCGTGGGCCTCCATTCGCAAGTGCGCCGCGGGCCGGCCATCAGGGTAGGTCGCGGCGGCGCTGTTGTGAGTCGCGACTTGTGCGACGACCAGCAGCGACAGGATCAAGGAATGCGTTTTGTTCATGGGTTGGCTTTGTGGCTTGCGCGTTCAACTTACTTGGAGACTTCCAGAATCACCGGGCCAAGCAGCCCGGAAACCATCAACGGCGTGTCTGGGGCGAGCTTGCGGATGTTGGTCCGGGTCAACCGCTGCTCGGCCGGCAAGGTCGCGTCGCCGATGATCCGGTTTGGCCAGAAATTGACCACGTCCACCTCCAGTTTGTTTGGGCCAGGCTTGAGCGCGCCGGTGAGGTTGACGCGGAATGGCGGCGTCCAAACGATCCCGCAAGGTCGGCCGTTCAGCCGGACCTCGGCGAGTTCGCGCACGTCACCCAAGTTCAAGAAGATGCCGGATGCCGGATTCGAGGAGCTGGCTGGGAGATCGAAGGTGGTCGTGTAAGTCGCCGTGCCGGCATAGAACCGGATGCCCGGTTCTGGTCGCTCGGTCCAACTCACCAGGCGCGGAAAATCCGCCTGCGCCGGGCCGCCCCAATTCGGGTCGAAGCGCACGGTCCACGGTCCGTCAATCTCTGCCAGCGGCGTGAACGTCGGTGCGTTGGCGTTCGCGGGAACGTTGCCCATAACCGTGGCAGGATGCGTCGCGGCCGGCTCGCGGAAGACCACGAACCAGGAACCGCACGGCGCGAAACCCAGCGGCACGAACGTGCGGCCATCGCTTTGCTGGTAAGCGGCGGCGAAGCGGCGTTCGCCGGTCACTGGATTCCAAAGCTCGGGCGCCTTGCCCGCTATGCGAAAAACGCACGAGGCCGAAGTCGCCAGGTTCGTCCGATTCGCCACGAAGTAAATGTCGGCGTCGCCATCCCGGCGGTGGATGTAGTCGAGCGGTCTGTCGGGTTCGCCGGTAAACTGGAAGTCCGGCCGGATGCCATCGGCGAGCAGAGCTTCGCGGGCGGTCTTGCCCCAGATAACGCGGCCTTGGCCGAAGCGGTGCGAGCCAGCGGAGGCCGCACGCGTCGCCTTCTCACCCCGGCTCTCTCCCCCGGTGGGGGCGAGGGTGTCTCTGGAATTCGCACTCCCCCACAGTTCCTTCGCTATCTTGGCCACCTCGTCGTCGCACTCCGGGTATTTCCGCAGGCTCGTCGCCTGGCGGGGCCGCGGCCCGATGACGGTGGCGCCCGCCGCGACCAGCTCTCGTAACTTGCGCAGCACCGGCAGCGAAATCTTCGTCCGGTCCGGCAATGCCAGCACGCGATAGCTCATGCCGTCGGGCAACGTGATCCGGCCGTCCTTGACCGCCATGCGCGTGAGGATGACCTCCTCCGTGACGACGTCGTAATCGTAGCCGGCGCCAACGCGTGCGGGATCGGAGCGGCGGAGCTGGGCGAAGTTCGGAACGTGATCGCCATAGTAATACGCCACGTCCGCCACGAAGCGCCCGCGCTGCAGCAGCGCCTGGCAGCGGTTGAGGTAAGCGAAGAACGGCGCGGATTTGGCCCACCAGGTCACATTGGGATTGAGGTGGGTGCCGGCGAAGTATTGCTGGCCCGGGAGGCCCATCGACTCCGGCGAGCACACAAACGCGTGCCACACCAGCAGGTTCAGCCCCTCGGTGCAGGCGTGGTCGAACGCCGGCTTGAGATTGTCCCAGAGCCGCTCCTGCCAGTGCGGTCCGATGGTGGTGAAGCCTTCCGCCAGCACGAGCCGGTGGCCGTAGGTGTGGGCAGCGGACGCGGGCTGTTTGACGAAGAACCGGTTCTCGTCGCCGATGCGGTGCCGCCACGACCACGCCCAGAATTCGCTCATCGGCGCGTCGTCAAAACCGAGGCACTGCTCAGCGTCGATCGGCACCGCGTGCGGCCCGCCGGATTCGGGATGGATCAACAGGCCGTGGCGGTGCGCGCCTTCCTTGAACAAGCGGTAGTGGTGGTCGATCGCCAGGTCGCCCATCGTGCGCCGGAAATCGTGCAGGAAGCGGTTGCTTTGCTCGCGGTCGTTCACGATCCGGCCCGCGATCACCGGCAACCAGGGCAGCAGGTCATAGCCGCGGCGCTGCCGGAATTCTTCGCGCAATGTGGGCGTCCAATTCGCCACTTCGACCTCCCAACTGTCGGTATGGAGATATTTCAGCGTCTTGCCGGCGAGCGGACCGGCGTCGGCAATCAGCGGTTCGACCACCGTGTCCCAGTAGCGCCGAAACGCGCCGGCGTCGAACGGGTCGATCGCGTAGCCGTCCCAGCCCTGGCTGCAAGTCGAGACGCGGCAATGGTCGTTCAGCGTGCAGCCGAAGCGGAGGACCTCCCACTGGCCCGCCGGTACTTCCCAGCGCAAGGTGCCGTCAGGCTCCAGCCTGGCGCCGAGATCGCGCACCTCGGCCGTCTGGGTGTCCGCTTCGCCCGGTTCGGTGGGAAACTCCACCAACAGCGGGGTCGAGTCCGGCGCCGAGAAAGGCATGAGCGGCTTGAGCAACGCCTTCTGTTCCCAATTCTGGAGCGGGCGATGTTTGGCCGCGCCGGCCGAGGTCTTGACCGGGTACGCCAGCACAAACAGATCCCGATAGTAGCCGTCGCGGCCTTTGGGGGCGGCGAGTTTCTCCGTGAAATTCGTCGGCCCGCTGACCAGGTGCTCGGTCCAGACGAGTTTCTTCGGCGCATCGTCCGCGGTGACCATCGGCCCGCCGAGATTCCAACCGCTCTGGATGTTCAGGCTCATTTCGAGGCCGAGCCGATCCGCCTCGCGCAGAGCGTGCCGGTAGAGCTCGCGCCAGGCGGGGTTGAAAAAATCCGGACCGTGCGGCGCGCGCTCGTTGCCGTCCTGGCTGGAACCGTCAGCATCGCAAATCAACGCGCCGCCGAAACCTTTCGCCTTCATCTCTTCGAGGTCGCGCGTGATCGACGCCGGGGTGACGTTGCCGTTCAACCACCACCAGTAGGCGCGGAGGCGGGCATCAAGCGGTGGATTGGCCCAGCCTTCAGCGAGCGGGTTGGGAGCAGCCGGGGCAACGGCACCCAGAGTCGTAGCGGCCAGCAGCAGCAAGGTGGCGAGGCGGAGCGTTTTCATTTTTCGGCTACAAAGCGGTGTATTCGTTCAAGAGGCGGAGGTACTCACGGTATTGTTCGAGCGAGACGCCCGGCGGAGTTTGGTGATCCACGCTCGGGATGAAGCCGCCGGTTTTCATCAATGGAACCAGGCGCTCAAACTCGGCCCGCATCGCGGCCTCGCCCTGGTTCATCGTCAGCTTGTTGAAATGTCCGATCATGAGGAGCGACGGAAACCGGCGGCGCAATTTCATCCCGTCCACGCCGGCCTGGCGCTCCAGCGGCAGCACGCCACGCACGCCGAGCTCCTCCAGCCAGGGCACCAGCAGTGTCACGTCGCCGTCGGTGTCCATGAAGAGCGGGATGCCGCGCTCCGCCAGACGCGGGACCAGTTCCCGATAATACGGGGCGACGAAGGCGTCGAACGTCCGCTTCGAGATCATCGGGCCGAGGTTGTAGGACATGTCCTCGGCGACGGTCATGAACGTCGGCACACAGACGCGGAAGATTTCGTCGAGGAGGCGGAAGTTGAATTCGAGCAAATCGCGGTTGATCTGGTGGAGCAACTCGGGCTGATCGCCAAAGGCGAACATGAGTTTCTCGAAGCCCATCAGCGTCCGCGGAAACCAGAAGAAACCCTCGACCGTGCACCACACCACGGCGTCGCCGCGCCGCTGGCGTTCCGCCCAGGGCGCCATGCTGCGGATGGCCGCGCTGTGGTCGGGAAACAATTGCGGCCGCAGCCGGAGATAATCGTCCAGGTTGGCCACGATGCCTTCGACGTGATGTTGGGTGGCTTCGATCGTGGGGTCGGTCGTGCTGAACCAGAACTGCTGGTACGGATCGAGTCCGAAGTATTCGGCGATCTCGATCACCTGGCTGAACCGGAGTTCGCGTGGCAAGCCTTCGCTGTGCCAGCGTGCGATGGTTTCGTCCCACCACATGGCCCACTCCCAGCGCGGCAGGCGGTCCACCGGCTGGAAATTCATCACCGCCCGGAATCGCTCGACGTGGTTCATTGAACGGCACCTCGACTCGGCGGTCCGGTTGGGCAGGCGTGAGGTGAACTGGTCATGGCCGCGAGGCTACCGCTGGCGGACACGGATGGAAAGCGGTTGCGCTGCGATTGTGCCGATTAGGCGAGGCGTGCTCTCAAATCGGACGAAGGTGGCGTCCGGCCAAGCCCCGAGTTGAAACTCGCAGTTCGAAATGCGAAAGAAGCGCGACGCCTGAAATCCGAAAGCGCAAAGTCGCAGCGTGTTCCCTAGCTCCGACCCGTCCCTGCCGTCCGTTTTGGGTTTCGGATTTCCTTCGGATTTCAAGCTTCGGACTTCGGACTTGAGATCGGCCCCGTGGTAGCGTGGCCGTTGCCGGTCTTGGCGCGAGGAACCAAGTCCGGTAGCTTTGCCGCCATCAATGAAGCAGCTCCTCCGCGTTTCCATCATCGTGCTCGTCCTTGCCATCATGGCTGGCGGAATCGCTGTGGCCTTCTGGGCCTGGTGGCGAAACGCACCCGCGGTCGCGGTGTTTTCCGACGGTTCGCGGCTGAAGTTCGTTGGCAGCGCGTTCGGCACCCGGACCTTCACCACCGAGCGGTCGTGGCACAAGCTGGCGCGGCAGACCCTGCCTTACCGGTGGCAGAATTGGATCCCGGCCACTCTGACCGTCGGGGCTTACAGCAGCAATCGGGTCACGTTCTGTTTCCGCGCCAGCCCCCGAATGGGGTTTCCCGCGGCCTATTGTGCCGAGGACGATGCCGGGTTTCGTTACCCGATGGAAAGCAACGGTTGGAGCACCACCACATCTGCGAACGGCGATTCAATCGTGGCCGTGACGCTGCGGGCCTATCCGCGCCGCGACCGAACGTTCCAATTGGTGTTCGTCGCTGCCGACAGGCAAACGGAGTTCGCCCGTCTGCGGTTGCCCAATCCGGTCCGCGGCCCGTTCCCTGAATGGAAGCCGGAGGCTTTGCCCCTGACGCGCACCAACGGATCGGTGACGGTGACGCTGAACTCGTTGACTTGGCGGACAAACCGGAGTTGGTCTCCACTTGATCCGGTCTGGCGGATCAGCTCCAGCGAGCAGGCTTGGGCACACGCGCAGCCGGGCTGGATCGAAGTCGAAGACGCCACTGGCAACGCCGGCGCCTACTCCGCCTTGTCGGAGCCGGCCTGGCGCCTGAAAATCGCGGTCCGACGGGAACGACGGGAAGACTTCTCTGCGTCCGAAGTCTTGGTGCTGACAAACCTCAGCCTGCCGCCGGCCGGCCGATTCACGGCCGTGGACGTCTCGACCCAACTCAGCGGCTGTACGATGACGCTGGGCGCGATTTGTGGCGCCGGACAGTTGAGCATTACCAATGGCACTACTCGTGGAATGGCGCCGCCGGCCGGCCGGCACCAGCGCAATGGCAGGATGTTCAGCGGCTCGCTCGACGTGGAACTTTGGGGTTGCGCCCGACCGTTTTTGTTTCTCGAAATCGATGGGATGACTGAACGCGACGGCGTCCTGTGGCGCGCCTTTGACGACCAAGGTCGGGAACTGGCGCTCGAGAATCCGCTCGGCTACAGCATCCGCTCGGGGACGCAGACGCGGGTGTACCAGTTGGAATTTGCCAGCGTCACGAATGCCGTCATCTCGCGGTTCGAGATCGCCGTGAGCCGGGGGCTGGAGTTCGAGTTCTGCCTCGATCCGCGCGGGGCGGTCAGCAAGTTGCGTTGAGCATCAACCGGCGCTGCGAAGGGGGCCAAGCCGACGCGTCGCCTCCAGCCCGTCAACGCCGCCCCGCTTCCGCGGGATTGCCTGCTCACAAATCCGCCAAAAACCAAACAGTGGCCTTGACATTTCCCCTGCAACCTACCGACCATGCGTGTGAACCATAACAAGCCATGAAACAGCGCGGTTTTACGCTTATCGAACTGTTGGTGGTCATCGCCATCATCGCCATCCTGGCCGGGATGCTTCTGCCGGCACTGGCCAAGGCCAAGGAAAAGGGCCAGCAGGCGGTCTGCCGCAGCAACTTGAAGCAGCTCGGCCTGGCGATGCACATGTACGTGGACGACAACCAGGACACCTTTCCGGGCACCGCCTCGAAAGGGGCCTTCGTCGCCATGAAGGAGGATTGGATCTTCTGGAACCTCACGCTGCGACCTTCCAACGACCCCGGCCTGCCGCCGTCTTACTTCACCAACGTCCAGAACAGCGCCATCGCCCGGTACATCGGCAGCTTCACGACGAACCTGTTCCGCTGTCCGGCGGATCGCGATGCGCCCGCCCGCGAGGCCAAATGGCGGCGCGCCCCGGCGGGGACCAATCCGTACCTGTACAGCTACACGTTCCCCAGCTACGTGTCCGGCAGCGGCCAGAACCACGGCATGTCGTCGATCTACGGCGCAGCGGGTGCGCCGCCGCTGCACTTCAAAATGACGGCCGTCAAGAGTCCGACCCAGAAACTCATGCTCGTCGAGGAAAACGGCTCCACCGAGAATGTGTTCGTGTTCGACAGCGGGAACATCGCCGACGACGGCCGCTGGGTGCCGGACAGCAACCTGCTTTCGGCGCGGCACAAGTTCGGGACGGGGATGCGGCTGACGCAGAAGGATTACCTGGAGAAGGGGCGGGGATCGGTCGTTTTCGCCGACGGACACGTCGAGCTGGTGCCGTCGAAATACGGGACGATGCGGCAGTACTACGATTCCCAGTACTGAAGTGGGGCGGGGGAGGTCGGGGCGTCACTTTGCGCCGCGAGTGAGTGGGGTTGCCTGACGGACGTGGGAACCAGCGAGTTCGGTCCGAAGCTCATTGCTGCACCTTTAGTTTCTCGTGGGGGATTATGAGAAAGCCACACCGGGCGCACTAAAAACCGGACAATTTTCCTTGGAAGTTAGTAAGGTGCCGATTTCCGATCGTGAGGAACTTCTTCCATCCTGGCTGTTTCTCATGCACCCAATCTATGCTGGCACCCCCGCAGAACAGGTGTCCTGTGACCATATCGGTCTGACAAACTGGGCATTTCATAGAAAGGCCGAACAGCTTTATTGGAACAAAGTCAGAGCTAAACACGAAGCCCATCCAGACTTGCCTTGCTCGCCGAGAGTGCACTGGAAACCCTGTGCGGCAAGCCCGAAATGAACGACTTAAAATCGGTGGCTGATTACTTGCCCCCGCCTTCTGGCTTCGGCTGGAGCATCCCCTTGATCATCTTGGCTTGCGATTCCTGCAACTTGCGGTAGCTCTCCAGTTGCGCGGGCGTCAGCACGGATTCCAGCGCCTTGGCCTTCTGTTCGAACTGCCACTCGATCAGCGCCACGGGGTTGAGGTCCTTCGGCGGTGCGGTGGTGATCTTTCCCGAGAGTTGGGCCACGGTGTAGTCGTACAGCGCATTGAAGACCTTGTCTTGCTGCTCCTGGCTGAGCCCGAGGCTGCCTTGCATCTGGAGCAACTCGGCATTGGCCGCCAGGCGGGCGTTCGACACGGCCTCCTCCTGCTGGGAGTCCGCATAAGCGGCTTGCTGTTCCGGCGTCAGCAGCGCCTTGATCGCCTCCTCCGGGTTGGGGTTGGGGTTGCGGTTGGAGTCCTTGAGTTTCACCAACTCCTCTGAGGTTAACTTGCCGCTGAACATTTTCTGGGCGGCCTCGGTGCCTTGTTGCACTTGTTTCATCAAGATGTCGTGAATGGCCTGTGCCTGCTCGGGCGTGAGATTCAGCCGCTGTTTCATCCGCTCCAGCCGGCCCATGAGTTGTTGTTCCAGCACGCCCTTCACCATCGCCTGCATGCCGGCCCCCAGCCCGCCGGCCAGGGCGGCGGATTCCGCGCCCTCAGGGCTGGTCGCGGACGCGGGCGTGGCTGCGACGGAAGCCGCTGCCTTGGTTTCGGCCGCGGTCACCGCAGCCCGTAGCCGCAGCAACTCGCTTTTCGTCTGCGCTTCGGACGCGCGGAGCCGTTCCAACTCGGTCCGGTCCACGTCTGCGGCGCGGAGTCGCGTCACTTCCGTCTGGAGCGGCGTGATCTGCGCCGTTTGGGTCTGGAGTTGCTGGTTCTCCTTGGCAAGACGGTTGATGCGGGTCTGCTGCCAGGTGGGGACCGCAACGGCGGTGACGAGGAGGACGCCGGCGAGGCCGGCTTTGACTTGGGTGGTGGTCATGATGTTTAGCAGGGTAGCGGAAGTTGAAACGGATGCGGCTGTGACCGCTGCGTTCGCCGTCGAAGCGAGGCCCGCGGCGAGGCCCGCCGGAGCCGCGATCACCGCGCCCGCGGCGAGCGCGGCTGCCAGACTCGAAGCGGTGGACGTGACGCCCCGCCGCACCAGCAGTTTGCGGAGCTTGTCCAAGGCCCGGTCCACGCACATGCGGGCGGCGTTTTCGTTCAGGCCGAGCGCCGCGCCCACCTGTTTGAGACTGCGATCTTCGAAGAAGCGCAGCACCACGGCGGTGCGATCGGCCTCGCGCAGTTCGTGCATGGCATCGTCCAGTACCGGCCGCAATTCCTGCCACAGGGAGTCGGTCGCCGCCGGCGAAAGCGTTTCGTTCATGGTGTGAGCCGCGAGTTCACGTTCCACGCGGCGTTGCTGGCTGCGGCGCCAGTTCGCGGCGACGTGGCGGACCGCGGTGTAGAGCCAGCCAGCGAGGGCGGGATGCCGTCGCAACTTCGCGACTTGGCGGGCCAGTTCCGTGAAGACTGCCTGGCTGAGGTCCTCCGCCGAGGCGGGGTCGCCGGCGACCTCGCGCAGCGCCGCCGAGTACACAAGATTCACGTAGCGTGCCACCAGTTCGGCGAACGCGGCCTCCGAGCGTTCATCGGCGTAGCGACGCAGCAGTTCCGAATCGTTATCCATCGATTTTCAAAAAGGAATGTGCGCCGGGGGCCAAAACCGCACAGCACTTTACGACTGGCGGAGAAGTCGCACCGCGCGAGTTTGGATTTCGGCGTCCGGCCGAACCGACAACAGCACCCCGATCACTGGGAGCCTGCTCGATGTCGCGCCCGCCCTGGTGGGGGGAAGTCGCACCCCGATCCACCGGGCGCAGACTTCACCGCGGAATCAACGCCGCGTCCAACGGGGGTAGCGGTTCGATCATCGGGCGGGAATGCACCAGATAGTCGGTCAGATAGACCGCGCCCAAGAGCAGACAGGCGCCGAGGACTAGTGCGCCCACCAGCCTCAACCCGCCAAATAATTCGGCCAGGTGCCGGCTCCGCTCGCGCTGGATTACCTCATCTACGCTGTGGGGGCGGTGGGCGGGCAATCGGACTTTCTTTTTGACCCGCACCTCTCCGGCTTCCAGGGCGGCGTGGAGTCGCTGGACCTCCGCTTCGAGTTCGGCAATGCGTTGGTCTTGGGCGTCCATGATGGATCCAATCAACGCCGCTCCCCCAAGTCCGTCAAGGGTGTTTCCGCGCGAACGGCTGTGAGATCATGGTCGGCCTCCCGTGAGTGCTTCCCGCAAAACGGGATCCTGCATCCGATCTACTGCCCAGCCGCCAGCCTGATCGCGAACCGTGGGATCAGCTCCCTGAGCCAGCAGCAAGGCGATGGCCTGGCGGGAACGCGCGCAGAACAGCGGAGTCCAGCCGTCCACGTCCGGAGCGTTCGGGTCCGCGCCCTGCCCCAGGAGGAAGGCCGCGACTTCTCGGGCGTCGCTTTGGATGGCGGCGTGGAGTGCGGTGGCACCGGTACCGGTGAGGGCCACCTTCGCACCCGCAGCGACTAGCCAGCGGGCCGCTTCGAGATCATTCCGTTCCGCGGCCACCTGCAACGGCCAGCGACCGTCGCCGGAAACAACATTCAAATCCGCGCCGCCGCGTTCGACCAGCAAGCGCCAGACCGGAAGCGAGGAAGCTCGGTGAATGGCTCGTGACTGAACGTGGTCCTCTGCCTCCACGGAGGCGCCGGCGCCGAGCAACCGGGCAACCACCCGGGGCGCATCCCACTCACACGCGTGCATCAAGGACGTTTCTTCGAACTCATTCCGCGTGTCCGTCGCGAGCCCTAACTCCAGCAATCGATCCACCACTTTGAGGTGGTCATGTTCGGCCGCGAGGTGCAACGCCGTCTGGCCGCAATGCGCCGAAGCGTGCACGTCGGCGCCTTGCGCCAGCAACCAGTCCAGTTTCGCGAGCGAACCCTGCTTGGTGGCCAGCAGCAAGGGCGTCAGCCGCCACGCGGTCTTGGATTGTTCCGGTATGGCTCGTACCGCTTCCCACGCCGCCGGCTCTTGATCACCGGCGAGCGCGAACCGCGCCATCGGCTCACTCCAGCCTAGCCGGGCCGGTTCCGAGCCAGCCTTGACGAGCAGACGCAACGCCGCGAAGTCGCCAAAGTAAAGACAGACGCTCAGTGGTGATTCGCCGTAATCGCTGGCCGCATTCGCATCGATCCCGGCCGAAATCAGTTTCTGAAGGATGGCCAGTTTGCCCTTGCCCGGCGGCTGGTAACAAGCGTGCAGCAGTGTGGTGTAGCCGCCTGCGGTGCGGTGTTGCACGTCCGCCCCGGCGCGTTCCAGGCGTTCCACCAGCGCCACTTCCCCGGTTTGCACCGCGAGATGGATCGGCGTAAGGCCCCGCTCGCCGACCGCGTTTGGGTCAGCGCCGGCGTCGAGCAAAGCCTGCACCGTTTCTGGCGTTGCATGTGGCTTGGACCTCCGGTCAAAGGCGCGGAGGCTCTCCAGCGTCGCAAGCAGCGGGGTATTGCCCGCACCGTCCCGGGCGTCTGCCGCGGCGCCGCGAGCGAAACACCAACGGAGTTCGGCGAGATCCCCGCGACGGGCAGCAGCGTGGATTTGCACGGGCACAGCATAGGAGAACCCGTCTTGGCGGCAATCACGTTGAGGCGCGTCGCCCGCGCCGGACCGGCCGACCGACGCACCGGGTTGTGGCCCATTGGCCGGTTGCGAACCGTCCCGGCAAAAGCACTCGGCCGGTGTCGGCCCACAGAAATCTGCTTTCAGGACGCGCCGCTTCCCTTAAGGTTCCTTCTCGCGCCAGCACAGGCACTGCGCCACGCTGCGACGCAGCCACGACTTAACCGTACACAGAACATGGATCCGCAAGCTGACATCGCCGTCATTGGCCTGGCCGTCATGGGCCAGAACCTCATTTTGAACATGAACGACCACGGCTTCACCGTCGTGGCCTACAACCGTACCACCTCGAAGGTGGACGATTTCCTCGCCCACGAGGCCAAAGGCACGAAGGTCCTTGGCGCCCACTCGCTGGTGGAGATGGTCGCCCTCCTCAAGAAGCCACGCCGCGTGATGCTCATGGTCAAGGCCGGCAACGCGGTGGACGAATTCATCGAGCACCTCCTCGGCGTGCTCGAACCCGGTGACATCATCATCGATGGCGGCAACTCGCTTTTCGAGGACACGATTCGCCGCGTCAAATACGTTGAGTCCAAGGGCCTGCTGTACATCGGCACGGGCGTCTCCGGCGGTGAGGAAGGCGCTCGTCATGGCCCCAGCATCATGCCCGGCGGCAGCTCCGCCGCGTGGCCGCACGTGAAGGCCATTTTCCAAGGCATCTCCGCCAAGGTGGGCGAAAACGTGCCTTGCTGTGACTGGGTCGGTGAAGGCGGCGCGGGCCATTTCGTGAAGATGGTCCACAACGGCATCGAGTACGGCGACATGCAGCTCATCTGCGAAGCCTACCAGATCATGAAGGACGGCCTCGGCATGACCCCCGACGAGATGAGTGCCGTCTTCGGCGGGTGGAACCAGGCCGAGCTCCGGTCCTACCTCATCGAGATCACCCGCGACATCCTCGGCAAGAAAGACGAAGACGGCGCGCCGCTCGTGGACAAGATCCTCGACACCGCCGGCCAGAAAGGCACCGGCAAATGGACTGTCATTTCCTCCGCCGACCTTGGCATTCCCATCACGCTCATCGCGGAAGCCGTCTATTCCCGCTGCGTTTCGGCAATGAAAGACCAGCGCGTCGCCGCGGCGAAAGCCTTCAAGCCGTCCAATCCCAAGTTTGCCGGCGAACGCCAGCAATGGGTGAGCGACGTGAGCAAGGCCCTCTACGCCTCGAAGATCATCAGCTACACGCAAGGCTACATGCTCATGCGCGCCGCCGCCCGACAATACGGCTGGAACCTCAACTACGGCGGCATCGCCCTCATGTGGCGCGGCGGCTGTATCATCCGCAGCGCCTTCCTCGGCGACATCAAGACCGCCTTCGACAAGAAACCCAAGCTCGAGAACCTGCTCTTCGATCCGTTCTTCAAAAAGGCCATCAAGGGCTGCGCGCGGAGCTGGCGCAAAGTCATCAGCACCGCGGTCAAGAAGGGCATCCCCGTGCCGGCGTTCAGCACGGCACTGGCATTCTTCGACGGCTTCCGCAGCGAGCGCCTGCCGGCCAACCTGCTCCAGGCCCAGCGCGACTACTTCGGCGCGCACACTTATGAGCGCGTGGACCAGCCGCGCGGCCAGTTCTTCCACACCAACTGGACCGGCACCGGCGGCCGCGTGGCCAGCGGCACCTACACGGTGTAGCAGGCCATCTTTTGTTTGCTTTGGCCGGGAGTCCGAGGGGGCTTCCGGCCTTTCTCGTTTAAGGGGTCGCGCCTCAGACCGCGTTTTTTTCGGTCGCGCACCGGCTGGCTCGCGCCCCGACCGGTCGGGTTTGCACCACAACCGATTTAGGGGGCCCCCGATTGTTGGGCATCGGATGCCAGGCTAGTCCTGCAACAAGCGTGATTTCTTTGTCGCGTTGAAAGGAAATGCTCGAAAGGCCCGTCCACATTGGCTGAAAGGAATTCGCAACAACACAAAGCAGCCGCTGAAACGAACATTGCGAGGGAACCGAGGATATCCCCAGATGCTCCGCAATCGCAAGGCCAGAATTGAGCGACGACTGGCCCGGCGCCATCGGTCGGACCAGGCGCCGCCGATGCTCCGCGGCGGCAACCGGCGTTAGTAATACCAGGTTAAGAGTTACCCTGTATCCCTGAACTGGGTCTGACACCAAGGGCAGCAGCCGGAGAGTCTAATCCGCGCCGCCTGCAAAGCGCGGCGGGTTTGCGGCCGCGTC
>JAKANS010000138.1 GCA_021823625.1 bacterium | reverse complement strand
CTAGGCCACCAAGATGAAACAGGATGTCGGTCTTGAAGCGTTCTCGGTTTCGATAGCCGAAGGCTTTCTTGACCAAGCCGGCAATCCGGTTGTTGAGACCTTCGAGGGCCGCGTTGGTGATGCGATGGGTGAAGTAGGTCAGGATGTTCCCCAAGTGTACCTTGAAGCTCCGGGCGACCTTTTTCACCGGCTCCAAGCGGCTGCGGATCGCCCAGCCATACCAGCGCCGGAAGAACGCTTGGCCTTCCTTGGCCGTCTGGCTCGCCCAGAAATCCCGGAACATTTCCTTGAGCGCCCAGGCCCGACTGGTCTTGAGCTTCTGGCCGCGCAAGTCGTCGAACCGCTCCCGATGAGCTTCAGGCAGGTTTTCCCAGCCATAGAGCCCTACGTACTTGGTCCCGGCCAGGCGCCGGTCGCCCGGTTCCATCAGGACCCGATGTTCCCCCCGGCGAACCTGGTCCACCGCCTCGCTGAGCCTCTGCTCCAGACGATACGGGTCGTGCCCGATCTTGCCCGCCGCCTCGGGCCCGGACGCCACCGTCGAGTTGAAGTACGGCTCCCACAGGTCCATCGCCACCGCTTCCCCCCCGCCCGAGGCGCCGCGGCCCCCTGCTGCCAGTACCCAGCCAGGGCCTCCTGTTTGCGCCCGTCGCCCACGTACGCCCCCGTCGCGGCCTGCCCCGCTCCAACCGGGCCACCACCGTCACGTAGTTCTGCCCGCGGCCGGCACGCTTCTCGTCGACGCCCAAGCGTTTGCCCGGCGGCGCCCGCTTCCGCAGCCGTCCGCGCGCCACCGCCCGTGGCTTGATGCCGTCGGCTTCATCCCAACTGATGCGCAGCAACCCGCACGCCGCGCTCACCGAACACGCGCGCAACACGTCGATCGCCAACCGTTCGAAGAGCTTGGTGAACCGACCGGATTTCTCGGCCCAGGGCACCGCCACCGTTTGGCTCCCGTGCTCCGGGCAAAGGACGACCGGCACCTCGGCCCGAATCAGGGGCTTGAACTGGCAACTGTCCAAGTGCCGCCCCGTGCGCTTCTCCCACTGGTGGACGTGCATGCGGCAGGCGCACTGGGGACAGCCCCAGAGCCGGTCCCGCACGGCGACCGGCACTTCAACTGCTTGCGCTTGGACGTCCAAACGGACCCCCGTCACGTACCACGGCTCATTCAATCCGAGCAGTTGCTGATAGGGTTGCAGGTCGTGCCTCGCCCTCAGCCTGCCACGGCCGCGGACTCAATGCACCCCGGGCCGCCGTCCCAGCCCAACTCCCTCCCCGCGCGTCCTCGGGCGCGGGAAGCGCCCCTCCGCGCCCGCCCACGGCGCACCCCGTTTTGTCCCAATCGCAAATCACAAGACAATTCCGGAAGAACCCGTTAAAGCGGCGAGCTATGTCCGAGGCACTCGCATCGTTGTCGGATTCGTCTCCACCAACTCGATCACCCAAGGCGAGCAGGTGCCGGTGCTTTGGAGCATCCTGTTTCAGCGCTTCCACCTGAAGATTCACTTTGCTCACCGCCCGTTTGCTTGGGCCAGCGAAGCACGGGGCAAAGCGCACGTTCACGTCGTGATCATCGGTCTGGCCGCCTTTGACACGACTCGCAAATTCATCACGGACTACGATGCTGACCCCGATCATCCGGTCGTCAGCGAGGTGTCCAATATCGCGCCTTACCTGACACCCGGCTCCGACCGCTTTGTGAACAAGCAGTGCCAGCCTCTTTGTGATGTGCCGGAAATGCGCTGTGGCAACAAGCCAACGGATGATGGAAATTTCATTCTTACGGAGGCGGAGCGAGTCGAATTCTTGCGCGAGGAACCGGGCGCGGAATGTTTTCTCCGGCGCTTCACTGGCTCGGTGGAATTCATCAACGGAAACATGCGTTGGTGCCTTTGGCTCAAAGATGCTTCTCCTGCCGTTCTGCGCAGACTGCCGAAGGTGATGGAACGGATCGAGCGCATCCGCGAGTTCCGCGCTCGCAGCACGGCCAAACCAACACGCGAAGCTGCGGCGACGCCAACACGGTTCTTTTTCGAGTCGCAGCCAGAGACGGATTACCTCCTCATCCCCGAAGTCTCCTCGGAACGCCGGAGCTATGTTCCAATCGGTTTCATGGACAAGGAAGTCATCTCCGCAAATACCAACTTTCTCATCCCTTCCTGCGACGTTTTTCTCTTTGGCGTCCTGACTTCGGCGATGCACATGGCGTGGATGCGCACAGTCGGCGGGCGGCTCGAGTCCCGTTACCGCTATTCTGGCAGCATGGTTTACAACACGTTTCCCTGGCCGACTCCGACGCCGGAGCAGCGTGAGCGCGTTGAGGAAAAAGCGCTGGCCGTGCTGACGGCGCGCGCGCCGCACCTGCCGCCGCGTGGAATGGCCACGCTGGCTGACCTTTACGATCCGAACACCATGCCGCTCGAACTAGTGTGCGCCCACACCGAACTCGACCGTGCCGTGGAACGCTGCTACCGGCCTGAGCCGTTCCACTCCGACCGCGAGCGTGTTGAGCATCTCTTCCGCCTCTACGAACAACTTACCGCTCCACTTCTACCTGCTCCCCCGCGCCGCCGAACACGACAAGCCCCATCAACTAGCGCACGAACTCGCTCTGGCCGCCAGCGTACACCGGGCCTTCCATCTCAATCCCCGATTGGAGGTTGAGGCTATTTCGCCCCTTCGGGGCTTGGTTGAATTTCGATATGGTTCACCCAGGGCGGCACTCGCGGCCGCTCGTTTGCCCTGGGCTATCATCTTTCGCCCCGATGGGGCTTTGGTTTGGTTTGCGGGGCCTTTCGTGGAATCCGACGCCGGCGGCGCGAAAGAAAGCAGCCCACCGATTTATCGGTGGGTCAAAGGGCCATACGGCAATGAGTCCCGCCAGGGACGGCAGAAGACGCCTGCATGTAAGGCAAGGTCTTTCGCCCCTACGGGGCTGATGCGGGTCGGCAACCGTTACCCCGGCGATGAATCGGCGGGTCTAAGGGCCGTACGGCAACGAGCCTCGCCAGGGAGGGCAGAATTCTTTCGTCCCCTCTGGGCTGGTTCGCGTTGGGACACGCATTGCTCGCTGTTGAAACAGCGGACCGATTCCGTTTGTCCCGGCTGGACTTCGGTCTGGGGTGGGGCGAGACCCGAACAAACCCAACTGCGCGGGCGGTTCGAGGCGTTGGAGCTGCTCCCGTTCATACGCGTGCGCGCGGAGGGCTTGCCGGGTCGGAAACCACGGTTTACGGTCAGGCATGTTCGATTGGACTCGATGTTCCGCGGTGGAGCGGGTGCCGGGCAAGGTGAGTGGTGCCTGGGTCTTCAAAGGCACGCGCGTCCCGGTACGAGCGTTGTTCGAGAATCTCGAAGATGGCGCGCGCCTGGAGGATTTCCTGGCGTGGTTCCCCGGCGTTGCCCGCGAGCAGGCGCTGGCCGTATTGCGGCACGCCGAGGCCACGCTCGAAGAAGCCGCAGTGTGAGTTCCCATGCGGATCCTCTTCGACCAAGGCACCCCGCTGCCACTGCGGCGCTTGCTGGCTGGGCATGAGGTCACCACCGCCTACGAGAAGAGTTGGGACAAACTGACGAACGGCGACTTGTTAAAAGCGGCGGAAGCGGAGTTCGACTTGCTCATCACGACCGATCAGAACCTGGGGTACCAGCAGAACCTCAGCGGTCGGAAGCTGGCCATTCATGTCCTACCGACAACAAGGCGGAGGAGTATTTGTCGGCAGGTTCAAACGGTGGTGGCCGCGGTGAACCAGGCCACCCCGAGCGAGTATCGGAAAATCTCCTGGCCGTCGTAGCTTCCCCTGGCAGCCTCACCCGAACAAATCCAACTGTGGGGGCGGTTCGAGTTGCTGGAGCTTCTCGCGCTCGGCGCGGTGGCGGGCGGGGCGGCGGACAGTGCCTTCGGGGGTGAGCTCGGATTCTTCGAGATTGCGCAGGATCACCTTGGCCCGGTCGATCACGCTCCGGGGCACGCCAGCCAGCCGGGCGACCTGGATGCCGTAGCTCTTGTCCGTGCCGCCCTCGACGATCTTGCGCAGGAAGATCACCTGGTCGTTCCACTCGCGCACCGCCACGTTGAAGTTTTTCACGCGCGGCAGCTTGCCGGCGAGTTCGGTCAACTCGTGGTAATGCGTGGCGAACAGGGTCTTGGCGCCGACCTGGTTGTGCAGGTGCTCGACGATGCTCCAGGCCAGGCTCAGGCCGTCGAAGGTGCTCGTGCCCCGGCCGATCTCGTCCAGGACGATCAGGCTGCGCGCGGTGGCGTTGTTGAGGATGTTCGCCGTCTCGGACATCTCGACCATGAAGGTGGACTGGCCGCGCGCGAGGTCGTCGCTGGCGCCAATGCGGGTGAAGATGCGGTCCACGAGGTCCACGCGCGCCGCGGCGGCGGGAACGAAGCTGCCGGTGTGGGCCAGCAACGCGAGCAGCGCCACCTGGCGGATGTAGGTGCTTTTGCCGGCCATGTTCGGGCCGGTGATGAGGGCGACTTGGGGGAAGGACGAGGGGCGAGGGGCGAGGGGCGAGGGAGCGGATTCCGGATGCCCGATACCGGAGGCCGGAGGTTCCAGGTCGCTTCGGATTTCGGATCTCGGATTTCGGACTTCACCCGCCCCCTCACCCGACTTGCGGCCACCCGCTCCCATCGGATGGGAGAGGGCCGGGGTGAGGGTCGCGAGCGACGCATCGTTCGGCACGAAGCGCTCGTCGGTCATCGCTTGTTCGAGCACGGGATGCCGGCCGTCGCGGATTTGGAGCCAGCCTTCGTCGCGCACCTCTGGCCGGCAGTAGTTGTGCAAGCGCGCGGTTTCGGCGAAAGCGGCCAACACGTCGAGCTGGCCCAAGGCGTGGGCGGTTTGCTGGATGTCCGGCAAGCGGCCCAGCACCGCCTCGCGCACGCGCAGGAACAAATCGTATTCGAGCTTCATCGCCCGCTCTTCCGCGCCGAGGATCTTGGACTCCATTTCCTTCAGCGCGGGTGTGAAGAAGCGTTCGCCGTTGGCGATGGTCTGCTTGCGGACGTAGTCCGGCGGCACTTTGTCCAGGTTCGCCTTGGTGACTTCGAGGTAATAACCGAAGACGGAGTTGAAGCGCACTTTCAGCGAGGCGATGCCGGTGCGCTCGATCTCTTGTTGCTGAAGCTGGGCGATCCAGTCCTTGCCGCCGCGGGCCGCGCCGCGGAGCTCGTCCAGCGCGGCGTCGAAACCGTCGCGGATCATTCCGCCTTCCTTCACCGCGAGCGGCGGTTCGTCCGCGATGGCGCGCGCAATCAAGTCCACGAGTTCGGGGCAATCGCCCAGCTCGCCGTTCAACTCCGCGACCAACCCGGGGGGGGGCGCGGCGTTGGGGGGCGGCGTTTCCGCCAGTCCGGCGATGGGCAGTTCACGAAATCCCGCCGGGGGCGCCGCGCCGGCCGTAGCCACGGCGATCAACAGGGTTTTGAGCGCGGGGACCTGTTCCAGGCCGGTCCGCAGGGCGACGAGGTCGCGGGCGTTGCCGGTGCCGACGCTGAGCCGGCTGACCGTGCGTTCGAGGTCGCGCACTTCGCGGAGTCCGGCGCGGAAGCGATCAAGCGGCTCCGGGTGGGCGAGCCAGGCTGAAACCGCTGCTTGCCGCCGGCGGATCGGCTCGACCGCCGCGAGCGGTTGCGACAACCAGGCGCGCAGCCGCCGCGCGCCCATCGGCGTGACGGTGCGGTTCACGGCGCCGTAAAGGCAAGTCTCGCGCGGGGCGTCGCGGTGCAACGGTTCGAGCACTTCCAGGTTGCGCAGGGTCGTGGCATCGAGGATGAGAAAGTCCGCCGGCTGGTAAAACGTCAGCCGCGTCAAATGCGCCACGTCGCGCCGCAACTGGTTGGTCAGGTAATGCAGCAGCGCACCCGCGGCGCCGATGCCCGCCGGGCGGTCGCGCAGGCCAAAGCCGTCGAGGCTCGCCACCTTGAAGTGGTCGCGGAGCGTGAATTGCGCCGTCTCCGGGGCGAAGGCCCAGTCGTCATGGCCGCTGACGACGCGGTTGGCGCTTTGGGCCAACTGCCGTAGCTCGGAAGCTTCGGCGGGCAGCACCAGCTCAGCCGGCCGGAGCCGTTCCAGTTCGGCGAGCAACGCCGCCTCGGTGGCCACCTCGGTCACTTGAAAATCACCGGTGGTCAGGTCCACGCAGGCCAGGCCCAGGCCTTTGCCGACGCGGCACAGTGCGGCGAGGAAGTTGTTACGCTCGGCGTGGAGCATCCGTTCGTCGAAATGCGCGCCGGGACTCAGAATCTGGGTGACCTCGCGTTTGACCAGCTTGCCGGGTCGGGCGTCCTCGAGTTGATCGCAAATGGCGACGCGATGGCCGGCGCGCAGCAACCGCCCGATGTAGCTCCCCGCGGCGTGGTACGGCAGGCCGCACATCGGGGTGGCCTGGCGTTGGGTGAGCGCGAGGTTCAGCACGCGCGAGCCGAGTTGCGCGTCCTCGAAAAACATCTCGTAAAAGTCGCCCAGCCGGAACAACAGCAGCGTGCCCGGCGGCAGTTCGCTCTTGATGCGGCGGTACTGCGCCATCATGGGCGTGAGTTGGGCGTCGAGGGCCATCGGGGAGCCGAAGGTAGCGCGAGGCGGCGGCGGCTTGAAAGGCGAATTGGCGGCTAACTCAATCCGGCCTGGGCTAGCGTCCTGATTGGGTGGCGGCGGTGCTGCCGCACCGCCCTGCGCCGCCGCAGCGGCGCAGCCACCGATTTGAACGCAAGACATTACCCCGCCCGCGACCGGCTTGCGGCGGCCGTGGCTTTGGGGGATGCTGCGCCGCAAGCCCGCGCGCGTTGTGCCCTGGCGGGTTGATCGCAATGAAAAACATGAAACGAACCCACCGCTTCGCCGCTCTGTTTTGCCTGGCCGCCGCCGTCACGGCCGCTCCCCTGCAACCGCTCCCGCTCTGGCCCAACGGCGCGCCCGGCGCGCTCGGCACCGCCGACAAGGACATCCCGACGCTCACGCCGTACCTACCAGAGCCGGACCAGGCCACCGGCGCGGCCATCGTCGTTTACCCCGGTGGCGGCTACGGCGGACTCGCACCGCACGAAGGCAACGATTACGCGCTCTGGTTGAACCAACACGGCGTGGCCGCGTTTGTGCTCAAGTACCGTCTCGGCTCGAACGGTTACCGCCACCCGGCGATGCTTCAGGACGCCGCGCGCGCGGTGCGTTTGGTTCGTGCCAACGCCGGCGAGTGGAAGGTGGACCCGAAACGCGTGGGCATCATGGGTTCCTCGGCCGGTGGGCACCTGGCCTCGACACTGCTCACGCACTTCGACGCGGGCGATCCGAACGCCGCCGACCCGGTCGAGCGCCAAAGTTCGCGGCCGGACCTCGGCATACTGTGCTACGCCGTCATCACGATGGGGCAATACACGCATCAAGGCTCGAAGCACAACCTGCTGGGCAACTCGCCTTCGCCGGAGCTGGTCGATCTGCTCTCGAACGAGAAACAGGTCACCAAGAACACGCCGCCGTGTTTCATCTGGCACACCTGGGAAGACAGCGCCGTGCCGGTGGAAAACAGCCTTCAGTTCGCCGAGGCGCTGCGGAAGGCCGGCGTGCCGTTCGACCTGCACATTTACCAAAAAGGCGGCCACGGCATGGGCCTGGCGGACAAGCCGCCGTTTGCCCACCCGCATCCCTGGGCGGCGGATTGCCTGTTCTGGCTGAAGGTTCAAGGTTTTGTGCGGTGAACTCGCCTGTTTTGCGAACCGCGGCAACGACCGGTGAGACTGGAGCGCCGGTCTGTGTCCGGCTTTTCGGTTTGTGGATCCCGCCAAGCCGGCTGGAAGCCGGCGCTCCCCCCGAAACGAAACGCGCGCCAGGCGGGCGGTCGTCGCTCCGCTCCAAAACCCAGCGCGTGGTCGTTCGCTTGCGCCCGGCACGTTGGAATGCGCTTTGCTTAGGATGGGTTGGACTGGTCAACGACGGCTGACCTCGCGGCCATGAACCAAGACTCGACCACTGTGACGCCTGCCGGCGCCCGCGTCTGGCGCTACCTGACTGGTGTGCCCGCGGAGTCGGTGCATCCGGGTTGCGCGCTGAGCCGGATGCTCGATTGGGTGGAAACGCAGCAAGCCAGCGACCTCCACGGCCAGACCGGCAAGCCGTTCCGCATCCGCGTCCACGGCCGGCTCTCGGTCGTGCCGGTCGAGCAATTCCCGCCGCTCACGGATGACGCTTTGTTCCAGATGCTGCGCGAGACCTTTGCGCCCTCGACGTGTCTTCGGATCGAGGCCGAGCACGAGGTGGACTTGAGCTTTTACCACGGCGGCGCGCGGTACCGGGCGAACTTCAGCAAGCAGATGGGGCGGCAGTCGTTTTCGTTCCGCGCGGTGCCCCAGCAGCGGATGAAACTCCAGGATCTGCAGATCCCGGAGACATTGCTCGACTTGCTCAAAACGCCCCGCGGGCTGGTGATCGCCACCGGCCCGACCGGCCAGGGCAAAAGCACCACCCTGCGCGCGCTCTTGCAGGAACTGAACGAAACGCAGGCCGTCCGCATCGTGACCATCGAGGACCCGATCGAGTATGTCTTCACCGACGCGCTGGCCCAGTTCGAGCAACGCGAGGTGGGCATCGACACGGCGTCGTTCGCCGACGGCATCCGCAACGCGATGCGTCAGGATCCGAACGTCATTTTCGTGGGCGAGATTCGCGACCGCGAAAGCATCTTTGCGGCGATGCAGGCGGCCGAAACGGGGCACCTGGTCATGACCACTTTGCACGCGGATTCGGTGGCGCAGGCCATCGGGCGTCTCCGCGAATATTATCCGGCCGCCGAGCAGGCAAACCTGAGCGATTTGCTGGCGCGCAACTTGAATGCCATCATCTGCCAGCGGTTGCTGCCGAACCTCCAGGGCACGCGCACGCCGTGTGTGGAAGTCATGCGTCGCAACCGAGGTGTCCAGGACGCGATCGCGGCGAACGACTTGACGCTGCTGACCGCCATCATCGAAGCCGCGGTCCACGAAGGCATGCACAGTTTCGACCAATACCTCACCGAACTGCTGGCGGCGGGCGTGATCGCACGCGAAACGGCGTTGCAGTACGCGGTGAATCCGCACCGGCTGGAAATGAATTTGCACGGCTTCCGGCAGATTGCTCCCATCTTGCGTCGCGACGAACACCGTTGACCATGTTGATTCTTTTCCGCATCGCCTTGCCGGCTGCGCTTATCTTCGGATTGGCCGAGGCCGCCCGCAACGCGCGCCTGCATCCGGAGACCGGCGACCTCATGAACGCCTTCTGGCTGGCGTATTGCGTTCTGGTCGGCATCGTCACCGCGATTGTGTGGGCGCCGGTCGTCGCCGACCGGATGGCCGACCCGCTGACGGGCGTCGTCACCGACAGCACCTACAAGGAACCGCCGAACCGGTTCCGGCGCCTCATCCACTGGCTCGACGGCCGCGACGCTCGGCGCTGGGTGCGCTGGCTGTGCTTCATCGATGGCATCCGGCACCCGTGGAGTCCGGCGCCGTTCATCATCGGCTTGCGCAATTCCGAGCCGGGTTCCTGGCTGGAACTTGTTTATGCCCGCGAGGTGTTCCGATTCAACAACGCCGAGAACTGCATCCGCGCCTATCAAATCCTGCGGCAACGCGGCGAGGCGCCGAAATTCCACCGCAACAAGGAGGTCACGTTGCTGATGGCCGCACTCGAAAAAACCGCCGCGCCGGACACCACCCCGCTGCCGGTTCCGCCGTCCGAGGCTCCACCGTTGGAACGCAACCCACGGATCAAGCTGCCCACCAGGTGGGACATCCCGCCGGACGCCAACCCGTCGCCGCAACCACCGCCGGAAGACTGAAATGTTCAAGTTCCTCCATCGCGTCTGGGTGACGCTCTACTGGGCCTTCTGGGCGGCGGTGGCGTTTTATCTGTACACCCAGCGCGCGGCGTTCCAGCCGGCGCTGGATTACGCGGAGATTTACTGGAATCGCCCGTCGGACGCGCCCGCCCAATTCCCGGTTTTCACCGGCGTGGTGACGCGGGTGTACGCCGGCGACGGGTTTCAAATCCGCGATGGCTCAGCCGTGCTTTACAACTTCGGCCTGGCGGGCGTGGCGGCGCCGCGTACGAACCTGGTCTCGACCGCGGCAGAACGCGCCTTGTTCGTGGCCGCGATGTCCAATCTGGAATCGCTCGTGGTCGGCCAGCGCGTATCCATTGACGTTACGCTGGCCAAGCCCGAGACCTACACCGGCCTGGGGATTGTTCACTCCCGCGGCACGAACGTGAACGAGCGCGTGCTGGCGCAAGGCTACGGCACCCTCAAGCGCGAGCAGATTCGGGCTTTGCCGGTGGCGGAGCAGTACCGCCTGGTCCGCGCCGAGCGGGCGGCACGGAACCGCCGGCTTGGCGTTTGGCGGCTGACGCAGAATTCGGAACCGCCGCCCGCGACGGCTTCGCCGGAACGCGCCAGCACTCCTTAGTCGCGCCAGTTTACATGGAAGCGTCACCCGTCATGCCACCTCCACCACGCCCGGACGCGCGACTGTTCTGGCAGGCGCTGGGTGCGTTCGCGCTGTGCGTGTGCCTGACCTGGACCGTGGGCGCTTACCTGCAGTTCCGCAACTTCGTGCAGGGCCTGCTGCTCACCGAACTGCTCTTCTTCGCCACGCCCGCGGTGATGGTGCTGCTCTGGAGCTGGCGTTCGGTGGATGTGCGCGTGCTGGCGGCACCCACGCTGACGGACACGGTGTGGTCGCTGTTCATCGCGTTGGCGGTAACCATGCTCGCAGTGGCCAGCGGGGTGGCGTGGCGCCGCGCCGCCGGGATTCCGTTGCCGGTCGAGACCCTGCCCTGGCCGCTGGTCTTCGCGCTCGCGGTGCCGGTGCCGCTCTGCGAGGAACTGCTTTTCCGGCCCGTGCTGCAACGCGCCCTGGCCTCGGTCTGGCGGCCCGGCACCGCGGTGCTGGCCACGGCGCTGTTGTTCGGTCTGGTTCACGGCAGCTTTCTGCGGTTCCCGGAGACGTTCCTGCTGGGGCTGTTCAGCGGCGTGGTCTTTCTCAAGACCGGCAATTACTGGGCGTGCGTCGTATTTCACAGCCTGGCGAACCTTCTGGGGCCGGCGATGTGGCCGGAGGTGGATCGGCTGCAGGTGTTGTTCAATCCGCTGACGGCCGCGTTTCTGGCGGGCGCGGCGGTTTTCCTGGCCTGGCAAATGCGCCGGCCAGTAAAGCGAATCCGCGGCCTGGCGGCCCACCTGCGCTGGGCGTTTTTCGGCCAACCGGACCCGCGCGAGTCTCTTGGCAAAGCCGGTCCCGTTCTGGCGGCGGCCTACTGGGCGGGCGCGCTGCTGATGTCCGTGCTGGCGGGGGCGGTGACGCTGGAGGAAATCCGCCTCGCGCATCCGGCCAGGCCCGGTCCGCGGGTCGCACAGGCCGACACCTGGCAACTGGGCACCAACGGCGTGATTCGGGCGCATTCGCAGGTGACGTTCGAGCGCTGGCCGGAATCGCGTGACTCGTTCACGTTCGCGTTGCCTTACACCCAGGCGCTGGTGCTCCGGGCGGAAGTGGCGGGGCAGGAAGTGCGGGCGCCGGCGCTGGGCGCAGGTACGTTCGAGGTGGTCTGGCCGGACGCGCTGCCGGAGGCACCGCGCACATTGTCGATCGAGTGGCAGATGCCGTTGACCGCCCTCGACGACGCCGAGCACGGCTACCAAGCGCGCTTGCAGTCGTTGCTGCCGGTGACGGCGTACTCGCTGACACTTCAACTCGACACCGGCTGCGGCTACGAATTCGAGCCGACGCCGGAGAGGCGCGAAACCACACTGTTCTCGCTCGCATCCACAGGCAAGCGGCCCAAGAACGACTTCGGCTCCACCGGCATTGGGCTGGTGCGCCAGAGCACGGCCAATCCCAAGTCGGAATAACCTGGCCCGCGGAGTGCTATTCATCTGGCCGGGGTGCGAAGGCCGAACGAAGGGTTGAAACATGAAGACGATCACCCGAAGACTCAGCCGACGCCGGCGCGGCCTCACTTTGGTGGAGTGCTTCGTCGTGGTGATCGCGTTGGCGGTACTGGCCGCCGTGCTTCTCCCGGGATTTCGGCAGCCGCGAGCGCGGCCTAGTCGGATCATCTGCGCGAACAATCTCAAGCAGGTCGGTCTCGCGTTTCGGGTTTACGCCAGCGACAACCATGATCGCTTTCCAATGTCGGTGCCCGGTGGCGAGTGGCGCGTCGCAGACTGGCAGGTGGAAACGCTGCGTATCTGGTCGTTCTCAAACGAGTTGTCGGCTCTCAAACTCCTCGTTTGCCCTGCCGATTCGCGCGTTGCTGCGAAGGACTCCGCGTCTCTGGCCGTGACGAACATCAGCTATTTCATCGCGCTGGAGGCGGACGAAAGGCATCCGCAGCGCTGGCTTTCCGGCGATCGGAACCTGCGGCTTCGGGCGCAACCCTTGGGGCCGGGCGCGGTCACGTTGACCACCAACCAGATCGTGGGCTGGGCTGCCGGGTTGCACACGGGAACCTACAACCCCACCGGTGCGGGGAACCTGCTGCTGAGCGACGGCTCGGTTCAGGCGCCGCCTTCCCGCCGCCTTCGCGCGTACTTGATGGCCAGCGACGTCGCCACCAACCATCTGCTCATCCCTTGACCGCCGGCCGCTCGCCGAACAGCGCGGTGCCGATCCGCACCAGCGTGGCGCCTTCCTCGACGGCCACCTCGAAATCGCCGGTCATGCCCATGCTTAAATGCGCGAGCGGCGCCCCGAGGATTTGCTCGCACGCGCCCTTCAGTTCCCGCAAGCGGCGGAAGACCGGTCGCGCTTTCTCCGGTTCCGGCGACCACGGAGCCATCGTCATCAGGCCGTGAATCTCCAGCCGGCGCAGCGCGTTCAAAGCCGGCAGGTCGGCGAGCAGCTTTTCCGGCGGATGGCCGAACTTGCTCGCCTCACCGGCGATGTTGACCTCGAGCAGCACGGGCACGTTCTTCGCTACTTTGTCCGCCTGCTTCTGGATTTCCGCCGCGAGCGCGAGGCTGTCCACGCTGTGGATCAGCTCGAAGAAGTGGACCGCGTCGCGGGCTTTGTTGGACTGAAGATGCCCGATCAGGTGCCAGTGCAAACGGCCGGGGCAGAGCGAGATTTTGGCGCGCGCCTCCTGGACCTTGTTCTCGCCGAACAGGGTGAGGCCGAGGTCGGCGGCGGCGCGCACGACTCTGGGCGGCTGGCCTTTGGTGACCGCCACCAGCGTCACCGCGGCGGGATCGCGTCCCGCGCGGGCGCAGGCGGCGGCGATGCGGCTTTGCACGGCTTGTAGGTTGGCGGCCAAATCCATGCGGGGACGATAACCACCGTGCCCGACAAGACAAGATCCGGCCGTCGCGAATCGGCGGGGTGCCGGGGTGAGTTGAAGGCGGGTGCGGCTTTTGCCTCGCCAGAGCCAGAAGGGCCCGCTATGGTATGCTTCAACTTATGAAGTTCTGGAGAACTTTTTCAGCCGTGCGTGTCAACGTGGGATTGACCGCAATCTCCGCGGTATTGCTGGCGGCGGAGCCGCCCGGGACACCTCCGCTTCCCCCGTCTCCTCCGGGGTTGCCCACGCAGACGAACCGCGCGATCCGCTCTTCGGCAACGGTGGCAAAGCCCATCCCGCGCCCGGCGATGCCAACGCAGGTGCTGGCCGGCACCAACCGGTACTTCACCGCGACGGTGCCGAGCGGGTTGCCCATATTGCGCCCACCGCCGCTGCTCAGCCGCCCGCCGGAATATCCTTACGCCGTTCCCTCGCCGGATCCCACTTACGTGCCCGGCTTGATGATGTCGTCACCCGCGTACAGAGGCACCGCGGTTCGCCAGATCGCGCCGGTGCGGACCGGGGTTCCTGCGTCGGTGATCCCAGGCAACCTGGGCGTTCCGGCACGCCCGTTCTCTCCGCCGAAGCAGGAAATCGTCCTGGCTTGGGACGGCCTGGTGAAAGAAGTCAGCCTGAAGCCTGGGGAAGCGAGCGCGCTTTTCCACTTCGCGTTCACCAACACCTCCCCGCAGGAGGTGGTGGTGACTGCGGTCCGGACCTCGTGCGGTTGCACCGTGGCCAAAGTGCCGCGGATGCCGTGGCCGATCGCAGCGGGGACGAACGCGACCTTCGACGTCACCGTGGACGTTCGCGGCAAAAGCGGCACGGTGACCAAGACAGTGACGGTCGATACCTCGGCCGGCTACCGGTACCTCACCGTGCGGGTGTCCATTCCGATGGTGGGTGGCGGTTCGATGGCGTCTTCGGATCGCGCCCGGAACCTGCAGGTGGCCCTGGCGGACCGGCAGTCGGTTTTGAAGGGCGATTGCGCCGTCTGCCACGTCACTCCTGGCGTGGGCAAGAAGGGCAGAGACTTGTATGTGGCGGTCTGCGGCGTCTGCCACGAAGCGGAACACCGCGCTTCGATGGTGCCGCTCTTGCGCGCACTAAACAAACCCATGCAAGCCGACGACTGGCGGCGGGTGATCACCCAAGGCAAGCCGGACAGCCTGATGCCGGCCTTCGCGGCTGACCACGGCGGGCCGCTGACCGCAGAGCAGATCGATTCCCTCGTGGCCTATCTCACGGGGCCATTCAAGACCCGGCCGTCGGTGGTGCATCGCGTGGCGGCGCAGCCGCCAGTGCCAGCACGCCCGGCAACCGAGTAAGTGGGCAGCGGCACCGTAGGCAGAGCAAGTATTTCATCGTGGAATCCTCCCCGTCAGCTTCGCCACCGGCTGCCGAACCGTCGCCAGTTTCGAGCAAAGCGACCAAGAGCGAGAATCTCTGGCTGAATCTGGGGTGCAATGCCGTTGCCCCGGCCGTGGTGCTGTCTTTTCTGAGCGACGCCTCCCGGTTGGGACCTGCCCGAGCCTTGATCCTGGCGTTGGCCTTTCCTTTGGCCTACGGCGCGTGGGATCTGATTTCGCGTCGCACTTGGAGCCTTTTGGCGCTGCTCGGCCTGGTGGGGACGTTGCTCACGGGCGGGCTGGGGTTGTTGGAGATGAGCGGGTTTTGGTTTGCTGTTAAAGAAACGGCGGTGCCCTTGCTGATGGGGGCCGCCATCCCGCTTTCGCTGTGCACCCGCCAACCGCTGGTCCGCACGCTGCTTTACAACGACCAGGTTTTGAACGTCTCCCGGATTCGACAGGCCTTGGAAGAGCGGGAGCAGGTCACCGCCTTCGATCGCTTGCTGGCGGAGATTTCTTGGGTGCTCGGGGCAACCCTGGTGCTGAGCGCTTCGCTCAACTTCAGCCTGGCCTGGTGGCTCTTGCCCGCGATGTCGGGGACGGAGGAATTTAACTACCAGCTTGCCAAACTGCAGTTCTGGAGCTGGCCCGGAACGTTTTTGCCGCTCGCGGCGGGGATGTTTTACGCCTCGTTCCGGCTCATGCGCGGGCTGGAGACGCTGACGGCATTGAAGAGCGGTCAGCTTTTTCATCCCACGGCAAGGTGATTGGATCAATTTTTCTTAACCTTGCCGTCACATTATCTAAAAAACCTCTGATAGTCTCTTTGAGCGAGTTACTCCCCAGACGGCGGGATAGACTACAAGGCGAAGGGAAGAAGTTGCCACGACTGCGCGCGCTGCTCCCTCTTGTATCTGGTTTTCCATCTAGCTTGCCCGGGATCGGCGGGCGGGAACGATGGGACCGCCTTCCCGCCTGCAGGCGGGAAGGCGGTGGCGCGGACGAGCTCGTTACCCTCTGGCCCGGGGCT
>JAKANS010000137.1 GCA_021823625.1 bacterium | reverse complement strand
TGCCGACACGTTGAGCCGGTCGATGACGATCCGCGACGTGGCCGAAGTGACCGGCTTGTGCCGGGACACGGTCAAGCACATCGTCAAACAACGGTTGCAAAAAGACTGTGGCCGCCTGGCCTATAAGCCGCTTACAAAGCGGCGCTTCGTCAAACGCGGCGAGCGGTCGCTTTTGGCCTGCAAAGTCTGGGCTCGGCCAAAGCCTCGCTCCACCAAAACGGCCCCGGAGTCGTGGGGACGCAGAAGTCCAATGGGGAACGCAGGAATTCGGGAACCGCGGGCTGGGTTTTCCGGTTTTCCTGACTTCCGCATTCAAATTTCTCATCAAGCCGCCAACGCCGGGGGGTGAATCCGCCCGGTCGCAATGCTTTGCTTTGCCCGCTGGTCGCTGCTAAAACATCGGTGTGTCCGCCGCTTCTGGCCGCATTTGGAACCAGCTTCGTTCGCCGCGGCGCCTCAGCTTGATCGCCGGCCCGTGTGTGATCGAAAGCGAGGCGTTGTGCCTGCGCGTGGCTGCGTTTCTGGCCAAACACTGCGCCCGGCTCGGCGTGCCGTACGTATTCAAAGCGAGTTTCGACAAGGCCAACCGCACCGCGGCGAAGTCGTTTCGCGGCCCGGGCCAGGACGCCGGCCTGGCCGTGCTCGCCAGGGTGCGCTCCGAAATCGGCGTGCCGGTGCTCACCGACATCCACACCGAGTCGCAGGCGACCGCCGCCGCCGAGGTGGTGGACGTGCTCCAAATCCCGGCCTTTCTGTGCCGGCAGACCGATTTGATCGAAGCTGCGGCGGTCACGGGCAAAATCGTCAACCTCAAGAAAGGCCAGTTTCTCTCGCCGGCCGAGATGGGCCGCGTGGTCGCCAAGGCCATCGCCGCCGGCGGCGAACGCCTGTTGGTGACGGAGCGCGGCACCACCTTCGGCTACCACAACCTCGTGGTGGACATGCGTGGCATTCCGCAGATGCAGGCGTTCGGCTTCCCGGTAATTTTCGACGCGACCCACTCGGTACAACTGCCTGGCGCCGGTGGCGACCAGTCCGGCGGCCAGCGCGAATTCGCTCCGGTGCTGGCGCGGGCCGCCGTCGCCGCGGGCGCGAACGGCCTGTTCATCGAAACGCACCCGGACCCCGACCAGGCGCTTAGCGACGGGCCGAACATGATTCCGCTGCGCCAACTTCCCCAACTTCTCGAAGAACTCCTCCGCATTCACCAAGCACTCGCATGACACCTCCCACTCCGAAACCTTACGTCAAGCCGTACGCCAAACCTTACGCGAAACCCTACGCCCGCCGCGAATACGACGGCCCGCGTGGGCCCGAAGACCGGCCGGCCCGTTATGGCCCGCGGCCATATCGCTCGTACGACGATCGCTCGTATGAGCGACCGGCCGAGCGATCTTACGAACGGCCCTATGAGCGATCCTACGAGGATCGGCCCCGGGAATACCGCCCCCGCCCGGCCTGGCGGGACGACGAGCGCGTACGTCCGGAGCGCCCGTACCGCGCGGCCGCGCCGGCGGCAACCAAGCCCGCACCGGCGGCGCGCGATCCGCAACTCGACCAGCGGTTGCAACGCGTGAAGCTGTTCCTCTGCGACGTGGACGGCATCCTGACTGACGCCGGCGTGTTCATGGGCCCGGCCGAAGAAACGAAGCGGTTCAACCTCCGCGATGGTTTCGGGCTGCGCCTGCTCCAGCGCCAGGGCGTGAAGGTGGGGTGGATTTCGCACCGCGCGTCCGTCGCGACGACCAAACGCGCGGAGGACTTGAAGATCGATTTTCTGCACCAGGCGCCCGGCAGCAAAGTCGCGGTCATCGAGACGATCCTCGCCGAGGCGGGCGTCACTTGGGAGGACGTGTGTTTCATGGGCGACGATATCGTGGACCTGGGAGCGCTGAAACGCGCCGGTCTGGCGGTGACCGTGGGCCAGGCCGTGTCCGAGGCGAAGGCGCTCGCGCACTACGTGACCAAGGCCGCGGGCGGCCACGGCGCCGTGCGCGAGGTGGCGGAAATGATCCTCAAAGCCCAGTCCAAATGGGCGCCACTCGTGGCGGAATACTCTGCTTGAGCCACTCGCTGTGAAGGCCCGCCCGTTCTTGCTCGTCGCGGCGCTCCTCGCTTTGAGTTGGACGCCCGCCTTGCGCGCGCAGCCCGTCGGCCGCGCGCAGGATTTTCGCTTCCCGTTGTTCAGCCAGAATCGGCAGACCGGCATGTTGACCGGCACCGGCGCCGATACCCGGCCCGATGGCACGGTCAGCCTGGCGACCGCCCGCGTCGAGCAGTACGACGCCAAGGGCCGCACGAACGCGAACATCATCGTGCTGGCCACGAACTGCGCCGTGGACCTCCGCCAAAGCCGCGTGTGGTCCGCCGCGGGCTTGCGGGTGATGACCGCGGACAGCCAGCTCACACTCGACGGCGTCGGCTTCACGTGGAGTCAGACCAACAGCGAACTGGTGGTGTCCAACCGCATCCGCACCCTCGTTCGCAAAAACCCGGAGCGGCCCGATACGGGCATGCTGTCCATCCACGCCGACAGCCTCCGCCTGAATTACCTGGCGAACGTGGCGACCTACACCGGCCACGTCCAGGTCGAGGATCCCGAACTGGAGGTGGCGTGCGGCGAACTCACGATCCGGCGCTCGGAGTCGGGCAAGTTCGACCGGCTCCTGGCCGAGCGCGAGGTGCGCATCGTCAGCCGGCGCGACGGCAGTCAAACCACGAGCGAGCGCGCCGAGTACGTACTCGCGAGCGAAGGCGAAGTCATCGAACTCACCGGCGAACCGCGTTGGCACGATGCGACGCGCGAAGCCAAAGCCCAACGGTTCGTCCTCCGACGCAGCGGACCGGCGCAGCCGCAGGTTCTGCAGGCGCTCGGCGAAGCCTGGCTGAAACTTCCCGCCGGCACGAACGACCTGGCCGGCGGCTGGGCGCCTGGGGCATCGACCTCAACGACGGCGCAAGCGCCTGACCGGTTTCTTGAACTCTCGGCGGCGGCAGTCAGCCTGATCCTTCCGTCCACGAACGGACCGGTGCAGAGCGTCCTCGCGGAGACGAACGTGGTCATCCAGGACGCGGTCGCGAAATGGCAGGCCACCGCCGCGCGGGCCACGTTCACCAATGCGGTGCTCGAACTCACCGGCGACCCGGTCTGGACGGCGGGCGACCGGTTGGTGCGCGGCGACGTGCTTTGGCTGAACACCGCGGATCGCTCGTTCGCCGCCCGCGGACACGCACTGGTTCGCTTTCCCGCGGTGGCCTTGGGCGAAGCGGGGCCGGGTTTGAGCACGGCCGGCCGCACCGCATTCGCCCTCCAGACCAACCACGTCATCGTGGTGGAATCGGACAGCGCCGAATTCAGCGGCGGCCGGCTGCGCTTCACGCCGCCGGTCCGGGCGAGTCTGCTGGTGAGCGATCAGCCACTGGGTCGCCTGGAATGCCACGAGCTCACCGTCGCTTACCGGCAACGCCTGCAAGGATTGGAGGCGACGGGCGACGTGCGGATCGAGCAGTTCGCCCTGCCGGACGGCCCGGCGCTGACTCGTGAATTGAACTGCGCGACGCTCCGCGCCGAATTCGACGAGGCCGGCCTGTTACGCACGCTGACCGCGGAAGGCGGCCTCACCGGCTGGCAGCGCGAGACGCGTTCACCACGCGCTGAGCCTATCGAAACGCGCCTGCGGGCAGACCACGCGCTGGCCCAGTTTGTGGCCAACACGAACCGCCTCGAGGTCGCCATCGCCGAGGGCGGTGTCCGGCTGGAACGCGACCAAAAAGTGGCCCAAGGCGAACGCGTCGAGTTCGCCGGCGAGAACGGCCTCCTGACGCTCACGGGCCGGCCTTTGGTCACCACCCCCGATGGGCGGATCGCCGACGCGCGCGCGCTTTACTGGGACAGCGTCGGCGGCAAGTTCCGCGGCGTGGGCCCGGTGCGGATCGAATGGACGCGGCTGCCGACGAACCTGACGGAGATGAAGTTGAAGCCGCTGCCGACGCGGGTGAAGTAGGATCCGGCCCACCGGCGCTTCAAGTTTCCCTGGCGCCCACCCCACGCACCACCGAGTCCACCACAAAGAGCGGCCGGCTGCGGACTTGTTCGTGGATGCGCCCGAGATATTCGCCCAGGACGCCGAGCACCAGGAGTTGGATGCCACCCAGAAAAATCACGGTGATCAGGAGGCTGGTCCAGCCTTGTGGCGTTTTGCCGACGAAGAGCCACGAAAGCAGCGCGTAAGCCGCGAGCGCGAGGCCGATCGTCACGGCCACTCCCCCGACCACCAGCGCAAAACTCAGAGGTTTGAGCGTGGAGGAGATGACGCCGTCGATCGCGAGCGCCACGAGCTTCCGGAACGGGTACTTGGTTTCCCCTGCAAACCGCGCGTCGCGATCGTAAAACACAGGTTCCTGCCGGAATCCCACCCAGCTCACCATGCCGCGGATGAACCGTTGCCGTTCCGGCATGGCCACCAGCAAATCGCGCACGCGTCCGCTGATGAGCCGGAAGTCGCCGGTGTCGAGCGGGATGTACGTGTCGGCCACCGCGCGGAGCAACCGGTAATAGACCGCGCAGAAGAGCCGTTTCAGCGGGGCGTCGCCCGGCCGGCTGCGGCGTTGCGCATACACCACGTCCACGCCTTCATCCATCTTCCGCAGCATCTCCGGCAACAACTCCGGCGGGTCTTGCAGGTCCGCGTCCATGATCAACACCCGCTGACCGCGGGCGTAATGAAGGCCGGCGGTCAAGGCGAGCTGGTGACCGTGGTTGCGAGCCAGATTGACGGCGACGAGGTGCGGGTCGTTTCCGGCCAGGCGCACCAACTCGGCCCAGGTGCCGTCGCGCGAACCGTCGTTGACCACTACGAGCTCGTAAGTGCGGCCCACGGCCGCGCAAACCGCGCTGACCCGGCGATGCGTCTCCGCAATCACCGCCTCCTCGTTGTAGCACGGCAGCACCACCGAGAGCCACGGCGGCTCGCCGGCGGGTGGATCAGGTCGAGGCAGCGCGGAGTTCATGCCGGTTCCCAACTCGCGGGTTGGGCTGTCGAGCCGCGACCGTGGCCGGTCGTGGTTTCCCAAAAGACCACCGCGAGGAAGACCAAGGTCATGGCCGGATGCCACGCCAGCGCGAACGCATTGCCCAGCCAGGGCCGGACCAGGTTTGGCAGCAAACCCATCGAAAGCAGCATCGCCGCCAGCGTCCAGGCCAGCCGCGGCCGGCCGGTCTCCGCGAAGTGCCAGGCCCACAAACCCAGCGCGGGCGCGAGGATCACGTAACTGTTCGCCTCGGTCATGGGATTGAACAACATCAAATACGCCGCGGCCGCCGCCAACCACAGCAGCGCCTGCAGTCCTCGGTCCAGGCGTCGGCCAGCGAACCAACACAGGCCCGCGAAGCCCAGTCCCGCCAAGCCGCGCACGGCCAACGAGGCGGTACCGGCGAGCGGCATTCCGAAAGCGCCCAGCAAGCCGTTCAGGTCGGCGAAGCGGCGCTCGGTCACCGCCGCGCACTGGGTCAGGTTCTGCCAGGCCGCGGCGTACTGCGTTTGGACATAACCGGCCGGCGCGCACAAAAACGGAACCAGCAGGAGGATCAGCGCCCCGACGGGCAGGCGCCACCACAACCGCGGAAACACCATCACCGCCAGACCCAGTGCCGCCAGTCCCAGCGGCTTGATGGCGAGCGACAGCGCCAGGCAAACGGTCGCCGGCCACCACCGCCCGCGGGCCAGGCAGGCGGCCGCGAGGAGCAAAGCCGCGGCGAAGTGCGCATTGGCCTGGCCGTTTCGCAGCGCCGCCATCGTCAACGGCGCTACCGCCAGCGAGATCAGGGCGAAGTCGCGCGCGGCGGAGGCGTCGGTCGTCCGGCGAAGCATCAACCCCAGGCCGCCCGCCAGACCCGCGGCCGCCGTCCACCGCCACAACACCTCTGCCACGACCAGCGGCAGCAGGTGGAACGGCGAGAACAGCAGCGCGAACGGCGGCAGGTAATTCATCCCGGACGGGCCCTGGTAAAGCGGTTGCCGGGACCACCAGTTCGCCGCCGCTTCGTGGTAAAGCGGTGTCACCGTGCGGTTGAACGGGCGCAAGCTGACCATCACCGAAATCACCAGCATCGGGACGATCCACGCGCCCAAGCCGAGCCACCGCCAGGCCCTTGGCGAACGCGGAGCCACGGCGGCGACGGTCGGGGTGGATGGGCGGTTCACAAAACCCAGCTTGCGGTTTGCCGGTCTGAAGCTCAAGCCGCCACTCGACAGGCGATCCCGCCGCGCTCAGCCCTTTGTTTACTTGTCGCGGGCGCATTGGTAGAAGTCCCCAATGCAGCAGGCACTCGCCCGTTCCCGGTTGCGACCGGCGGCCGGGAGGCGAACCGGATTTCGTCTTCCGTTCGCAGGCACGCTTACATTCCGCCCACTCCCCGGACACGCCGATGCCTAAGCCGTCCCCGAAGCCGCTGACTGCGCCCGCGCAACCGGCGTCCGCGCCGCCTGTGGCCACCGCCACGGAAGAGCCGTTGCTCATCACCGAGAAGCTGGTCAAAGAGTACCGGAAGCGCCGCGTGGTGAATGGCGTCAGCATCGAGGTGCGCGCCGGCGAGATCGTCGGTTTGCTGGGGCCAAACGGCGCCGGCAAGACCACCACGTTCAACATGATCGTGGGCATCGTGCGACCGGACGAGGGCGCGGTGCGGTTCCAAGGCCGGTCGATCGCGGCGCTCGCGATGCACCAGCGCGCGCGGCTGGGCATCGGTTACCTCACGCAGGAACCGTCGGTGTTTCGGAAGCTCACGGTGGAGCAAAACCTCCTGGCCATTCTCGAAACGTGCAAAATGAGCCGCGACGAGCGCAAGTTGCGGCTCAAGTACCTCCTGGACGAACTCGATCTCGCCCCGCTCGCCAGGAGCAAGGCGTACCAGCTTAGCGGCGGCGAGAAACGCCGGCTCGAAATCACCCGCGCGCTGGTCACCAGCCCCAAGTTGATGTTGTTGGACGAGCCGTTCAGTGGCATCGACCCCATCGCGGTCTATGAGGTTCAGAAGATCGTGCGCCGCCTCAAGGAACGCGGGTTGGGCATCTTGATCACCGACCACAACGTCCGCGAGACGCTCAAGCTGGTCGAGCGCGCCTACGTGATCCACAAAGGCGAAGTGCTCTGCGCCGGCCCGGCGGAGTACCTCGTCAACGACCCGAAGGCGCGGGAGATCTACCTCGGACCGGAGTTCAACCTCTGACGAGAGCATCCCGAAGTTGTCGGCGTATCAGACCCAGCGAATTCCGGAGCGCCGGCTTGCAGCCGGCTTGAGACGCAACTTGTGGTCCCGAGACCGGCTCAGGCGCAAACCCGACTGCAAGCCGGCGCTCCAGCGACAGCTTCGGGAGGCACTGACCTCTGACCGCGCCCGCACTTTGGCGTTGCGTGGCGGGGCTTGGCCGGCACGCTGGGCGCGTCAATTCCCAGTCGGACACGCGCACACATGAAGGCACCCAAGCCGCTCACCGTTCGGCGCTTCTTTGAGGAAGCCCGAGACCGTCTCAGCCTCAGCCTGGCCGCCGGCGAGCCGGGGCTGGACCGGGTCATTCGCGAACCCACCGTCAACCGCCCCGGCCTGCTGCTGGCCGGCTTTGACCAATACTTCGCCAAACACCGCATCCAGGTCATGGGCAATGTGGAGATGCACTACCTGGAGTCGCTGGGGGAGGACACGCGCCGCCAGCGCCTGGCGGACCTGCTGTCCAAGCCGATTCCCGGCGTGGTGTTCTGCCGTGGTTATCACCCGGACGAAGTGGTGCGGAACCTGGCCGAAGCCGCGGCCGTCCCGGTGTTCAACTGCCCGCGGGTCACCATGGACTTCATCAACCAGGCCACGCTCGAACTCGAAGACTATTTTGCCGCGACGGACATCGTGCACGGCAGCATGGTGGACATCCTGGGCATCGGCGTGTTGATCACGGGCTCGCCCGGCATCGGCAAAAGCGAATGCGCGATCGGCCTGATCGAACGCGGCTACAGCCTGGTCGCCGACGATGCCACGCAAATCCGCCTCCACGCCGGCCGCGAACTGATCGGCACCTGTCCGGCCACGGGGCGGCATTTCATGGAAGTGCGCGGCATCGGCGTGGTGGACGTGCCGGCCATGTTCGGCATCAAAGGCATCCGCACCGAGAAGCGGGTGGACCTCGTGGTCACGCTCCAGGAATGGCAACCGGGCATGGAGATCGAACGCGTCGGCGAACGCCTCCAGACGATGAACCTGCTGGGGATTCCTTTGCCCCACATGACCATTCCGGTTTCACCGGGACGCGACGCCGCGCGGCTCGTGGAGGTGGCCGCGTTTCACATGAAGTTGCGGATTCTGGGCTACAACCCCGCCGTGTCGCTGAACGAAGCGCTGATCGAAGCGATGAAGAAGCCGGCGGCCGGGTAAGCGCGGAGCGCCGGTCAGAGCGCCTTGCGGGGGTTCTTCCGCGGCTTGTTCGGATCGGACTTGTGCCAGAAGTGGATCGAGAAAAGCGTCACGCCCTCGGCCCGCCCCGTTTCGGGATTCAACGAAAGATTCTGCAGGCCATCGCCGTATTCGGGCGGCGCCAACGGATTGAGGAGCTGGAGCGGTTGTTTCATCTGGGCGACCTGGCTGACCAGGCCGCCGTACCTGACGCCGGAGTCGGGGATGGGCTTGGGCACCGCCAGCTCCGACAGCCGCACCAACGCTGCGTTGGTCGCTTGCTTGGGGCCACTCTCGATCGTGGCGAAGGGCGCGATCACAGGCTGAGCCGGCGCGGCATTCGTGGTTTGGGGTGAACTCTTGGCCTTGGCGGCGTCCTGCGCGCGGCCGACCGCCACCCCCAACGCCACCACAGTGACGAACCCACAGACGATGGAGAGGTTGCGTTTCATGCGTTTTGCCAACGCCAACTTCCGGCAGAGCCGCGGCCCTGTCAACTTCACCGTGCACAGGCCGGCATCCGCCAACGCCGAGGCGGCTGGGAAACCGCCAGGCTCAACGTTCTTAACCCGGCGGACGTTCAGCCGCCCAGCTCGCGGCGGCGTTTCCAGAGGTCTTTCGGTTTGAAAATGCCGACCGGCGTCAAGATGCCGGTGATCAACTCCGGCGGCGTCACGTCGAAACCAGGATTCCGCGCGCCGCTGGTCGGGTTGGCAACGCGGACGTACACGCGGGCCCCCGCTTTGCGCCTGCGGGATCCGGCTTTCGGATCGGCGAGCGTGCCCCAGGCGCTCAACACCTCGCTCCCCGTTCGTTCTTCGATCGGAATGTCCCGCCCCGACCGCAGATTCCAGTCGATCGTGGAGAGCGGAATGGCGACGTAGAAAGGAATCCCGTGCCGGTGTGCGAGCACCGCCTGGGTGTAAGTGCCGATCTTGTTCGCCACCTCGCCCGTGCGCCCCAGCACGCGATCGCTGCCGACGATCACCAAATCAATCTCCCCGCGCTGCATCAGGTGACCGGCGGCGTTGTCGGCGATCACTTCGTGCGAAATGCCTTGCTGGGCCAGCTCCCAGGCGGTGAGGGAAGCTCCCTGGCTGCGCGGCCGGGTTTCGTCGCAGAAAACATGGAACCGCCGGCCGGCCGCCTGGGCCGCGTACAGCGGTGCAGTGGCGGACCCGATGTCCACGAACGCCAACCAGCCTGCGTTGCAGTGCGTCTGCACCCGCAGGCCGTCGCGGATGAGCGGCGCGCCGTGCCGGCCGATCGCCTCGCAATGCGCCACGGCCTCGTCGGCGAAAGCGCGCGCCGCCGCCAGCGCCAGCGCCTGCTGCTCTGCCACGGTCCGCCCCGCCGCCATGCGCCGCCGGATTTCGTTCATCGCGTTGACCGGGTCCACCGCGGTGGGGCGGGCGTCCGCGAGGGTGCGGTAAACTGTTTCGACCTGCGCCGCGAACCGGGCAAGGCCGCCGCCCCGAAACGCGCGCGCGCCTTGGGCCAGACCAAAGGCCGCCGTGGCACCGATGGCTCCCGCGCCGCGCACGATCATGTCGGTGATGGCGCGGGCGGTTTCCCGGTAATCGCGGGTGGCGACCACTTTGAAGGTGTGCGGAAGCAGACGCTGCTCGATCAACCGGACCGCGTTCCGCGTCTCGTCGAAGTCCACCGTGCGAAAGTGACGGCGCCGGCCGCGGACCAGAACGTTCATGGCGGATGCGAGTGGCAGAGGTCGCCGGGCTATTCCACCCGGACGTGCAGCGAGCGGACGCGGTCGCGCAGCTTGCGGTAAAGCGGGTGTTTCCGGAAACCGGCCAGATCGGGGTCGCGGGCGAGCCAGCGAAACTCGCGGTAGCCCGCGTCGATGGCGCGGTTCAAGGCGTCGTAAGCGGCTTCGTGGTTCTCGGTGAGCGCGTAGCTGCAGGCCAGGTTGTATTGGGCGTGAGGATCTTCCGGGCGGAGCCGGGCGACCCGTTCATCCACCTTCAAGCCTTCATTGAAGTGGCCCCGCCGGACATAATCGTCGCCCAGCAACTGCAAGGCCTCGACATAAGAGGGATCGCGGCGCGTCAGGCCGGCGAGAAAACCGATCTCGATGTCAAGGTCACGCTGCTCCTGGTGACTGAGTTTGCGTTTGCCGCGCTTGCTCATGTTCGTCGGGCAAATGATGGCGACGAACTCCGCCAAGTCAAGGGGTGCGCCCGCCTGGCAGGGTCCCGATTTCAAATGGGTGGCTGCGCCGCGGCGACGGCACCGGGCGTGTGGCAGTCCCACCGCCATCAAATCAGGACACCACCGGCACCCGGCGAAACGCTCACTGGCCTGGCGCGAAATCAGATCGCCTGGGCCGGTGCGGGCCGGCAAATGTTCCGCCGGCCGGGCCGCGGCGAACCGCCCCCGGGTCGCCGGGAAACCGCTTGACAGGCGGTTGACCTTGACTGGACGCTTCGCAGCCACGAGAGCGATCTGCTCTGCAAGTTCGACGGCGATCCCCGGCAGGCCCGGGCGCGAGCCACGATGAGTTCCGCTGTGCAATGAAACGTGAGAGTTACGCGACGGTCCTGAACAAGCCGGGGAATGGTGCTCCCCATGCCAGCCCCGTGCCCCGAGTTCCTTCGCCCACTGGTGGCGACGGCGGACCGTCGGCGAAGCGCGCGCCGGCCCCGCATCGGCCGGCGCATCTCAGGTCGTTGCACTTGTTCGACAAGGTGCGGAGCTTCAAGAGCGCCGACCAGGTTCGATCGCTCGGCCTGTACCCGTATTTTCGGACCATCTCCTCCGCGCAGGACACCGAGGTGCTCATCAATGGCAAGCAAGTGTTGATGCTCGGCTCGAACAGCTACCTGGGGCTGACCAACGACCCGCGCATCAAGGAGGCGGTGAAGGCCGCGGTGGACAAGTACGGCTCCGGCTGCGCCGGCTCGCGTTTCCTCAATGGGACGCTGGACATTCACCTCGAACTCGAGGAGGAACTCGCACGCTTGATGAACAAGGAGGCGGTGTTGCTCTACAGCACCGGTTTCCAGGTCAATCTGGGCGTCATCAGTGCGTTGGTTGGCAAGGGCGAATACGTCATCGGCGACAAGAGCAACCACGCGTCGATCGTCGAGGGCTGCCAGCTTTGCCAGGGCGAGTTCATCCGATTCTCGCACCGGGACATGGCCGCGCTGGGCAACCGCCTCGAGCGCATCGATGCCGACGCGGCGAAATTGATCGTGGTGGATGGCGTCTTCAGCATGGAAGGCGACATCATCCAGTTGCCCGAACTGGTCCAGCTCGCGCAGCGGCACAGCGCCGTGGTGATGGTGGACGATGCGCACTCGATCGGCGTGCTGGGTAAAAACGGCGCCGGCACCGCCGACTACTTCGGTCTGACCGAACAGGTGCACCTGATCATGGGCACGTTCAGCAAATCGCTGGCGAGCCTGGGCGGTTTCATCGCGTCGGACGCCGCCACCATCGACTATCTCAAGCACCACTCGAAGGCGCTCATCTTCAGCGCCAGCATGAGCCCGGCCAACGCCGCCGCCGTGCTGGCCGCCCTGAAGATCATGATCTCGGAGACCGACCGCATTCCGCGTCTGTGGCGGAACACCGAGCGCATGAAGCGCGGTCTGCTGCACCTGGGTTTCGACCTGGGCGCCTCGCAGACGCCGATCCTCCCCGTTTACATCCGCGATTTGATGAAGACCTTCCAGTTCTGCAAGCGGCTGGAGGAGGAAGGCGTGTTCGTCAATCCGGTCGTCTCGCCCGGCGTCCCGCCCGGCCAGGAGCTTTTGCGCATCAGCCTCATGGCGACCCACACCGACGAACAAATCGATTCCGCCCTCGAAAAGATGGGGCAGGTGGCGCGCGAACTCGGCGTGCTGTAAACCCGGGTGCGCGCCGCTGGCGGGTCTGCGACGAAGGTCTTTGCGAGCCGTTCGCCCATCCATGAAGATCCTGCTCACCGGCGCCACCGGCTTCGTGGGCAGTCACATCCTTGATCGACTGCGCGCGGAAGGCGTTCCAACCCTCCTGCTGTTGCGTCGCAGCAGCGACCCGCGGTTCATCGCTGAACACCTGCCTCACGTCGAAATCCGGTACGGCAGTCTCGACGATTTGCCGGCTCTGCGCGAAGCGTTGGTGGGCGCCACGCATGTCCTGCATTGCGCCGGCGCGACCAAGGCGCCGAGCGCCGAGGGCCTGTTCGCGGTTAACCAAATCGGCACCCGCAACCTGGTCCAGGCAGTCAACGAATCGGCCACGCCCGTCCAGCGGTTGGTCCACCTCTCGAGCCTCGCAGCGGGCCGGTTCGGAACCCGCGCCGCTCCCGCGCGCGAAGACGATCCGTCCGAGCCGCTCTCGGAATACGGGCGCAGCAAGCGGGCGGGCGAGCGCGTGGTGCTCACCGGTTGCCGGTGCGAATTCGTCGTGCTGCGACCCTGCGCAGTTTATGGTCCGCGCGACGCCGAGTTTCTCCGCCTGTTCAAGGCGGCGCGGGCGCACGTCATGCCGGTGTTCGGCGGCGGGCGTCAGGAATTGAGCCTGGTCTTCGCGCCGGACCTGGCGGCGACGGCCGTCCGCGCCCTGACCGGTGCCGGCATCGCTGGTCGGATCCTGAACGTGGCCTGTGCCGAAGTCGTCACCGCGGGTGAACTGGCCGCCACCATCGCGCGATTGTTGGGCGGGCGGATGTTGCGGCTCAGCCTGCCGGCAGGCGTGTTGAAACTGGTTTGCGCGCTGGCAGGAGCTGGAGCCCGCCTCACGGGGAAGGCGACCGTGCTGGCGCATGGCAAATACCGCGAGTTGACCGCGCCCGGCTGGGTGTGCGACACCACGCGGCTTCAGAGCGCGATGGGTCCGTTGTGCCCGACCCGGCTGGCCGACGGTTTGCCGGCGACGCTGGCGTGGTATCGCCAGCACGGCTGGCTTTGAGGCGGATTTCGAACGCATGAAGCGCTACACGTTTGTGGACTACGCCACGCAGGGCTACATCGCCCTGGTGGGGTTACTCATCGTGTTCTTCCACAACGCCACCGTGCCGAGTTGGGAAAAGATCGTTCCGCTCCACGTCTTGGGACTGGTTCTCGTCCATGTTTTAGTCACGGCTCACGCCGTGCGGCCGACGAACAAGGGGCTGGATTTTTTCCGGCATTTCTACCCGGTCCTGCTCTACACGGCGTTCTACCGGGAAACCGGCATGTTGAACGAGATGTTCGTGCCAACCTACCTGGATCCGCACCTGGTCAAGTTTGAACAAGCGGTGTTCGGCTTTCAACCGAGCCTGGCGTTTATGAGCAAACTGCCATATTGGGGAGTCGGCGAACTGTTTTACGCCGCCTACTTCTCCTATTACGTGATGATCGCGGGCGTGGGGTTGGCGTTGTTCCTCCGCGACCGCCGGCAGTTCTTCCATTACGTCTCGGTGGTGTCCTTCGTTTTCTACTGCTGTTACCTCGCGTACATTTTCCTCCCGGTCACCGGCCCGCGGCTGTTTTTCAAAGAGGTGGACCACTTCCAACTCCCCGCCGAATGGCTGGCGCTCGGGGCGGCGCATCCGTATCCGCCCGCGGTCGAAAAAGGCGTGTTCTTCCGCATCATTGCGGAGATTTACGACTTGTTCGAGCCACCGGGGGCCGCGTTTCCGAGCAGCCACGTGGCCGTGGCGCTTGCGACCGTGACGTTTTCGTTTCGCTACCTGCCCCGCATCCGGTGGGCGCATCTGGTGACGGCGATCCTGCTCTGCTTCGCCACGGTCTATTGCCGTTTCCACTACGCGATCGACGTCATCGCGGGAGCGATCGCGGCGGCATTGCTGGTGCCGTTGGCCAACTGGCTCTACGTGCGCACGGTCAACCGCTTGGGCGAGGTGCCGGCACCCTCCCCGGCCTCACCTACGGCAGTTCCTCAATCGTGAGTTCCTTGTACCACGCCTCGCTCGGCGGGCCGCCGTGGATTTGCAGCCCGATCGACCCGGCCTGTTCGGGCGTCGCGTCCGGCTCCGTGTAATCCACGGTTTGGAGGCCGTTGATCCCAAGCCGAATCCGCTGCCCTTCGCAGCGGATGGTGTATTCGTTCCACTCGCCGGGCTTCAGCACCTTGCTGAGCGCCGCCATGTCCGACTTGGCCAGGACGCGGTTCCGCCGCGACTCGTCGTAAAGGCACCCCCACCATTCGGGCCCGCCGAGGTCGGCCTGGTAGCCGGCCATCTCGTGGTGATTGGGAATTCGCCGCGAGCGAATCTGGATGCCGGCGTTCACGCCCTCACCGAGGGTCTTGAACTTCACGTTCAGGACGAAGTTCGTGTACGCGCGAGTCGTGCACAGAAACTCGTTGCGCGGCACCGGCGTCTTGAGTGAACCACCCACCAGGGCGCCAGCTTCGATGCGCCAGGTCTGGTTCGTGTCGCCTTCCCAGCCGGCAAAGGTGTGGCCGTCGAACAGACGCACCGGTTCAGCCGCGAGGGCAGTGCCCGCGAAGATCAGCAAGGCAGCAAGTGTTTTCATGGCAGGTAAAGATTTGCGGGATTTGTAGCGCCGGACCCGCCCGGCGTCGAGCCTGCGCCGGTCAGGGTACCCGCGGCGTAGCGAACCGGTGGTGAGGCTGGCCGTGCCGGCGGGGTAGGTTGACGTTGGTCAGGTTGCCCCGGCGTCGTAGAGCGCGCTCACGTAGCCGTTGCCGTCCGCGTGGTAGAAGTTGTGGGCGCTCCAACTGCCCGCGCTGCAGCCGTGGCTGCGCGCCAGCAGGCCACCAATGCCGCCGGCACCGGCGTAACTCCCGCTCAGGTCCCGGCCGCGGGTGTAGGTCACGGTGGGCGTGTTCGAGCCATTGCGCTCCTGGACGATCAGCAGGCCGTCGTACACGTAGCGGGTTTCGGATACCAGATTCCAGATGCCGGAGGACCAGGTGTAGTCCTTCTTCACCCGCAGCCGGCCCTGGCCGTCATAGGTGAACTCCACCTTGAACCGGTAGGTGTCATACGTGTAGTAGGGGTCCGTCGCGACGCTGGCGAGCTGGTTCTCCGCGTCGTAGGTGTTGGTGTAATAGCTGGCGTCGAACCGGGTGTGTTTGAGCCGCTGGTGCGCCGTGTTGTAAAGGTACTCGTGTTGGTTGGAGATGGCCCCGCTGCTATGCTTGAGATAGGTCCCGGTCAACCGGCCTACGGTGTCGAAGGTGTTGGTGATGAAACTGGTGTTGGGAAGGGAGAGGCGGGATACCAGATGCCCGGCGCCGGATGCCGGATACAAGTAGCTGAACGTCCCGGCCGGCGAGACCACGCTTTGCAGCCGCCGGGCGGC
>JAKANS010000136.1 GCA_021823625.1 bacterium | reverse complement strand
GATGAAACGGGCCCTCGTCACGGGCGGGTCCCGGGGGCTGGGCCTGGCGATTTGCGCTCGGCTGCTCGCAGAGGGCTGGCAGGTGGTGACGACGGCCCGCCACCGCACCGCCGCGCTGGACGAACTGATGGCCCGCTTCCCGGGGCAGGGCGAGTTCCGTGCGTCGGACTTGGGCGAACCGGACGCGATTGCCGGCCTCTGCGAACGGGCGCGCGTGCTGGAGGGCTTCGACGGCTTCGTGGCGAATGCGGCGGTGGGAACGGAAGGTCTGCTTACATTGACGTCGGAAGCGGCCATCCAGCGGACGCTGAACGTGAACCTGCTGGCGCCGATCCTCCTCGCCCGGCAGGTGGTGAAAGGGATGTTGCCAAAAGGGGGGAGCCTGATATTTATCTCTTCGGTGGCGGCGGTGACGGGGGGGGCCGGGCTGAGCGTGTACGGGGCCGCGAAGGGCGGGTTGGTGTCGTTTTCGCGGGCGCTGGCACGGGAATATGGGGAACGGGGGATCCGGTCCAACTGCGTCCTGCCGGGTTTTCTGGAAACGGACATGAGCGCCTCGTTGGCGGAGAGTCAGCGCGAGCGGTTGCGGCGACGCACGGCCCTGGGGCGACTGGGCCGCGTGGAGGATATTCTCGGCGCGGTGAGTTATCTGCTCGCGGAGGCTTCCGCGTTCGTGACCGGCAGCGAGATCGTGGTGGACGGGGGGATGCGGGCTTGAGCCCCCCCGTCGGGGGGGGGCAGACCAGCGCGGTGTGAACACAAACAATCCGGAAAACCAGGCCAGGCTGGCGATGATCGACGGCAGTCGCCTGGACGACCACCGGCGTCGGGGCTTCGGCAATTTCGAGCGCATGTCCGTGCTGTTGCTTGCGTATGGCGCCAGCCTCCTGCTCGCCCACGCGTTGGCGTTTCAATTGCGCTTCGATTTCGAAGTGCCCCGGACCAGCGAAGGGGCGTTGAAGTACGGCTGGCTGGTCACCCTGCCCGTCCAGTTGCTGGCCCTTTGGCTCTTCGGCCAGTTCAGCAGCCTGCTGGGCTTTTTTGCGCTCCCGGATGTGTGGCGGGTGGTCGGCGCCCTGGGGACGGCCTCGGCGGTGGTGTATCTGGGCAACTTCCTGGCGATCTGGCCGGTGAACCTGCCGCGCGGGTGTCTCCTGCTCGATTTCGTGCTCGCGACGGTCGGCGTCGGGTTGGTCCGGGTGGGGTTCCGGACGCTGCGCGAACGCCTGCGCGCCGTGGACTCACCCGCCACGGCGCGTGCCCGGCGCGTAGGCATTGTCGGCGCCGGCGAAGTGGGCGCTTCCCTCGCGAAGGATCTGCTCTCCCGCCGGGGCCTGGGGCTGCGTCCGGTTTTGTTCTTCGACGATGACCCGCAGAAATGGCGGTCGAGCGTGCATGGGATTCCCGTGGTGGGCCGTCCCGAGTTGCTGCGCGAAAGCCCGTTTCTGAATCGACTGGACGAAGCGATCATTGCGCTGCCGACGGCGCCCGCCCGGCGGATCGGAGAGATCGTGCGGTTGCTGCAGGAAGCCCACATGAAGTTCGAAACGGTGCCCTCGGTCGAACAGTTGGCGACCGGCAAGGTGCGGGTCAGCCAGCTCCGGCCGGTGGAAATCCAGGATCTTCTGCAGCGCGAGCCGGTCGAACTGGAAACCGAAAGCATCCGGCAGTCGATCCGCGACCAGGTGGTCCTGGTGACCGGGGCGGGCGGGAGCATCGGCAGCGAGCTGTGCCGGCAAATCGCGGAGCACAATCCGCGCTCGCTCCTGTTGGTCGAGCAGTCCGAGGTCCAGTTGTTTCTGATCGAACAGGAATTGCTGGAGCGGGGGCACCGAGGCGTGGTGATGCCGGTGATCGCGAGTGTGCTGGACCGTCTCCGGATGGAGCACGTGTTCGGGCGGTTCAAGCCGGACGTGGTGTTCCACGCCGCCGCGCACAAACATGTGCCGATGATGGAAAGCCAGCCCGGCGAGGCGCTCAAGAACAACGTTTTCGGCACTGCCTGTTTGGCCGAAATGGCGCTGCGGCACGCCGTGGAGCGTTTTATCCTGATCTCGACCGATAAGGCGGTCAATCCGACGAACGTCATGGGCGCCTCCAAACGCCTGGCCGAGATCTATCTCCAGGCGCTGGCCGCCAGCGATCCGGACCGCACCAAGTTCATGGCGGTCCGGTTTGGCAACGTGCTGGGATCCTCCGGGAGCGTCGTGCCGGTGTTCACCAAGCAGATCGCCGCGGGGGGGCCGGTGACCGTGACGCACCCGGACGTGACCCGCTACTTCATGACCATTCCCGAGGCGGTGGGGTTGGTCCTGCAAAGCGCCGTCATGGGCCACGGCGGTGAAATCTTCGTGCTCGACATGGGCCGCCCCGTCAAGATCGTGGACCTGGCCCGGAAGATGATCGAGCTTTCGGGCCTCGCGGTGGGCGAGGATATCGAGATCGAATATACCGGCTTAAGGCCCGGCGAGAAGCTCTTTGAAGAGCTGTCGTCCCTGCGGGAAAACTGCCTGCCGAGCGCCCATCCGCGCATTGTCAAAATGCACGCGAAACCTCAGCCGCTGGAAAGGGTGACCACCCTTTTGAAGCAGTTCTCGGCCGCGCTTTACCGGGCGGACGCGGCGGAGTTGAAGGCCCTGCTCAAGGAGGCCATCCCGGAGTACACGCCCTTTCTTCCCCCGGATGGCGGGATACCGGGCATGAGGCTTCCGGGCAGCGCGGACGCCGCGGCCACGAGTCCCGTGCCAACGCCCGGCTGGAGCGGAGTCGGAAAGTGAAAGTGGAGAGACCGCCTCAAACCTGTTCGGAGGGGCGAGCTACGCGAGTCCTGCTCTTTGCGTTCCCGCAGAGCCGGTCTGAAAAAGGGGTGGGCGCGGGCGACTCGCCCGCCCCGGTCGGCGACCCGCCGACTGGAACTGCGGAGCGCACCACCTGGCGAAAGAGCCGTCTCCACTGGCTCGCGCGGTGGCTCCCGTTCCGTCCGGCGAGTCGCCTGGGCCACCGGAAAATGAATTCTCAAACACGCTCTCGGAAAATCGGGGGGTCGCGGGGCTTCGCCCGCCGCTGGGTGGGTGGTTTGAGACAATCTCTGGAATCGGTCCCCACCGGCTCCGGCCGGCGAAGTGGAATCAGAGCTCCGGCCGCCCGCATTTCTGACGAATTACTCCCCAGACGGCGGGGTAGACTACAAGGCGAAGGGAAGAAGTTGCCACGACTGCGCGCGCGGCTCCCTCTCCCCATTCGATGGGGAGAGGGTTGGGGGGAGGGGAAAAGCCGCGCCACCATTCACGAGGTTCCATCTGCGGTCCGTCATGAGGCCCCCTCACCCTGGCCCTCTCCCCGTCCGACGGGGAGAGATTCCATGAGCCGCCGAGGCTCACGAATTGTGCCCCTGAACCCCTCTTCTGCAAGTCGTTGGAAATCAATGCAGCCTCCGGGAGGTTCATGGGTAGGGGATTCACGCCACAGTGTAGTTTATCTCACGGTTCCCTCAGTAACTGCCGGTATTTGTTGTCCATGAAAAACCCAATGACCTTTGCGCTGGCCGAAGCGAGCCGGGCCACGGCCTGGACACTTCTCGGTTTGTCCCTGACCGCGGCGAGCGAGGCGGCCGAACCGACGCCCGCGCGGGAGGTGATCACCCCGACGGACGCGGCCGCGGCGCAGGCGCTGAATCTTTCCGCCCAGCGCGGCTCCCTGCGGTTTTTGGGGCTCGACCTCTTTCCGCGTTTCGGATCCTCCGTCCGCTACGACAACAACATTCTCATCGCGCCGGCCAATGGCCTGGGCGACGTGATCTGGAGTCTCTCGCCAGCCCTGGCCGTGACCGCCGGCGACCTGGGACTCTACCTGCCTGCTTCGGCGAGCCTGAGCCAACTCCGGGCCATGCTCGCCTACGGCCTGATCGATGACGAGAACCAGCCGCAGCGCTTCATCGGCGTCGAATACCAGCCCGATTTCAATCTCTATACCGAGCATTCCGAGTTTAATTATGTGAATCAAACGGCCCTGTTTTCGGCGGGATACCGTCTCTCCCGCCTGTCGCTGGCGCTGGACCAGGATTACCGGCACGCCACCACCAAGAGCACCTCTGCGGGCAGCCTGTCCACCACCGACGATTTCGAGACGCGGTTGCACGGGCGCTACCAGTTGACCGACAAAACCTTTTTCGAGGCGAACGGCCGCTACGAGAACCTGAGCTACACCGAGGCGAATCTTTCCGGCTACCAGGAGGTAAGAGGCGAGGGCTGGTTCAACCGGCTGGTCACCGCGAACCTGACGCTCGGTGCGGGCGGGGTCCTGGGGTATCTGACGCCGCAACGTTACCTGGCCCAGCCGTATGAGCAACTTCTGCTGCGCGGCACCTTCCGGGCCAGCGAGAAGCTGGCCGCGCAGGCCTCGACCGGCCTCGAGTGGCGTCAGTTCGAGGGCAACCAGCCTAACGCGCTCAACCCGGTCTTCAGCGTTTCCGGCATTTACCGGCCCACCTTCAATACCGTGTTCACCCTCGAGGTCCATCGGCGCGAACTGCCCTCGCCCACCTCCGCCCAGAACTACACCCAGGCGGGCGTCAATGCGGGCCTCCGCCAGATGCTTTTCAACCGCCTGGCCGTGGGAGTGTCGGGCGGGTTCGATAACCTTGCCTACCATGCCGGCACGACCGCGCGGGGGCCGCAACGCAACGATAACCTCATCTCGGCCGGCCTGGATATTTCTCGCGAGTTCCATCGCCGCTGGACGGCCAGCCTGTTCTATACCTACACCAAGGATGACTCGAACGTTCCCACCTCCGATTACGGCAACAGCATCGTGGGCCTCCGGATCGAATGGCGTTACTGAACCCCGCCGCTTTTAGGCCAAAACAGTGCCGTCCCATAGACAACATGCTCCCAACCCTTGAATTCATCGGCGTTTCTGACATGAGAGCCCGCTTGGGCCGGCACATTCCGCCCCACAGAACCAACAAGCGGCGAAAAGGCTTGATTTCTGGCGGTTTTCACGAGATTTCAGGAAGATGTCTCTGATGCCAAAACTAATGAGAATGTTGCAAAGACCTTGCGCGCCGGCGAAGCGCGGTCGCTACGAGTCCCCGTCAGTTCCCTCGCGGGCGCCGCGGGCCGGCCGGCCGGGCCGGTTCCTGCTGCTCGCGGGGCTGCTGCTGGCCGCCTGCAGCGGCCGGGCGCAGAATCCGGCCGACCCGGGTGAGACCCCTGGCCGTACCCCATCGGCCGTCGAACCGCTGGCCGCCCAGGCCGCCCAGGCCGCGCTGCACGAGCTGCAGGCAGGCGATGTCATCCAGGTGAAGGTTTACCAGGAAGAGGATCTGACCGCCGTGGTCCGGGTTGGCAAGGACGGCACCGTCACTCTGCCTCTTCTCGGGCCGGTCCGCGTGGCCAGCAACACGGTGAACCAGGCTTCGGTCAAGATCCACGATCTCCTGGCCGCAGATTACCTGGTCAACCCGCGGGTCACCCTCAACGTGATCGAGTTTGCCAAGCGCCGGTTCACCGTGCTGGGCCAGGTGCAGCGGCCCGGCTCCTACGAGATCCCTCCCGACGAATCGGTCTCCCTCCTGCAAGCCATCGCCATGGCGGGCGGTTACACCCGCATCGGCAACCCGCGGAAAATCACCGTGCAACGCCTGGTCGCCGGCAAGAGCGTGGTGCTCCCGCTCGACGCCCAAGCCATGGCCTCCCGGAAAAACGAAAAGAGCTTTGAAATCCTGCCCGAGGACGTCATCGTCGTCGGCGAAAAATGGCTTTGATATGCCTGACACAAACCTCCTGCCCGCCAACGATCCCATCCCTTCCCCCAGCGGCGTCGACTACCCGGAGATGGATGCCAATGTCGATCGACGCCGGCTCTGGCACGCGCTGCTGGAGAAGGGCTGGCTCGTGGTCCTCTGCCTGCTGGTCTGCCTGGGCCTGGCGGTGGCCTACTTGCGCTACGCCCCCGTGCTTTACCAGGCCACCGCCACCCTCCAGGTCGAGCAACAAGAGCGGGATATCGTCGTGATCGCGAACAGCCAACGCGAGGATCTCCGCAGTCTGGATATCCTCCAGACGATCGCCCAGAGCCTCAAGAGCCGGAGAACCCTGGAGCGGGTGGCGGAGAGCAACCGGCTCGCCCTCGAACCGTTCTTCCTGTCGGTGACCAATGCCCTGGGCCAGGTCGACCCGCCCCGCCCGGCACAACTGGCCGCCGTCCTCGACCGGTTGATCGACGTGAAACTCCGGCGGGGCACCCGCCTCATCGATGTCTCCGTGCGCCACCGCTCCCCCCTCTGGGCCGCCCGGATCGCCAATGCCGTCGTTCAGGAAAACCTCCGTGAAATGGCGGCGTGGCGCACTTCTTCCATTTCAAACGTCAACACGTTCCTCTTCAGCGAAGCCGAACGGCTCCGCAAACAGCTCCAACAGTCCGAGCTCGCCCTCCAGTCCTACCGCGAAACGAACGGCGTCACCTCTTTGGATGAACGGCAGAACACCGTCGTGGCCAGATTGAAGGAGCTCAGCACCAAGGTCACCGAGGCCAAGTCGGCCCGGATCAGGGCCGAAACCGACTATGCCCAAGTGGCGAGCTTTGGCACGAACGTGGAGTCGCTCCTGACGCTGGCGGTGATCGCCAACAACCCATCGGTGTTGGCCGCGCGGATGAGCCTGACCCAAGGGGAGAACGATTTCGCCGCCGTCCGTCAGCGCTACAAGGAAAAGCATCCCAAATACCTCCAGATGGTCAGCCAGTTGCGCGAGCTGCAGGATAACCTGGCCGGCGAGGTCCTCAAGATGGTGCAGACCCTCAAGGCGGGGGTCGAGAGCGCCCGCGCGGCCGACGAAGCCCTCGAGAAAGCCCTGGCCGAGCAGGAGGCCGCCGCACTGGCTCTCAGCAGACTCGCCATCCGATACGATGTCCTGACCCGCGAAGTGGAATCGGACCGTACGCTCTACGAATCCGTCCTGAACCGCATGAAGGAGAGCGACATCACCAAGGAGGCCCCGCCCAGCGCGATCCGCCTCGTACAGGCGGCCTTCCCCCCCGAGGCACCGGTTTCCCCAAGAAAATCCATGATCCTCGCCCTGTCGATCCTCGTCGGGATGGGCGCGGGAATGTTGCTCGTCGTTGGCCTCAATGCCCTGGACAGCAGCGTCAAGACCGTGGATGAAATGGAAGGAATCCTGTCTCTGCCGGTGATGGCCGCCATTCCGCACATGAAAGCGGTGCGGGCCGGCCGGGAGTTTGTCGTGGTGGCGGAAGATTCCAAGTCGAACGGAGCCGAAGCCTTCCGCTCCCTCCGCGCGAGCCTCTCCATGCTTGGGCGCATCGACGATCGCCGCACCTTCCTCTTTACGAGCGCCGTCCCCGGGGAGGGGAAAACCTTTTGCTCCGTTAACTTTGCCGCCAGCCTCGCCCAGCTCGGGCTGAAAACCCTGTTGATCGATGGCGACCTGCGCCGTCCCATGGTCGAGGACAACCTGACGGGAAAAGACCAGGAGTCGGTCGGGGTCACCGATTACCTCACCGGCCAGAAGAAGCTGGAGGAAGTGGTCCAGTCCAGCCAGGTCGAGAACCTGTTCTTCATCTCGGGCGGCACCACCGCTCCCAACCCGGCCGAGTTGCTGGCCAACACCGGTCTGAAGGGCTTGTTGGACGAGGCTTTGCAGAAGTACGATCGCGTGGTGGTGGACTCCGCGCCGATTCACGCCGTCAGCGACACCCTCCTGCTGGTGAAGAATGTGCAGACGGTCTGCCTGGTGGTGCGGGCCGCGCGCACGCCGCGGCGGGCCATCACCCGCTGTGTGCAGGGGCTCGTGGAAGCCCGGAGCCCGCTGGCCGGGGTGGTGATGAACCAGATGCCGCGGCGCCGCAGTCTGGGTTATGGATATTACTACGACCCCTACTACGATTATGCCTACCAGGGGAAATATGCCAAGAAGGGCGTTTACGGATCGAAGTAAGAGCCGGCTCGGAAACCCGCCCGGTGCGGACACCGGGCCTACAGAATCGATGGTCCCTCGCGGGAAGAGGTAGGCCGGCTGCCGCCACCCGGCGTCGTGGCGAGGGCTTTCAGACCGGCGCTAAGCGGGCGCATTCGGTTTTTGAGCGACCGAATAGGCGTGGGGAGTTTCCTGCTGGCGACGGCGAATTTTTCTCTCCCCTCGACCCTGTGGGGGCCGAGGTCACCCGCGCCCCATTCTGGGCCATGAAATCAGTGACGGAATGGAATCCGTCCCTACCCGCTTTGCGGGGCCCTTCTTTTGCACTCAGTCCGCGCTGGCCAGGCGGATCTTCTCCCAGCCCGTCCATCCCCGCGCGGGCTTCGCCCGGTCCTCCGGAGGGCGTGGGCCCGCGCGGCGAATGGTGGGGGCTTGTCAGGGCTTCTGGCCGATCCTTGAAGCCTCGGCGAAAGTGCCTCCCGGCAGGCCCGGCGTCGCCCCGTTGACGGCGCCCTTCCGCTGCGATTTCCGAAAAGCTTCATTGCCCCGGTCATCCGGAGAATCGAGAGCATGCCCTTGACTCGCTCGCTCCTCTCCCTCCTCGTCCTGATCCTGTTCGCGCCCGGATGCCGCGCCCCCTCCGCCCGGCAGAACCCGCCGTTCGCGGGTGCCTCCGCGCCTTTTCCCATCGGCATCTTCGGCGTGCCCTCGACCAACGACTTCCCCCGGCTGAAGGAGGCCGGTTTCAACACCATCGTCGGCCGTGCCGACCAACCGTACCTCGACGCCGCGTACGCCGTCGGCCTTCGCGTTTTAGCCGAGCCCGGCACCCAGGCCGGCCCCGAGTTCGACCCGGCGGTTCTCGCAAAAACGGCCGGCTCGCTCGATCGGCACCCGGCCTTGTGGGCCTGGTATCTGTGCGACGAACCCGACCTGAATCTCGTGAGTCCCAGCGAGGTCTCGCTCGCCCATCGCACCTTGCGCACCGCCGGCGCCCACAAGCCCGGCGCCATCACCCTCTGCCAGGGATCGCAGGCTTTGGACTATGCCGCCCGGACCGATTTCCTCCTGATCGATCGCTACCCCATACCGTGGTTGCCACTGGCCAATTTCGGCCAGCACGTTCGTCTGGCCCGCTTCGCGGCCGGCGAGGATAAGACCCTCATCGCCATCGTTCAGGCGTTCGATTGGACCAGTTTCAAGGATCTCCTTTCCGTTCCCGGTCCGTTCCGCCCTCCCACTGCAGCGGAGATGCGGTGCATGACCTACGACGCCCTCGCGCGTGGAGCCGACGGCATTTTCTATTACGAATTCGACGGGGGTTGGAAAATCCAGCAGCACTCGGAAGTCTGGCAGGCGCTGCAATCGGTGGTCAAAGAGGTCGGCGAGCGCCGGCCGCTGTTCCAGGGCAAGCGCCTCTGGTGGGGCAAGGTGCATGACTTCGGCGACCGCCGCTCGGGCTTCAACGCCGCACTGGAAAGCAGCGTCACCTCGACGCTGCTGGCGGTAGTGGCGGGGAATTCATCCGTCCCGGCCGGCCGCTACATCGTCGCGGTCAACAACACCGATCGATCGCTGGAGTACCGGTTTTTGCTGCCCGCGGGATCTCCCGGGAGCAACCGGGGAACACGCCCCCCGGGCCGTTCTTCCACGCCACGCCGCGGCGGAAGCCAGATGCCTGCCGCCGGGGAAGTTGTTGCGGTGCTTGGTGAGGAGCGGGCCGTTCCCGTCAGCCGCCATTGGATCAGCGACTCTTTTGGCCCGTATGCCGTTCACATCTACGGGCCTCTGCCCTGACGAGGTTCTCCCATTGAGAGATTCCATGAGCCGCCGAGGCTCACGAATTGTGCCCCTGAACCCCTCTTCTGCAAGTCGTTGGAAATCAACGCAGCCTCCGGGAGGTTCATGGGTAGGGAAAGCGCGGACAAGCCGTTCTCAAGCGGCTCGCCGCGGTGGTGTTCGGTGGGACCGGGAGAATTCAACCGGGGCAACGTGGCAGGCGGCCGGGGCTGCCACCCTGGCGGAGCCGGAGGGTAATCTCAACTAGTTTCCCCGAGAGCCGAACGACTCTGTTGTGCGGTCCGGAGGATGCAAACACTCAAACTGCGAGGGCGGGATAAAGCTCACTGCCTGACGAAACTTGGGAAAACTTTAGAGAATATGGAAATGGCCTTGCACGAAAGCCCCCGGTTTTTGAAGTGCCGTTGGCGCCAGGTCTTTGAGTGGAGGTTGTGGGGGGGAGCGACCAGTGGAAAACTGGCCCCCGCAACCAGCGGCTGCTTTGGCTGATCCAGACCCACCAGCCAACCGCGGAGGCCAGGGATGAAGGCTACCCCCATCGCCCCGAAATCGCGCGCTCAGATTCACCCTTTTTCGGGGATATTCTCCCCCCACTTTTCCAAACCCAAGGCCCGGTTCTTGGAGCCGATGCGCTTCGGCTTGTCAGCCAGCCAGGACTGTAAGCTCAGTCAGGTGGCCCGGGTCTTGGGGGAAGACCTCGCGCTCAAGAAGACGGAGGAGCGGTTATCCCATCACTTGGCGGAGCCGGCGCTGGGGCCGACGGTGCAACCGCACCTCGTGCAGCACGCGGCGCGGCGCGTGAGCCAGGAGACGTGCCGGGTGATTGCCCCGACGGCTATTCGCAAGCCCTACGCCCAAGCCAGGCCGCATCTGGCCACGGTGCGCGACGGCAGCATCGGCGAACTGGTCAGCGGTTACTGGAGCGGCGGGGTGCTGGCGTGTGCGCCGCAGAGCCGACGGGTGCGGCCGCTCCTGCAACAACTCTGGTCGGCCGAGGCCCCGGACTTCGTGAGCGAAGAATGCCCAGGTGCTGGCGCTGGGGCACCGGACGGTCGCGGCCACGCAGGGCTGGGGCCTTTACGTGATGGACCGGGGCGGCGATCGGTCCCGGCTCTACGCCCCCCTGTTAAAAATCGAGGCTTGCGCGTCATTAGGCGCCTGACCGGCCAGCGTCACCTGGTGGTCCGCGGGCGTTCCCGTTTGGCCCGCGACTGGCCTGCGAGGTGCGGATGCGTTACGCCGAGACGCCGGTGCGCGAGGCCGCCGGCGGCGAGCGAAAGGGCCACTGGGAACACGGCTTTCGCTCCGGGCACCTGCCCCGGTGGCCGGGGGGGGAACTGACTTTGGTGATCGTGCAGGGGTTGGGACAGGAACCGCTCCTGCTCCTCACGAACGTGCCGGTGAAGGCCACCCGGCGATCGGTCTGGCGGGTCGAGGCGACCCTCCGCTTCCCTATCCACTGGAAGACCTGCGCGTGCGCACCTACGAGCGGTTGCGAAACTTGGCGACCCTGGTGATGACCACGGCGTATTTTTCGGCGGCGTGGCTGGGCGAGAGCCTGAAGCTGGCGGTGCTGGTCAGCCGGGTCAAGAAGCTGGTCAAACGCTTCTTCGGCGTGCCGGACTTTCGTTACTTACTATACGCTGGCCGATGGCATCCGCATCCTCCTGTCGCGCCTGAGCGTGTGGTCATGCCCCCGCGCGCCCCACCGGGCGCTCATCCCTCCGCCCAACTGCTGCTGTTTGCCTTCGCCTGAAAAAACGGGGAAAGTCCAAAAATAAAACATGAAAAACGGCCTTGACATTGAGTCGGGGAAATACTTAAATGCGCGTGTGGTAAGCAGTGACGATCTAGAGTTCAAATTCACGTCGGCCAATTTCGATTATGAAAAACCAATCAGTCTGGAAGTATCTGACCTGCACCGCGGGGATGCTGCTGCTGGCCGGTACCGTGCTGGCGGCGGACGGAAAGTCCACGGTCAAGGAGTTTAAGCAGGCCCTAGGCAAGGTGCGGGCGGCCGAGTTGCCGGCCGCCGCGGCCAGCTTGGTGGCCCAGTCCCCGCCTGCCCTGAAGGTGACCAACGCGGTCAACGTCGTCAAAGCGGCGATCCGGATTTCCGCAGCCTCGACCCTGTCGGTGGTGGGGGCCGTGTGTGGGGTCGCGCCCGAGGCGGCTTCCGCCATTGTGGCCGCCGCCATTGAGCTGCAGCCCAAGCTGAAGGAGGCCATCGCGTCGGTGGCCATCAAGGCGGCGCCGGCCTATCGTGAGGAGATCGCGAAAGCCACGGTGAGTTCGCAATCTGCCCGCGCCTTGGCCAACGGGGGGGGGTTCGGTGTGCATATCACGCCGCTGCCGCCTCCCTCGTCAACCCCGACCAAACTTCGGACCGGCGATGTCCCGCGCTACGATGGACCCCGTGATTACTCCAAACCTTAAGTCCCAGCCAGCTTATCCAGTTCTGCCCATTAACCTAGAAGAATGTTCAAACCACCCTTTGTGATGAAAAATGTATTGGCAAATTGCGTGATGGGTTGCGTGTGCCTCGCTGGCGCAGTCAAGGCAGCCACGGTTTACGACAACACGACCACCGACCTCGGTTTTCGCCTCGACGCGGGCACTCCCGGCGGCACCACGGAAATCGGAGACGAGATCGTTCTTGGGGGCACGGAACGCAGTCTCACCGCATTCACCTTCCAGTATTATTTGCAGAGTTCCAACCCGGAAACCCTTCGGCTTCGCTTTTATGCCCAAGATGGACCCTCCGGGCAGCCAGGCACAAGCTTCTTCGATTCCGGCCCCTTCGCCATCCCCGCTACGGGAAGCGGCAGCGGCGAGGTGGAAATCACGGATTTCGTCACCGGTGCCGCTTTCCCCCTGACCGCTTTGCTTCCGGACCGCTTCACTTGGGCGGTCACGTTTAGTGGGGTGGATAGCGGAAGCGGAGAATCGGCCGGCGTGAACCTCTTCGGACCGCCCACCATCGGCAACAACATCGTGGATTATTGGGAAAACAGCGGTGGCGGATGGGTGAACAAACGGGTTGGTACGCTTCCCACCGATTTTGCGGCGCGTATGCAGGCTGTACCTGAACCATCTACGGTTGCCCTATTTTTAGTCGGAAGCGTCGCCTTGGTTTGGCGGTTGAGAAAGCGCGCCGCACGGTCGAAGATGGCATAAGAATTTTTGGGGAAACACCGGGAAGACACCGGAGCCAGCGTGGTCTGGTGGGTGTGTTGGCGTGTGCCGCGAGATTCGTGAGGCGTTCTCCATCTCCAAGAGGGCTTTGCTGGAGGCAACCCAGGGAGGGTGCTTTCCTAATCATGTCCGCAGATCGGTCTCACTCCCGTCCTTGTTACGCTTCCGCACCTCGGTTCCGGCTTGTCGGCTGGGCCGGGGTGCAGTAGCGTTCGTTCAAGCCTCCATTACTCGGTGGCCCGTGCTGCGCTGAAGGGCGTGCGTACCCGAGCCATCGAACGTGATCGACGACTGTTTCGTGCTGGGACTGGTGGCCTTCGGAGACCAACGCGGTCTGAAGCCGGAACCTGCGGAGATCCCATCGTAAGCGGTGCGAATTGGGATCCCCGGTGCGGTCGTTTCGAGCGGCGCACTGCCCGTTTTGTTTTGTCGGGCCAGTCAGAGCGCACTTGGTTTCCCGGCGTGGCCCCGGGAAGTCTTCCCTGGCTTTCGGCCACGGTTCGCACTTCCTCTCGATAACTTGCCGGCCGCTCGCTAAGCCCCGATAATGTAATGGATAATCTCCTTGATTCTGGCTGCGGCGAATCAGTCAATCCAGGGGAGAAGCCGGCCCTTCCACCTAAATTCGCCAGCTTGGCTGGCCGACCGGTTTCATCGTGGGTCCGCCTGATCCATCGAGTGGCCGATGTCGGTTCGGGATGGATACTCTGCGTCGCGCTCGTGTTCAGCCCCTGGGCCTTCGGCAGCACGACCGATTGGGCCATCGAGGTCACCAACGTGGCGGGCTGGCTTCTCGGTTTCCTCCTGGCTCTGAAGTGGCTGTCCCGTCGAGTCGCGGTCCAAGCCCACGACTCTGGCGGCTTGCGGCGCAGCAGCAAGTCCCGCCGATGGATCACGCGCGCCCTGGCTGCCGTCACAATCCTTATCGTTGCTTACTGCCTGATCGGCGCTTTGAACGCGCGGGCCGGTTTTAACCCCCAGAACTACCAGTTTCAGACTCATGGTTTTATACCCTGGCTGCCCAGCAGCTTCGATAGCGCTGCCACTTGGAAAACCCTCCGCGCCTGCCTCTGCCTGGCGCTGACCTTCTGGGCAGTTCGGGATTGGTTGCTGGGTGGAGCCATCGAGCGTAGTCGGGAGCGGAGGCGTTCCAGCGATTCGGACACCCGATCTCCGCGCGGCGGTGCTTTCCTGTCCGGGCGGCTGGGGGTGCTGGTTTGGATTCTCAGCCTCAATAGCGCCCTGCTCGCGATCCAAGGCCTGGCCCAACGGGCTCTAGGCGGCACCCGGCTGCTCTGGCTCATTGAACCGCACATCAACAAGACGACCACCGCTCAATTCGGTCCGTACGCCTATCGCAGCAATGCGGCGGCGTATTTCCTCCTGGCCTGGCCGCTGATCTTGGGGCTGTGGTGGGCCTTGCGCCGCGCGGTTCGCGCCTCCCAGCGGGGCTGGCGTCCGCAGTATTTCAACTACCTCCTGCCGTGTCTCCTCCTCGCCGCCAGCGTGCCGATTTTTTCCCTGAGCCGGGCAGGCCTGATTCTGGGGTCGCTCTCGATTCTCGCCGCCTTGGCCGTGCTGCTATCGGTACATCGGCAGAGTCGGGTCCAAACCCGGTATTATATTTTCACGATTCTGTCGCTGGCGTTCTGCCTGTCTCTGGCCATCGAATGGAAGGATCTGACCGGGCGTCTGGAAAACGATTCCCTGGATTCGGGACGCCTGGCGATCTGGGAAAATACCTGGCGCATGGCTCGAGACTACCCGCTTTTCGGGACCGGCCCGGGCAGTTTCTCGAGCGTTTATTTTCTCTACCGCAGCCAGGCTGATGACGATTGGTGTGCCCAGGCCCACAATGACTGGCTGGAAATTCTGGCGACGTTTGGGACCGTCGGAACGACGCTCTTGCTCGTCGCCTTCGGTCTGGCTGTCGGGCTCGTCTTCACCGACGGCGGATTCCCGGCCGATCGCGTGTTTGTTGGCATGCTTTGGCTGGCCTTGGGAACATGTCTGTTGTTCGCATCGGTGGACTTTCCGCTCCAAATCACCTCGATCCGTTTTCTCTTCGTGATCGAGTGCGCCATCCTTTCAGTTGTATCACGGCCGAAAACACAAGGTAAGCGACAGGCCAACAGCCATGGGTAGGTGGCCTGTCGCTTACGGGGGGCTCATAGAAAGCGCGCCGGCCGATTCTCGGCCCCAAACAGTTCATCCGGATTTCGACCGAAGTGGCCGGCGGGGATTGGGTGTCGGCGGACGCGTTGCTGCGCTCGTTCCTGGGACTCTGACTCGAGCCGGCGAATTACGAAACCGAGTTGCGAGCCTGGACTGCGCACAAGTCCTAAGCGCGTGTCTGAGAATTCATTTTCCGGTGGCCCAGGCGACCCGCCGGTGCCGTTCGGCGACTCGCCGGCCGGGGCGGGCGAGTCGCCTGCGCCACCCATTTTTCAGACCGACTCCAAAGCACCGCGATCACCGATGACCACCGCCCTTCAACCGCTCGCCTTGCTCGCGCCGGCCTTTCTGGCGATGGCCTGGCTGGTGTCGCGTGCCCAGTGGTTCTGGAGCAACAACCCCGATCTCCAGTTCGGCTGGGTCGTGCTGCTGCTCTGCGCATACCTGTTTTGGGAGGCTTGGGAAAAGCGTCCGCAGGGCCACTGGAAACCGCGGCGGTGGTGGCTGGCTTTTTGAACGGGCTGCTACCCAATTTCATGTCTGACATTGCCGAACGTTTGGAGGTCTTGGTGCTGGCGGTGCACCGCCGGAACGGGGGGCAGCCTCAGCGGCTTGACTTCGAGGCGCGGTTGCTGGCGCCGGAGTTGCGGCTGGACTCGCTCGACCTTGCGGAGTTGATGGT
>JAKANS010000302.1 GCA_021823625.1 bacterium | reverse complement strand
TTGGGCACGTGGTCGGGCGCGCAGGTCACGATGATGGCGTCGAACGGCGCGGCTTCCGACCACCCTTGATAGCCGTCTCCGGCGCGGACCTTGACGTTCCGATAACCCAGTCGTTCGAGGTCGATTTTCGCCCGCTGGGCCAGGGGTTCGACGATCTCGATCGTATGAACTTCGGAAACCAATTCCGCCAAAACGGCGGCCTGGTAGCCGGAACCGGTGCCGATCTCCAACACCCGGTGGCTGGGCTGGGGATTCAGCTTCTCGGTCATGAAGGCGACGATGTATGGCTGCGAAATCGTCTGGCCGTGGCCGATGGGCAGTGGGTAATCCTCGTAAGCCTCGGCGCGCAGCTTCTCGGGGACGAACTCGTGCCGGGGCACTTTGGCCATCGCGGCCAGCACGCGGGCGTTGGTGATGTCGCGGGCCGGCGGCTGGAGTTGAGTCGCGACCATCCGCTGCCGGAGCGCCGGGTAGTCAGGCGCCGAGCCCATCGAAGAGGCATGATCGCCACGCGGACCGCAGCCAACCAGCGCGGCTATGGCCCCGAGCAAAGCTGAAACGGTTTGTCGCACCTGGTTTCACGCTATTCGCGTCGAGGCTTTGTGCAAGGGGCATTTTCGAGGTGCGGCGGGAGCGAGTCGGCTCACTTCTGTTCGAGCAGCCAGGCGACCGCCTTCACGACGCGCTCGGCCGGATCGCCCGCGAGCGAAGCCAGGGCCGCGGGTTGCGGTGAGGCGCGGAACGCGGCTTCGATGAACTCCCGGTCTTCCGGCCGGTCGGCCAGCAGCAGTCGCCGGGCGGGGCTGGCAACCGCGAGCATTCCCGGCACATCGAGGTACTTGGCGCCGCCGGGCAGGAAGTCGGGGCTTTGAAGGTCGTTCACCCCGCCGAAGCGGAACCCGTCGGTGTCGATTACCGCCGCGTCGATCGCCGAGCCCGCGACGGCACGTGCCGCGGCGGCCCAATGTCCGGCGCCTTGCAGGCCCACCAGCGCCACGTGCTTCGCGCCGCCGTCCGGCGACCGCAGCCAGGCGAGCGCGGTGAGGACGTCTTGCACCCGCTGCGCGAACGGGCTGTAGTTGTAACCGAACGTGTAAGCCGCCGCCTCGCGCGGGTTTTTCACGCGCCGGGTCTTCGTCAACGGCTGGCCATCGGCGAGGAATTCGCCCTGCATGAACAAGTCCACGCCCAGAACGGTTTTGCCCGCCGCGATCAATTTGCGCACTTCAGGCTTGGGCGCGCCATCGCTGGCGAACAACCCTGCCTTGCCTTCCGGGCTGAGCCAAAGGACGGCTCCGGTCCCGCCACCCGCCGGTTGGAGCAACACCACTGGGATTTCTTCCATGTAAGAAGCATTGCGCAACACGCCGGTTTTTTCCTGCCAGCCGTCGCGCTGCGTCGTCGCAGCGGTGATGAGAACGGGTTCTCCCGCGGTGGCAAACGTGCGGCCGATCACCACCTCCAAGGCTGGAGCAACCAGCTCGCGGAACCGCTCTGGGTTCATGCTGGCGCCGAGCAACTGGTCCTGCGCGTCATCATTCCAGAGTCGCAGCAACTGGCGCTCGAAGTCCGGACCGCCTTCGGGCTTGGGGTGCTGATCGTCCCAGACCGACATCTCCTCTCGCGTGAGCCGCTGGTAGTCCTGTTCCACCACCGGTTCCGGGAGGCCGAGTTTGAGCTGGCGGTTCATCCATGAGTACATGGCGGCGCGGCTCACGTAATTGTAATTGTGGCCGAATTGCTCGGCGCGTTTCAGCATCACATTGTCCGGCGCGCCCAGCAGCGTGAACAGCGCCTTGAGTTGCGGAAATCCCTTCGTGGACATCTTGACCGTCCAATCGTTCGCGCAGGTCATGCCCAGCGGTTTCGGAGCGAATAACGCCGCGAACTCGACGTTGCCCGTGTCCACCCGCAGGTCGCAGGCATTTTCGCACGTGCAGCCACCTTGCATTGCCGTGGAAACCATCACTGCCGGAAAGGCGACCTTCACCCGCGGGTCGATCGCACTCAGGATGAACGTCTGCGTGCCGCCGCCGCTGGCGCCCGTGACCGCGATCCGGTCCGGGTCCACGTCCGGCAGGCTGAGCAGGAAATCAAGCGCGCGGATCGAATCCCAGGTTTGCAAGCCCATCACACTCTGGAGGTGCTCCTCGGCTTGTGGACTGAACAGCCCCCAGTTTTCCGGCGAGTTCATTTCCGGCCGCTGCTTGCTGAAACCGTGCGCGAGCGCCTGCGAAATCTGCGTGCTGTCGGCGTAGCCAATCATGTCGTAGTGGAAGACCACGCAGCCCATCCGGGCGAGCGTGACGCAGCGTGCCTGGAGCGGACTACGCCCGCCTTCCTCGAAGCGCTCCGCGCCCTGCACAATCTCGCTGCGCACCTCATCCAGACCGGCATCCATGAACCGGCCGTTGTTCCAATGCCCGTGCGGACAAAGCACGCCGGGCACCCTGCCGGTCTTGCCTTTGGGCCGGTACAGGTTGCCGGTGACAAAGAAGCCGGGGGCGCTTTCAAAGTAAGCCTTCTCCACCGTGTAATCGCCGCGATCGATGCGCCCGTAAACCACGGGGTTCAAATCCGTTTTGCTCGGCATCGGCCACATCCCTTCAGCGACGAGGATTTGGTGCCGCACCCGCTCGGCACGCTTTGCCCACGCCTCGCGCGACTCGGGCAGCGTGAACGGGAAGTAGCCATCGAGGTCCTTGAGCGGACGCAGGCGGACGTCGTTGGGCAAATGACCCGGCGGCAGGGCGCGCGGCGCGGCGGCCGTGAGCTTGAGGACGGCGACGAACGCCAGGCCGGACGCCAGCAGCGCAACTGCGGAAATGGGCTTAAACATGGCGGCACCCTACGCTGGCCATTCGCCGCCGCCAAGTGCGTTGCGCACACGCGTGTCGCGCACTGATGGTTTTTCACTGGCTCTTGCTCGGCGGCCGGCATAAGAAGACAAGCCATGAAGACTCCCTTGCGAAGACTTGCGTTGGGGACGCAGTCAATCTTGCTGGCCTGGGGCATCACATTGGGCCTGGCTCAGTCCCCTCCGACTGCAGCCGAGAAGCTTGCCGACTTGCGGGAGCGCGCGGCGAAGGGAGACAACTTCGCTCTGGTTGATCTGGGCATGGCGTACGTGAGAGGGGATGGGGTGCCGCAAGACCCGGCAGAAGCGGTGAAGTGGTTCCACAAGGCTGCCGATCAGGGCTATGCGCTTGGTGAATCGAACTTGGGCGCGATGTACGCAAAAGGCGAGGGCTTACCCAAGGATCCGGTCGAAGCAGTAAGGTGGTATCGCAAAGCAGCCGACCAGGGTTGGGCCGCTGCAGAATCGAACCTGGGCACGATGTACGAGAATGGCGAGGGGGTACCGAAGGACCCAGCACAAGCGATGAAGTGGTACCGCAAGGCGGCCGATTCCAGTTCGCTTTCAAGTTGATACTAACAATCCAAGGCCAAGCCGTGACGGTGCGCACCCGATCGGGCTCGGCCGCCAGCCCGCTCAACGCGGCCTT
>JAKANS010000301.1 GCA_021823625.1 bacterium | reverse complement strand
TACCGTTGAGGGCATCGCCAAGAAGAACGGTCGGGTATGCGTCCGGGAAACAGCCGTGCTGTCCAAAGATGGGCACGTCGTTCGAGTGACATACTTGAGTTATGATGAGCGCGGGAACACCCATACCAGTCATGGTGTGTTCGAACGAATTGACCCGCACTGAAAGGGCAAGCGGCCTAAGAGCATGTCTGAAAAATGGTAGCAGCCGGCGTGAGCCGGCTCTGGCTGCGAGCCAAACCGAGGGATTTGCGACGAGATTTGAGCCGACTCACGTCGGCTGCTACGGCAAAATGGAATTTTCCGACACGCGCTGAGGCTTTCCCCGCGACGCAACTTTGGCAAACGGCCTGGCACCTGGACTGTCGGTTACGCGCAAGCCCTTGCCAATCAAGTTGACACGAACAGCGGCACGCCTTTACGGTGCCGCCATGCTCCAATGCCGGCATCGCGACGACTTGGCCGCACGGGGGGACATATCGTTCGCGGCGTTGGCTCGCGCCGCGGATCGCGCACCGGTGAGGCTGTCGGCGGCCGTTGAAAAGTCGCGTTGCCCGCGTAATAGGCAACACGAAAGGAATGGCGGCAGTGCCAACCCAAAGCCGGAGAAGCACTTGGACCGCTACACACTTTTCAGCAATATCAATATGGCGACAAAATCTGAAACCCGATTGTCGCTCACTTAACTGTTAGGCGGCACAGCGCACTCGGTGACGCCCAGCCGTTTCGGAAGATGGTCTTGCCGCGCTGATGGAGAGAACGTGACCCCAAGCCCTTTGGTCCCCGTCGCGCACTTTCGGTTTCGCGGGGCATTTTCGGTTTCGCGGGGCATTTTCGGTTTCGCTTGCAGCCTGGTCAAAGCCGCGTATCTTGCCCATAGATATGGCAAAGGTTCACGCCCTTCGCCGCCTCTCCACCCTCGCCCTGCGCCAGCGCCGCCACCGCCTCCTGGCCCAACTCCACCTGCCCCCGCACCTCATCCGCGCCAGCGTCGTCGAACGTTTCACCACCTGCGGCAAACCTCGCTGCGCCTGCGCCCAGGGCCAGAAGCACGGCCCCTTCTACTACCTGACCCAGTGCCTGGCCGTCGGCCAGATCCAGAAGTTCCTGCTCAAAACCCCCGAGGCGCAGCCGACCGCCCGCGTCGCGACGGCCGCCTTCAACCAGTTCTACGATGGCCTCGCGGAACTCTCCCCGGTCAACACCGAGTTGCTGCGTCGGGGGGAACCGCTGCCGGGCGCCTCGTGAACGCGCTGACCCAGTTCTTGAACTACGCCCGGAAGGTGTTTCATCTCCCGGCCCGGTTGCGCGGCGTAGGGGACCGACGGCCTTATGCGCAGATCCCGCTCAACCCGGGGTTGCGGACGCTGGTGTTGGGGGGGGGCGCTGCGCGTGTCCAGCTACCTGAATCTGGCCGCCCAAACCCACCGGCGTCGCTGGCGGCACCTGTGTGGGTTGAAGGCGCCCCTGACCCATCACACCCTGGCCTACGTCACCGAGCACCTGAACGTGGCGGACCGGCGGCACGTCCTGGCGTCGGTGGCCAAGACGCTCAAGGCGAACAAGGCCCTGGAAGGCTGCAAACTCAACGGTCTGCTCTTCCTGAGCCTGGACGCCAACGAGCACTTCCACAGCCGCCATCGTTGCTGCCCGGACTGCTGCCAGCGACACGTCGAGGTCACCGACGCCCAGGGTCACAAGCAGCGGGTCATCGAGTATTATCACCGGTACGTGGTCGCTCAGATCAACGGCCCCAAACTCAATGTCGTGCTGGACCTGGAACCAATTCGGCCGGGGGAGGGAGAAGGTGCGGCGGCCTTGCGTCTGTTGGGCCGGATCCGGCGCGTGTACGGAGCACGCTTTGTGGACGCGGTGACCGTGGACGCCTGGTATGCCAAGGGGCCCTTCCTGCGGCGCGTCGAGCGCCTGGGCTGGGCGTGGGTCGTGGTGCTCAAGCGGGAGGACATGGACGTCTTTGGGGAAGCCCACCGCCTCAGTCAGGACCACCCCCCGGGCCGGGCCTTCGCGGACCCCGAGCGCCCGCGCACCGTGCAGTGGTGGGAGGTCAAGGAGTTGGACTTCAGCCCGCAATACGGCCGGAAGGTTCGCGTCGTCCGCCCGCAGGAACAGTGGGGCCGGAGGATCCGGCACGAGCCGCAAACCCGGCGCTGGGTTTGGGCCAGCAGCGCCTAACTCGACGGTGATGACGCCCGGCTCATTTACCGGGCGGGGCATCGGCGCTGGGGGATCGAGAACAAGGCCTTCAACGAACTCGCGCAGGCCTACCACCTAGAACACTGCTATCACCACGAACCGGTCTCAATGCTGGCCCAGAGGTTGATCCTGATGCTGGGCTTTGTGCTCTTCAGTGCGTTTGTCGAACTCCACAGCAAGTTGGTGTGGCTGGAAAAGATGACGGCCAAAACGCTGGCGCAAGAACTCAATCTGGCCTTGGAGGCGGACCTGCCGTGGGAGCAGTGGTTTGCCTGTGGGTAAGGGGCGGCTGGGGCCGTGACTAGAGGGAGGCCGCTCTTTGACAAACCGACCGCAAACAAGCCGTGCCGCTCGTCCTCGGGAGAGGTGTCGTCGCTACTGACCGCGAGGCGGTGCTCGCCGGCGCTGAGCGATCCACAACGACGTCAAAATCTCCGCCGAGCTTCACACAAACTGGAGAACCATACCACCTTCCGAAATCGCTGGCTTGACGCAGTTCGCGCTTCCCCGATGACCAGAGCCAAGTACATTGTTTGCGTATGTGCGGTGATGCTCTTCATCGCTTTAGGCTTCCGATTGGCGCGTTCCTCGCGAGCGCCGGCAAAGGGTATTGGATTTTCATTCGTCGGAGTACCAGTTGCGGCGACGGGCAGTTTCTCTTTCGGCATCACCAACGCGAGTCCTTTGGACGTTGCTTACATCGCCTGTGCGCCCCAAGTACAATCCAACGGCGCATGGCTGGAGGTGCAGCCGCCACGCGCGCCAGCCCTCTGCACGACACTTCCAGCCAGGCAGGGCGGTACACTTGTCGTCCCAGCCCCATCCTACCGAGGCATTTGGAGGGTGCCGGTCATCTGGTGCTACGGCCCGACCGAGGTGGAGTTTTTCGGAAGACGAGTTCAGAATTCCGTTACGCAGCTTTTGGATCCCAAAGCCACGCCGAGAGGTTTCACCCTCGTGTCGTACACCAATTACTCGACCGAGATTACCCAATGACTACAGCGCCGAACCATGCGCCGGAGCGAACGTGCGCCCCGCTTTTCCGCTCAAAGTATTGGAGGGACTTGGACGCCCTATTCACGCTCCACCTTCCTTTCCGGCGCACGTGGCCCAGCTTTATCGTTCGGCCGCTTGCCGATCGCGGGAGCATGTCATTTATGGCGACTAAAAGCTTCGCAGGCACCTGGAAACTCAACCTGGCCCAATCGGAGATTCCTCCGGTCACCAAAAGCCAGGTCCTCATGATCGACACTGATGGTGTCCACGTCACGATGACGGAGGAGCTCGTGAACGACCAGGGTGAGACCCTCATCATTTCCGTCGAAGGCAAATTC
>JAKANS010000135.1 GCA_021823625.1 bacterium | reverse complement strand
AGCTGTTGACGACGATCATGGGAGTAATTCTGGTCTTGCTCATCGCGGGTCGCTCCTTCGGACCCAGGATCTCTGTTCAACCCTCCGAGTTTCCGAAAGCGGGGCTTTTTTGACGGGCTGCTAGGCGTCCGGCCCCGCCCGGCTTGGTCCAGATGCACCACCCGCAGCTTAACCGCCGGCTCCGGCTTCTGACTTCCGACTTCTGACTCCTGACTTCTAACTCCTAACTTCTGAACTTTCCCCGCCATCTCCTCCGCCAGCGCCCGCGTCCCGTCGGTGGAGCCGTTGTCGGCGATCACGATTTCCCATCGCCACTGCGGCAGAGCAGTCACGAACTCCGTGACCCGCCGCACGCTGTCCGCCAGTTGCGCCGCTTCGTTGTACACCGGCAGGGTGACGTTGATCCGGGGCCGCGCGGTTCGCTCTGCCCTGACGTTATCCGGGTCCATCCAAGTTTGGGAACGGTTGAGTCTCCGTCGGTTTCTCCGCCTTCCCCGCCAGATGCCACATCCAGGCGATGCCGCCAATGAGAATGGCGTAGAATAGTGCCACGCTCGCATAGGGCGGCAGGCCGAACACCTCCGTCCCCAGTGTGTACGAGAACTCGCCTCTCAGGAGCTTGGGAATGTGCAGCTCGGTCAGCGGATTGTAGATCGTGTAGTCCGGGCAGGCGTTCGTGATCGTAGCCAGGGTCATCATCGCAATGGAGACGACGGCCAGCGGTTCGTGCGGACGACGACAGAGGCCCAGGAACCCTGAGCGGTCGTTCTGGATTCCGAGAGTAATACCGGTTGCGGAACCGCGGGGGGAATTCTACCTGGAACCAGAGGCGTCGCAGAGGCCCCGACGGTGTCAACGACCAGAACCCCCTGTAATCGCCTCGAGAACGTCCCATCCGGTTGAGGCCATGGTACAAAAGAGGCCACTGTGGTCGAAAGGGGCAGTCGTAGGCCATGCACATTGGTGGTCGACTCGACCCGCAGTGCGCTTCTCGTGGAGAACACAGAGGCGGTGCCAGGTTGGCCACCACTGAACCAGTTGGTGTCGAAGCTGATGTCGAGCATCTCCGGCAACCAGGGGGGCTCTCGCATGAGACTCCATCGTGCGCTCATCGGAGGCCGAGCACCGAACGGCACGTTCGGCAGATTCTGTCGCGCGAACTCGACGAATGGGTCTCCTCGCTGCCGCAGGTAGCAGGCTGAGGCATACGTGCTCCACACTGCAACCATGTCCGCGCTCGCATGCACTGGAGACTGGCCTGGCATTCGCCAGGCTTCTCCGGCGTTTTCTAGCCTGGGCAAGCGCTGCTTTACGGATTCGCTCGACTTGACCAGGTAGCTGAACGCGCCGTCGCATGCCGCGACCTCGTAGTCCTCAACAAAGGACTTGTAGGCGCCGTTCCCGAATCCCGGATCGAATTCCTCCCCTGCGTTATCTCTTACCAGCTTAACCCACCAACGGCCTCCGTCTGCCCACACCCAGAATGACATGCTCCGCGCCGGCTCAGGAGAAATCACGCCGGCACTCGACGCGCGGTACCAAGACGCGCGTCCCTTCACTTCATACGGCCCGTGAGTCTCGGGCGAGTCGGCCTGGGCCAAGCCGACAAGCGACCAAACCGCGAGGATGCAAAGCCACAGGCACGGGAACGCCTTTCTGTAATGAACCGTTCTGCTCCTAGCCACGAGCCACGCCGCCGGGAGGGCCAGGTAAGCGAGCAGTGCCATGCTGATGTACTCCCCTAGCCGATCTCTTTCCGAAAGCCACGCAGAGATTGCGCCGAGGCAGTTGCATCTATGGCCTCCATCGGTTGCCAACAAGCCGATTTTATAGGTCATAAACACGCAACACAACCAGGCAACAACCGCCGCTCCCAGCGTATCGGTTCTGCGAGTCATGACAGCCGCCGCGACAGCAAGTTCTACAATCGCCGCCAGGAAGAACGTCTGCCGAGCCGTCAGCAAGAACAAAACCGGATCGCGGATACCGAGAGCAGCCCCTTCGCTCAAAACCGCAGCAATCTTGAGGCCAGATGTTGCAACGAGCACGATAACCACTCCAAAGAACCATGCGCGAGCAACTCTAGCAGGATTTCCACCACGCCGCTCGCGCCCACCAGACAGAGCGCCACAAACCGCTCGCATCACATGTCTCGGACTAGTCACAAGGGATGTCGCTCGACGCCTGCTGCGACGAACAGTATGCTTTGTTTAGGCTGTTCATTTCTGCGGGGTGAACTCGCTGACTACCAGCGTCGTCTCTTGAAGCTTCCGCAGGTCGGCGAGGTCTTTCGTTGATACAACCATCTTCCAATAGCTCCTTTTGGGGCTGAACTTCTTCGGCCACTGCCAGGCCCATTTCTCCGCGTGACCGTCGGCAAAGGACAGGGTGCCTGTCTGCCCGTGGCGGCCCGCCGGCAGGTTCACCCAGCGGGTGTCGGGGTTGGGCCAGACCAGGAAATGCGCGTCGTCGATCGAGTCCTCCGCCTCGTCGATGAACACCAAGAGCTTGGCCGGGTTCGGGATGGCGTCGGCACGCGACACGGTGTTCTGCACCTCGTTGGTCCGGCCGCCCAGGTTGCCGTTCATCGAGTAGCTCCGAGTGCGGAGCCGATTGGAATGGACCCCTTTCGAGTGGTCGGCGGGGCAATGGTAGAGCGCCACGGAACGATTGTAGTCGTATTTGAACAGCAACCCTTGCTCGACGAGAGCAAAGCCAGTGTCGTAGGGCGCGCTGCTGGACCCGATCCACGAATCGGGCGTGCTGCGCCAGACGCCGTTGGTGAAAACAGAGCGGTTGGGCGGCACGCGACCCTGGAAGTCGTCCACATACATCTGCCAGCAGAGCTGGAGTTGCTTGAGGTTGGAAACGCAGGCGATGCCGCTGGCCCGCGCCTTGGCCCGGCCCAGCGCCGGCAACGTGAGGCTGGCCAGAATCCCGATGATGGCCATGACGACCAGAAGCTCAATCAGAGTGAATGCGGAAGCCGCAGGGCGGATACCAGCAGGCTCCAAGGAGTCTCGCCCCACCTCGTTAATGGGTCGTCTCCGCGCAGCCGGGTCGTCGCCTTTCGCGAAGCTTCGCACAAGTCCTGTTTGGTTGCCGCAACGTGCCATATCGTCCATTCACGTCTGTCCAGCGCTGGACTGGCTGGACTTTCTCAAGAACCCCGTCACGGGCCAAACATTTTTTGAGAATTCTCTTTTTTCGAGATTGGCGCCTGCGGCATTCGACGTATGTTCCCCCCTCAGCCGGTAGCTGGTTGAGTGGGGGCACTCCAGAGCAGGTGGACTACGTTGCCGGACTCTTCGGCCTGCTCTACAAACCTGAAGGCGGCGTGATCACGCATGATTTGCGGACGGCCCTGATCTCCCCCGAAGGCCGGCTCGTCCACATCTGGCGGAGCAACGTGTGGACGCCTTTCGAGGTCCAGCGCCGGGTGCGCGAGACGATGCTGCCCGTCCAACAAGCCCGTCTCTGATCAGCCACCTCGCCGCGCCGGCCTTGCCTCGCACCGCGTCTGGCGGCGCCTCCTTGCGACCAACTTCTCCGGCGCTACGGCACGAGCACCACCTGGTAAAACCGCCGCGCGCCGCCGGCTGGGAATGTATCCTGCCAGGAAGTCGTGATCCCCGCCGCGACGATTTCCCCCGCGGTGTCCGTCCAAGGTTCCACCAGCGACGCGCATTGGCGCACGCGATACCGCCGTCCGGGCAGGCTGGAGAAGGTGAGCGTCAACACACCGTCCGGACCCACCTGCCAATTCACGATGCGCACGCCGACGGGCACCTCCGGTGGCAGGGCGTTGGCCGCAGCAGGCGTCGGCCGCGGCAAGGTGAAAAATGGTTCCGGCGCGCCGTCCGGCCAGCGGCCCTGGCTGGCGTCGTCCGCTTGCGGACCGAACTCAACCGCGTCCACGAGTTGGCCCAGGTGGTCGAAGAGCGCGATCGTTTCGCCGCCCTGGCTCAAACGGAAGTTGACGTGCAGCTCGCCGCCGATCTGGGATTGCTCCGGTTGGCCGTCTGCCCAGACCAGCAGAAAACCGTGCGCCGGCAGGCTGACTCCAGTCGGCACGATGAACTGTGCCGTGTCCGCCAGCGAATCGCTGAGCCGCCAGCCCGCCAGCGAAACTGCCGTCTCGCCCGGATTGTATAGCTCGAACCAATCGTCGAACGCGCCGTCGGCTGGATCGGCGAGCGTGGACCGGTTCGCGGCCAGCCATTCGTTGATGCGGATCGCGGGCGGAGTCGCCGGCGTGCCGGTGAAATTCACGGTCAACTTGGCTGAAGCACCGGCGATCGCCTGGCCCAGGCGATCGACACCGGCAACGGTCAATTCGTTTTGGCCGGACTGCAATGGCGCGCGAAGTTCCCAGCCGGTGACGGTGTTCCAGACGACCGGGCAGGCGACACCGTTAACCTGCACCGTGCGCACGGTCACCGGCGCAGTGCCGCGGATCACCAGCGGGCTCTGGCTGGTCGTGATCGCTCCGGCCGGGCTGGTGACGGCGAAGTTGGCGCGCACTCTGTTGAGCTGGGTTTGCAGGTAGGCGCGGCGCTGGTTGATCCAGGACTTGATCTCCGACGGATCGGCAAGCGCGAGGGTGTCCGCGCGGAAGGCGGCGTACTTGGCGTCGAGCAAGGCGTCGATCCGCGTGCCGGCGCCGGTTTTGAAGAAGCCGTCGAGCGCTTCCCACAAGGCCGCCCAGTAAAGGCGCACCCAGGCCGGCGTGCGGTACATCCGGGCGAGGGTCGGGTCGTTCACGTCGAAGAGACTGGCGTTGGGCGGGTCGTTGAAGACGCCCAGCCCGACGTCGAAGTCCCAGCACATCAGCTTCCAGGTGTCGCTTTGCGGCTTGTACAGGAAGGTGTTTTTCGCGTTCGGATTGCCGAAGGCGTCCCAGAACGACGCGAGGTCGTTCATCGCGAAGGTGCGCATCCAGTGGTCCACGTCCGCCACGTTCTCCACGCCGGCGAGGTAGTTGGTCGTGGCATTCACCGCGTCCACGAGCGCGAACAGGTCGGAGAAATCGTTGGCCGAGCCGTGCACGGCGCGCGGCCGCCAGTTCCAACGGTAGCGGGCAACTTTCTTCGCGCCGCCGGTGGTGGTGAATTCCTCGAGGGTGTTCAGCACGCACGGGTCGAGGCGGTTGCCCGCGTCGTCGAACTCATTCCAGCAATCGGTCTTGAGCAGGCAGCCGTCGGCGTCGTCCGGAAACCACTCAGCGACGGTGTCGCCATTGGGCTGCTGGACGTCATCGTAGATGGTGCCGCGGTGCCGGCCATTGACGAACAGGTTCACGTAGCGTCGGTACATGTTCGGCAGGCCGTACTGATCGAGGAACCAGAACATGAGTTGCTCGCGCTGCTCCGTGGCGTCGCGAATCGGCCAGTCGAGCGTGAGGTGCGTCTCACCGAGGAAACGATCCGGCTTGGGAAAACTGAGGTCGTAGCCGCACAGGTTCCCGGTGGGCGAGTCGTAGCCCGGGGCGGTGTAGGAACTGCCGCTGTAATGGGCGCCGGCGTGGTAGATGACGCGGTTCGTGCCGTACACGAACGTCGCGTCCACGTCCTCGTTGCTCATCTTTTCGCGGCCCGCCCAGAACGCGCGGTTGGCTTCGGTGAGCCAAAACCGGTAGGTGCCGAACGCGCTCGCGGGCACGGATTCGCCGAACCGAACCAGACACTCGCGGGCCGGGGCGTCCGCCGGAAAACGATTTGTCGCCGCCGGTTGCGTGCCGTCCGTGGCTTCGATTTGAAACGCCAAGAGCGCGCCGCTTGGTTGAGCGGGGATTGCGCCGGTAAACACGCTGTCGCCGGCGACTTCGTCCGGCCCGGTTCCGTCGTCGAGCATCGGCACCTCGACCAAGTCCGCCGCGGGATCGACGCGGAATTTCAGCGTCACCGACGCGACGCCGTCCGGGTCCGCTACGCGGGCAAAGACCCGGATCGGCTGACCGGCGGCGGGCAGGACGGGTCGGTGGGTCACGTCGGTGATCGTCGGGCCGGCATTCTCTTCGACGCGGCTCGGCGGTCGGCCGGGCGTGCCCAGCGTTGCCGGCAGGTTCAGCCGGCCAACCGCTTCAAGGCCGCCGCCGCGCAGACGCAACAGTATCTCCGGGTGGCCGCGCAGCCATTTCACACGCGCGCGAATCGTGGCGGTCTGACCGGCCGGGATGGGTGCAGTCAGCCGCGTGCGTGCGCGATTCGCGACGTGATCGCCGCGCTCGGAGGCGACCAGGTCCAGGCAATGCGCGCTGTTGAAACCAGCCGCGGTCGCAAGGTGGCTCATGCGTTGCGTGCCTTGGAAGAACCAGCCGTTAACGCCGTTCTCGAACGTGCCATTTCCGACCCGGTTCGGGCCATTGCCGACGCGGACTTCCACGTTGTCCACGAGCGCCTCGCCGGCGCCGAGCAGGAAGACCTGCAACTGATCGGCGTTCGGCACCGCCGGGTGCACCAAGTCGAGGACGCCGGTCGCCTCGACCAGAGTCCAGTCCGCTTTGCCGGATTCGTCGCTGTCGCTCCAGTTGTCCGGCATCAGCGGGTCGGCGCGCGGGTCCACCGACTCGAGGCTGCTCCCGCCGCCATCGGCCCAGCGGCTTTGCGAAGTCGCGTCGGCGTAAAGCGCCTCGGCCATCACGGCCCAGGCCGGCTCGGCGCTGCCGGCAAAATCGACCGGCCGCGCCAGCGCGAGGTGCTCGCCGCGATCCGAGAGACCGCCCTGGAAGTCGCCCACAACCAGACTCGCCGGCAGATCGGGGTGGCTCGCGCGAAACCGCGCAGCATCGCGCGCGACCACCAGGTAACCGCCCGGCGCCAATGCGCTGCCGGCCGGAAACTCGAAGTCGATTCCGTCCACGAAACGCCAGCCGGCCAGGTCCACGACATTGCTGCCGCGGTTATGCAACTCCACGAACTCGTCCGCGCTGTCCTCCGAGATCGGGTGAAACATGATTTCGCCGATCGCCACATCGCGGAGCAGCGGCAGCGCGTTCACCGCGCCGGGCGTGGGCGCACCCAACTCGCGGAAGGCCCCGGCACCCGGCGGCCAGCGACCGTGACTGAAGCCGGTGAGTTGAGCGGTGTATGCAACGGCGTCGAGGACGCGGCTTCGGTCCGGCGAGTTCAGGAAGAGCCGTCCACCAGCGGCGCTGGGCGCGAAGCCGAGTTGCGCTGCGTCGAAGATCGCGAACTCACCGGGACCGAGCACAATTCCGGCCGGCACTTGGAACTTCTCCGCCGCCGGCACATCGCTCAGCCAGCAGCCACTGGCGTCCATCGGACGGGCGCTAAGGTTGGCCATTTCGATCCAGGCGCGCTGTCCCGGCGTGGGCGCCGTCAGGACTTCGTTGATCACCAGGCTTTCGAGCGAGCCGGATGGCAATGGATCGGCGACTCCCGGCGAGCCGCCTTTCGTGGCGCTGGCGGCCCAAGCGCGCGGATCGGCTTCGCCATAGCTGGGTCGCGCCAGCACCAGCGAATGGCCGGCGCCATCGGCCGCGAGCGGCCAGGGCGGCTGGTCCTGGTATTCGACTTCCAGCACGACCGCGCCGGAGCGTTTCCGCAACCGCACCGTGCCGGCATTATGCGACAGGCGCCCCGCCCAGCCGCCGAGGACATTCGTGATGCCGTAAACCGCGTGCAAATCGGCGGGTTGGGCGGCGATGACAAGGCAACTGTTGGCAGCCAGGCGCGTGTCGGCCGGGAGGGTGAAGTCCGCGTCGCCGCTCAAACGCCAGCCGCTGAGGTCTTCGAAGAATGGGTTCGAGTTGTACAACTCGATGAACGCGAGGTCGCGGCCGTCGGTTCGCTGCGCCGGGTGGTACATGATTTCGGTGATCGCCACGCCGGTGCGCCGGCTCGAAGGCCCCGGCGGTTCGTAGCTGAGCTGCGCCGGACTCGGAAAGGTCAGGCTCAGCGTGGCCTTGGCGCTGGTGGCGGTGCCAAAGGCGTTGGAGACGACCACATCATAACTACCGCCGTCCAAGGCACTCGCGAACGGGATGAGCAGCGTGGCGTTCGTCGCGCCCGCGAGCGCGCGCCCGCCGCGGCGCCACTGATAAGCCAGCGGCCGGCCGCCATACACGCCCACGCTGAAGCTGGCGGGGTCTTTGAATGGCACCGTCACCGATTGCGGTTGGCGGGTGATCTGCGGCGGTGTGTCGGGCGAGGCGGCGGGCTCGGCTGTGCCTTGAAGCTCGGCGCGGAAGCCGGTGGGGTTGACGCCATCGCCGGCATTGTTGACGACGAACTCGACTGTGTTCGTGCCATCCAAGAAGCCTGTGCGCAGTGTGAACTCGGGCGAGAACGCGCCGAAGTTGCCGTCAAATGTCAGGCCCGTCGGCTGGCCGTTCAGGCGCACCGCGACGCCGGCGTTGTCCGAGGACCAGCGTCCGGTGATCACCGCGGTTGCCGGATCGAAGCCGGTGAGGTCGAACGCGAGCCGGTAGGTGTAATTGCCGGGCCGGTTGCCGCCGGACTGGTCGGCCTGCGGCGCAATCCATTTCGAGGCCAGGCCGTTCGCGATCCACGGCGGGATGGGAAAGCCTTCGCGGACGACGAACGCTTTGGGGCCGGGCACCGCCGCGTCGGCGCTTTCGACGAGACGCCAATGCGGGTCCACGGCGTCGGCCGCGAGCAGGACGCCCGCATCGTCCACGCCGGTGTTGAACAAGCCAGGGATTACTGCGGCGCGGCCGGTTGGTGATAGCCAAACGGTTGCCATCGCGGCCAGTAATCCTAAATTCCGCAGTTGAACGGCAGAGAGACGCAGCTTAACGCAAATGGGAAAGAGGTTGCCGTCGCTGGTGGGTTTCACCCGCAGGATGAATCTGCCCCCCTCACTCAACCTCCCGACTGTCTTTGTCTTATCCGCGTTCATTGGCGTCCATCGGCGGTTCCCAGGGTAATGGCAAAGTTCGGAAACACATGCCGGCGGTGTTCAGGCAGGCAGGCTAAGCGGGGCGATTGGCAGAGGCGAAACAAAACGGCCGGCGGAGACACTTCCGCCGGCCGCGGTGTCAACTTTGGGTGGTTATTTCTGGAGCCGGTAGAACTGCTGGCCGCTCGGCGCGGTGATCTTCACCGTCAACTGGTCGCCCGCCGGCGTGGTCGCGGTGGTGACTTCGCTCCAGGTCGCGGCACCGAGCGCCGGGGTGCCGAACAGTTTGTAGCCGGTGGCCGACGCCGGCCAGGAGACCACGACGTCCTTGCCGCTGAGTTGCACGCCCAGCTTCGGCGCCGTGCCTCCGGCAATGTTCGCGCCGATCCGGAGATTCTCGACGCGCAGGCCGGTGTAGCCGGCGACGGCATCGGAGTTGTTGACCAGGAACTCGAGCGTGTTCACGCCCGCCTGGAAGCCGGTGGTAATCGTGAAGGGCGTCAGCGCGCCGAATTGTGTGCCGTTCAACAAACCGGTGCTGTTCCCGTTGAGCTTGATGTCGGTGCCCAGGTTGTCGGTGGCCCACCCGCCCAGCAACACCACCGTGTTGGGATCGAATCCCGTCAGGTCGAAGGTGGTTTGGTAGGTGTAATCGCCGCCAGCGGCACCGCTGGTTTCAAATCGGGGGCCGATCCATTTCGATTGGTCCGAGTTGAAGACCCAGGTGCCACCCACGATCGGGAACACTGTGGAGTCTTGCACCAACGCATCCTGCGACTCCGAGTTGTCGGTGTTCAGCGTTAGCTTGTAGTGCGGGTCCACCTCGCCGTCGGCGAGCACCACCCCGGTGGCGCCCACGCCCGTGCCGAACGTGCCGGGCACGCGATCCAAGACCGTCACGGTGGCCACCACGCTGGTGACCGAACCGGCGAAGTTGGCGGCGACGACCGTGTAATCGCCCGCGTCGGCGTGGCCGACATTGGTGAGCGTGAGCTGGGTGTCGGTCTTGCCGGAGAGGTCGCTGCCATTGCGCCGCCACTGGTAGGTGAGCGGCTTCGCGCCATCCGCCAGCACGGTCAAATCCAGGCTGTCGCCGGTGAGCAGCGTGGCCCCCGCCGGCGCGGAGACAATGCGCGGCTGGTCGCCGAGGGTGCCCTTCTTGGCGCCGCCATATAGGTTATCGACCCGCAGTCCGGTGTAGCCAACCGAGGCGTTGTTGACCTTGAACTGGAGCTTGTTCTTGCCGGACAGAAACCCGCTTTCGATGCGGAACGCGGAGAGCGTGTCGAAGTTACCCGTGTTATGGATCCCCGTGCTGGCGCCGTTGAGCAAGATATCCGCCTCGTTGTCGGTGGCCCAAGTGCCCGCGATGAAGGCGGTGGTCGGGTCGAAACCGGTCAAATCCACCACGATCTCGTACACATAATCGCCGCCCGCCGCCGCCGAAGTCTCGACGCGCGGCCCGATCCAGACCGACGTGAAGGAGTTGGCGATCCACGGCCCCGCCACGATGGGAAACACGGTCGAGTCCTGCACGATGGGTTGCGTCACCGCGGGGTCATCCGGGTTGGCGACAAGCGTGTAATGGGGGTCGTTGAAGCCGTCCCAGATCAGGATGCCGTCGTCGCCCAGGCCGGTGGTGAAGAGCTTCGGAATGGGCTCGAGTACGATGACCTTCGCCGCCGGGCTGGTGATCTCGCCGGAGCCGTTCTTCACCAGCACGGTGTAATCGCCACCTTGGGCGGCGGTGATGCCGGTGATTGGCAAAGTCGCCTCGGTGGCGCCGGCCACGTCAGCGCCGTTCAATTTCCACTGGTACGTCAGCGGTGGCGTGCCGTCAGCCACCACGGAAAGGGTGACGTCGCCGCCGACCAGGTATGTGCCGCCGACCGGGGCGGTGACGATGCGCGGAGCCTCACCCGCCACTTCCACCGTGCCGATCATTTCGACGCGGATGCCGGCCGGGTTGACCGCATCGCCGGCGTTGTTGAGGATGAAATCCAGGGTGTTCACGCCGTTCACGAAACCGAAGTCGATCGTAAAATCGACGAAGCCGCCGAAGCCGCTGTTGTTGGCCAGGGTCAGCGAATTCCCGTTGAGCACAATGTCGAGGCCCGAGTTGTCCACCGACCATTTGCCGGCGATTTTCGCCTTCGTCGGGTCGAAGCCGGCGAGATCGAACGTCGTGCGGAACGTGTAGTTGCCGGGTTCGTTGCCGGTGCCCTGGCGGGCGCGCGGGGCGATCCACCGGGACGCCGGGCCTTCCGCCAGCCAGGGGCCGACCGGGAAGCCCGGCTCCAGGGTGAACGTGTCCGGACCCGGATAGGCCGGGTCGGCGCTGTCGATGAGCTGGTAGTGTGGATCCACGGTGCTGGCGCCGAGGAGCGCGCCCGTGTCGTCCACGCCGGTGTTGAACAGCTTGGGAATGGGAGCCGCGGAGGTGAGGCAGACGCCGACGCCAGCCAGCAGGCTGGCCGCCACCAATCGCCGGGGCAGGTGGTTGAGTTTCATCATGTTCGTTCGGTTTGGTTGGCTTCCCCAACGGTGTGGGCACGACGCGACCGCAGCCCAAGTTCGTCGGGAAAGACTGGATTAAGGCGTTAAGAGAGACCAGCGCCGCCGGGGTGTCAAGCCAATGTCGGGTCTGGACCCGAATTCCTGGAAAGCAAAGATCCATGGCCGGTTGGCTGCTACGCCATCCGTGAATCGCATATTCCGAGTGTGTCCACCGCGTTCGTAGCCTTCCAATTCCAGTCGCGGAGGCACCGAGGCTCAGAATTTGAATTAGGAACGCAGGAAAGCCGAAAAGCCCAGACCGCGGTTCCTGAGTTCCTGAGTTCCTCATTGGACTGCTGCGTCTCCGCGACTCCGGGGCCGTTTCGGTGGGGCGAGACTCCGTCGAGCCCTGACTTTGCAGGCCAAGAGCGACCGCTCGCCGCTTTGTAAGCGGCTTAAACCGCCCGGAAACGTCTGCGCCGCGGCGATACCACCCGGTGCTTCGTTCTTGGGTGCTAAGCCGGCTCAAGCCGGCGCGCCGGCAGGGTAAGGCTCCGGCCGAGCCGAACAATTCCAGCCACGAAGGCACTGCGGCTCGGACTTTGAATGAGGAAATCAGGAAAGCCGGAAGCCCCGGACCGCAGTTCCTGACTTCCTGCGTTCCTAATTGGCCCTCTGCCTCTCCGCCGCGTTTGGCGGAGCGCCGCTTTGTAAGCGGCTTAAACCGCCCGGAAACGTCTGCGCCGCGGCGATACCACCCGGTGCTTCGTTCTGGAGCGGTAAGCCGGCTGCAAGCCGGCGCGCCGGGAGGGTGAGGCTCCGGGCGAGCCCCGCCTTTTCAACCGCCGAGACGCAAAGGCGCGGAGGTTGAGTTTGGAAGCCAGGAAGGCCGGAAGCCAAAAGACGGCGGTCACGCCAATCCTGCGTTCCTCACGCGTTCGCGGTGTCTTCTCGTCTCCTTGGGCATTCACAGGTGCGGCGGGCTGTCTGCTACTCGCCTCGAGTCGCGGCAGCGGTTTAGCGAGACACTGCTGCCACCGCCGCGCGCGAAAAGATCTCGAAAAAATCGGTTGACACTTTTCCACCCCTTGTGCTACCCGTTCACCCGTTCACCCGTTCACCCGTTCACCCGTTCACCCGTTCACCGGGGACGAACCGGAAGAATTAGATGACTGCCGGCGACAAACAGACTGGATGGGAGCGAAACCACCCGGCGCAAGACGGTTTGGCGTGGGAAACCGGTTCCCCAGCGGCAGTACAGCCGCCCCGCGCTTTCCCGCTGCAAGGCGCGGCAGCGCGGACTAAGTCCCGGCCGGAAGGCTGCCGCCACCCCCGGCGGGGCGAAGTGCCGGCTTTGCCTTGGCTTTTCCCCGCCAAGCGCTCGCAAGACTCCTCGATTGCAGAGCGAACCCAACTTGCGCCAACGGTGGACCCGATTGATCTCTCCGGTTACACGGGCCAAGCAGGGGAGACCATCCGGATCACGGCCAGCGACGACTTCGAAGTGACGGGTGGGGGGGTGAGCATCACCGGGGCCGGCGGCACGGCGTTGGAGCACGGCGCGGCCACGGCGAGCGACGGCGCTTGGAGCCACGTCACGAAGGCCGCGCTGCCGGCCGGCCAGCAGGTGTCGATTGAGGTAACCGCCACCGACCGCCCCGGGCACGAGACCACGAACGCACAGAGCCACGCATGAAGGTGAAGCTGCCAATCGGGCGGGAGTCAGGATGGCTGTGGAGATCGGAGAGAATACTGGGTTGTCTTGTCGGCGTCTGCGTCATCGGATTCCTCCTTTTTGTTGCCCCACGGCTGCCCAGGTCACATCCTGCTAAGCCGGCAGGAGCGCCGGCGGATAGCGTGCCGCTGGCGCATTTGCCGCCCCCGGTGGCTTTTGACCCGGACGTGCTCGATGCCGGCAAGCTGTTGCAGAATGAGACGGTGACGCGGACCTTTCGCCTGCGAAATCGAAGCGAGATTCCACTCCGTCTCGTGGCGTTGCGAACCTCTTGTGCCTGTACTTTTGTAAACACCAACCTGCTAAGGGAAGTTCTTGAACGGAAGGGCGAAATCCTTGTGCCGGTCCGCTTCGACAGCGATGGCCGCTCTGGCCCGATTACCGCCATTGTAGAGGTGGTCTTGCGTGCAGGTACTACCAATTACGTGGTGGTGGGCCGCCTGGAGGCAGAAGTGATCCCGGATTTTTCATACGAACCCAGGAACGTGCAATTCGGGAGGCTCAGCCCAGGCGAGCGCGCCACGGAAACGGTGATCTTCCGGCCGCGGGCACTGCAGGACCTGGTCCTGACCTCCACTCAGTCGTGGCGCGGCCCGTTCGAGGTGAAGGTCCAGGGCCTGTTGGCCACGGTCACGTTTCATGCGCCGGCGATTACGCACGGCGAAACGTACAGCCAGGTCATGCACGTGCGCACCTCCAGCCCGCGTGTACCGCAGGTCACCCTTTCCATAAGCGGTCAAGTAGTGCCCGAGGTCGAGGTAATCCCATCGGCGTTGGTTTTTGCAGCCGGCGAACCCGCCGGGGTCAGCCGACTGACGGTCCGAGCCCTCGATCCCTGCGGGGTGATCCGCCTAGTAAAAGTGGGCCTTGGCGGCCAGGAGGCCCTGCCCTTGGTGCCGGCAGACGAGGTGTCATTGTCGGAGTGGTCTTTGGCGCACGCACTGGTGATTACGAACTGGACGGTTGCAGGGGCCGATCGCTTGGAGGTGGAAGTGCGAATTCAAAACGGAGCTGGCCGGTCCGAGGCCCGGCTCGCCTCTGTGGACATCAAACGCCTCGTGAAACCAAAACAGGAAACCAAACCATGAAACACAAACTCAACCATCAGCGGGCGCTACTGTGGGCGGGGCTGGCTGGTCTGGCAGCCATGTTCGGCATCGCCACTCACCGAGCGGCGGACGCAGAGGACAGGCACAATGATGCGTCGTGCTCACCGTTAACGCACCAAAATCCTTGCGAGCACAAAACGGTACGCAATCCTGGCATGTGCTTCACAAACGTACCCTTATGCTCTGGCACAACCAACCCAAACCTTTGCTCAAGCTCAGAAATAGCTTACTACGACGTCAAAGACGATTTTCCACAGGGCGAAACGGATGACCCGACCACAATCTGCCGACAAACCCAGGGCGGGAGCGCAGAATACACAATATGGAATGCTCATCATAACGTCATTTCGCCCGCGGCAGACTGTTACCGGCGAGTCGTTTGTAAGTGGGACACCTCTACGTCTCCGGCTAAGTGCGTGGTGGATTATGAAATCAGTCCTTGGATTTCCATAGCCAAACCTACTGCGGTAAAGTGTGATTGAACTTTGTACCGAGATGGTCAGACGTTGGGCAGGCTGAACATTATAGGACTTCCATGCTACTACAAGGACAGGCTTTGTGCGTATGGGTGGCAGCGGCGGTAGCCCTTGCCACGGACCGCGCAAATGCGGAGACGCTTGATCCTCGCGCCCTGCTGGAGGGCGTGGTGTCAACGCGGGAGCAAATCCCGCCATCCTACCTCCATATACATCACACAATTGAGGATCTGGTTGTGCGCTGGAAGAATGAGGAAGAATATGCAGTGCTTTTTGACGGCGAGTTGCGTTTTTTTGCGAAGACCAACAGCAACGAGCGCTCGCGGGCTATGTTCAACGGTAAGGACGTAATGCTCTTAGGCGGGGATGATTCCATCATCGTACGAGACCTCGACACGCAAACCGCCAACCTGTTGTTTGATCCTCGCGCGCTGGGCATAACCGGTTACTCGTGGAGCATTACACCGCGCTTGGCCTTGGCCCTGGACGGTCCTCAGATCAGCTCGGTCGGCGAGGAGCGGCTTAACGGCAACGCTTGTCAGCATGTGCGGGCGCAGAATCCTGGGGGGACGGTTGATGTGTGGATTGATCCTGCAGCAGGGTTCGCCGTGTATCAACACGAACAGAATGGCGAGGGCGGGCGTGTGATCACACGGTCAGTTTACCAGAACCCAGCGTACTCATGGCTACCCAGCCGGGTGGAGCAAGAACACTTCCTGCCTAATGGTATGCTACGCTCCCGGCGAACCATTCAGGTCCTAGCCGCCCGGGCCGTGGGGCGGATTCCCAAGGAAACTTGGACACTGGCCGGACTCTTGCAGGGCCTGACGTTGGCAACTTGGGTGCCGGTAACCGATGTGCGCAAAGGCGAATACATCGGCTTTTGGCGGGACGGGCGGCTGGGCCCACCTTTCCCGTGGGAACCGGCACCCGCCCCGCCTCCGTTGAGCTTCACGCGGGCGATCATCATGGTCGTGTTGGCCACACTGGTCATCGGACCGCTGGCCTACCTCTGGCTTAAACGCGCCCGGACCAGCCGGTCTGATGGTCCTTCCTCGAGTTAAGTTATCTCACCCGCAAGGCAATCCCATGCCCTTTCCCTGGATTCGTGGCTTTCTTTCCTCCGCCGCCGTGGTGCTGATGGGCACAGGCCTGGCCAAGCTCGCCAGTGCGTTCACCGGCGGCGAGGTGCTGCGCACCTATGATCCGGTCTTGGGCCTCACCTTGGGAACGTTGTTCGGATCGGTGGGCACGCTGGAGGTGGCGGTCGCGCTGGTCTGCCTGATCAGCCGCCGGGTGGGGCTGCCGGTCGTCCTGTTGTTGTCGCTGAGCGCCAGTTTTGTGGCGTACCGACTGGGGCTGTGGTGGGTAGGCGGACCCGAGTACTGCAGCTGCCTGGGCACCATGACAGGGATTCTGCGTCTCTCT
>JAKANS010000134.1 GCA_021823625.1 bacterium | reverse complement strand
CCAGAGGAGTGAGTCCCGATCTCAGACGAAGCCGTCCTGGAGTGCGCCGCTGTCGTGGCCGTCGAGTTGAAGTCCGCGAACTTGGATCCCCAAAACTTGCCCTCCGCGAAACCGACGGGCCTCGTCCACCGAACTTGACGCACCCTCGCGCCCCGGTATGCTCACCGCTTCCGTTAACGGGGTGCCCGGCGGCGGAGCAACGGCGGAACCGCCGCGCCTGTGTCGCGCACCCCGGTCCAGTTCAAAGGCATGAAACGACAGTACCAGCCATCGAAGATCCGCCGGAAACGCCAGCACGGCTTTCTGGCACGCATGTCCACAAAGGGCGGCCGCACCGTCCTGAACCGCCGGCGTCGCATCGGACGCAAACGCCTGACCCCCGTTTAGGCGCCCGGCGCATGGACGCGCCTGCCCCCATCCGGTTCCAGTTTCCCCGCGCGGCCCGGCTGCGTCGCTCCGGCGAATTCGCCGCGGTGCGCCGCCTGGGCGGTCGCGCCGTTCGCGGTTGTCTTATCCTGAACTGGCACGACACGCCCGCGGGCCACCGCCCCCGACTGGGGGTGGTCACCAGCCGCAAGGTCGGCCAGGCTGTCGTGCGCAGTCGCGTCCGTCGCTTGCTGCGCGAAGTCTTCCGCCGGCACCAGCACGACTTGCGTGGGCCGATGGACGTGGTGCTGGTGGCGCGGCCGTCGATCGCCGGCAAGGCGCTCGCCGACGTGGAACGCGATTTTCTCGCCGTTTTGCGGGGTCAGGCACTGCTGGGGGTTCGCACGTGAACCTGGCTCAGCAAGTCTTGACGCTGGCCATCCGGGCTTACCGGCTGACGTTGTCGCCTTTGCTGGGCGCGCTCAGCGGGCCGGGCGGCGGGTGCCGCTTTCAACCGACCTGTTCGGCGTACGCCCTCGAGGCGGTGCAGAAACACGGCGCGCTGCGTGGCACGTGGCTGGCGCTGAAACGAATCTGCCGCTGCCATCCCTGGGGTGCGTGCGGTCACGACCCCGTTCCTGAACCTGCCTGTGCGTGCGGCCGACACCGCCACGCGGGCGCCGGTGGCGCCATCGCCACCTCCGTCTGATTGTTTTCATGGATCGCAAGACCATTCTGATTCTCGTCGCTTGCTTCGGCTTGATGCTGTTGTGGCCGTCGATGGTGGACCGGATTTACCCGCCCCCGAAAAAGGCGCCGCGCCCGACCAATCTGGTGACCCAGGCGGAACTCGCGAACACCACCCTGCCGACGAACCCGCCCGGAGCCACCAACCGGCCTGCCAGCGTGCCGGTGATCACCGCCCCGGCCTCGCCCGCCGCCGCCTGGGTGCGGCCCGCCGAGCCTGAGCAATTGTTGACGCTCGATACCGATGACGCGCGTTACACGTTCACGAGCTATGGCGGCGGACTGAAAACCATCGAACTGAAGGAATACCACGCGTCGGTCGCGTGTGGCCGCAGCGGCACCTCCACCAATGCGGCGCCCTTGGTCAAGCTCAACGACGGCGCGCCCGTCCCGGCCCTGGCGTTGTTCGGCGGGGCGGCGCTCCAGGACAGCGTGCCATTCAAACTCTCGCGGACGGACCGGGGGTTGCGCGCGGAAAAGACGCTCACCAACGGCCTCCGGCTGGTGAAGGATTTCGTGCCGGGTACCAATTACCTCATCGCCGCGGACATCCGCGTCGAAAACGATGGCACGAACACGCTGGCACTGCCACCGCAGGAACTGGTCATCGGCACGGCCACGCCGATCAATCGCCGGGACAATGGCCAGTTGCTGGGCATGCAATGGTACGACGGCCAGCGCGCGCAGTTTATCAGCGAGCCGTGGTTCGCCAACCGCACGCTGGGATGCTTCCCCGGCACGCCGCGTTCCGAGTATCGCAATCCGGGCGAGAGCAACGTCGTCTGGGCGGCGGCGCACAACCAGTTTTTCGTCATGATCGCGGCGGCGCAAACCAACGCGGCGCAGGTGGTCGCCCGCCGGATCGACCTCCCGCCGCCCAGCGCGGAGGAGATCGCGGAAGACCGCCGGGTCGTCGCGCGGCCGTTTGGCTTCCAAACCGCGTTCCTGTATCCCGCAGCCAGCGTCGCTCCCGGCCAGTCGCTCGAGTGGAAGCTGGACGTTTTCGCCGGCCCGAAGGAGTACAACACGCTGGCGAAGCTGAGCGGCAACCAGGATCTCGCGATGCAGTTCGGCTGGGGAATCTTCGGCTGGTTCGCCCGCGCGCTGCTGCTGGGGATGAACGCGCTGCACCGGCTGGGGTTGGCCTATGGCCTGTGCATCATCGGCATCACCGTCGTCATCAAGCTGCTGTTCTGGCCGCTCACCCAGGCGAGCACGCGTTCGATGAAGCGGATGCAGGCGCTGCAGCCGCAGATGAAGGAGATCCAGACCAAATACAAGGAAGACCCGAAGAAGATGAACCAGAAGCTCATGGAGTTCATGAAGGAGCACAAGGTGAGTCCGCTGGGCGGCTGCCTGCCGATGCTCCTTCAGATCCCGGTGTTCATCGGCTTTTACCAGATGCTCCGCAGCGCCATCGAACTCCGCGGCGCGCACTTCCTCTGGGCTTGCGACCTGTCCCAGCCGGACACGGTGGCGGTGCTCTTCGGGTTCCCGATCAATCCGCTGCCGCTCATCATGGGCGCGACGCAGTTCTGGCAGGCCCGGCTCACGCCGGCCTCGCCCGGCGCCGACCCGGTGCAGCAGAAGATGATGCAGTACATGCCGCTGCTGTTCATCTTCATCCTCTACAATTTTTCTGCCGGTCTCGCGCTGTACTGGACCGTGCAAAACCTGCTGAGCATTCTCCAGAACAAGCTCATCCGAAACTTGGGCGATCCGCTGGCCGCGCACGCTGCCCCGGCCAAATCGGTCGCCCAGCCGCCCGGTGGCTCGCCGCGGAAGAAGTAGCCACCGGCCGCGCTTTTCCCAAACCGACGCACCTGCCATGCCTGCCAATACCAAAGCCATCACCGAGGAGTTTCTTCGGCTCCTCGGCTTTACCGTCACCGCCATCGCCGAACAGGTCTTCGACCAGGGGGTTCTGCTGGACGTCCAGTGCGAGGACGCCGGCCGGCTCATCGGCCGGCAGGGTCAGACGCTGGCCGAGCTCCAGTACCTGATCAACCGGATGATCTACCAGGTCGATCCCGCGTCGCCGAAGGTGACCTTGGATGTGGGCAATTACCGCGCGCAACTTCGCGATGCGCTGGTGGCCCGCGCCAAGGAGGCCGCGGAAAAAGTGCGACGCTGGAGCGACATCGTGGAACTCGAGCCGATGAACGCGTTCGACCGCTACACCGTTCACCAGACCATCAAGGACGAGCCGGGAGTGGAGAGCCAGAGCGTGGCCGTGGATGGCAGCAACAAAAAGGCGATCTTGCTGCGTCCGAAACGTCACTGAACTCCGGCGCGGGCGCGCCGTGCGCTGCGGGGTCGCCTTCTGGTCCTCACCGGCGCGACGACCACCCCTGCCGCCTTCGGTCCGGCCCTGGCCGGCCGGGCCGGGCGAGCGGTTGTCCCGTGCGTTCTGGTACAGTCCTCCGCTCGGAGTTGCACGGCACCCTCGCGGCACTCGCAGGGTGGAATTCCACGCGTTGGACACCGGCGCGTCTCCCTCTGGCTGCCGATGGGCGGGGTGGCGTCCCCCTCGAAAGGGGCACTCGCAATCCGGCGGGCGTGGCGGTCCCGGAGGCCGGATTTCCTGCAGTTAAACCAGGCGCCACGGCCAGCCCTTAGATCAGGCCGGCCGCAGCGATTCGCCCGGTCAGGGTGGGCGAAACCTTACTCCGTCCACCCATAGGTCGCCGGCGCGACCTTCTTGATTTGTTTCACGTTCTTACCGGTCGCATTGAACCACGCGTAAATTCGCTGCGGGTTCACTCCGAGCCTGGCCGCAATGTCCTTTACGGAGATCCCCGATTTTCCGGCGGCCGTCACCAAGCCGATGACCGAGTCCTTGAACTGGCCAGGCAGGGTGCGCCTGGCTTTGGCCACTTTCGCGGCGGGGGATGGCTTGGCGGCGACTGCGACGGGCGCCGTCTTCTTCAGCTTGGCCCATCGGGCCTTCTGAGCCGCTGCAATTCGGGCGCGCCCCCCCGCCGAAATCTTCCGTCGCTTGACCGGCTCGGTCGGAGCCTCAAGGGCGGGTTTGCTCCAGGCGGCTTGGGCGGTTTCACCCGATCCGTAGGCTGCGAGCTGGGCATCGATTTCGGCGACCCGCGCCTGCAGCGCTTCTTTTTGTTCGAGTAACTTCGCGATCTGCTTCAGATCGGCGGATGTAATTTGTGTGAAGTTCATCGGCCATAAGAGTACGCCTGGAGTTAGCCGTTGTGCAAGGCTGCTTTTTTCCACTGTTTTCTCTCACGCTTCCCCGCCCAACTCGGGTGCACCTTGCGGCCCTCATCGCGGCGGTAAAACGCTGTCCGGCCTCGGCGGCTGCGCCCTCCGACCGGCTCGCTGCAAGCGCCTCCAATCCTCACCTCCGCATCGGCGGGCTGCTGCGGAACAGCCACGGAGTAAGCAGGTAGAGGTCGTTCTTCCAACCGGGCCAGGGGGACGCGCCGGAATCGATGTGCCAGACCTGCGGCACAGGCTTCGCGGTCAGATCGTGGTGGACGCTCTGGCTGATCCGCCCCTCACCATCCTGGTCGCCACGCGAAATCCAGAGCAGCTTGAGCTTGGTTCTCAATCTCAGGGGCGGCGGCGGCTGATCCTCGGCGGAGTCAGGTTGGGCCGTTACTGAAACAACTGCGGCGCGAACTCGTTGAGGTAGTTGCGCCAGTTGATCCAGGTGTGCGCTCCCGGAGATTCTTGGAAGACGGGCTCGAAGCCGTGTTTCTTGAGCATCGCGACGGTGGCCCGCGAGGTCTCGATGAGGAAATCTTCCTTGCCGGTGGCGAACCAAAGCAGCTTGAGACCCTGCATCCACTCCGCGTTGTCGAGCGCCGCCTGGTGTTGTTCCTCCCAAGACGGCCCCGAACCGGCGCCGAAGCCCCCGCGACCGCCGCCCGCGATTCCCCAAATCCCCGAGCTGTAAACGCCGATGTAAGCGAACTGGTCGAGGTGCGGGATGGCGATGTTCAGCGTCTGGGCGCCGCCCATCGAGAGCCCGGCAATGGCCCGGTGTTGCCGGTCGGTCAGCACGCGGTAGCGGGCCTCCACGCAAGGCAGGAGATCGTTGAGGAAATCCCGCTCGAATTCATCGGCGGGAGCCCGCGGTCCACCGAATGCGAACGGGCCGGTGTGGCCGGCCGGCATGACGACCACCATGGGCCTGGCTTTGCCGGCGACGATGAGGTTGTCCAGGATGAAGCCGGCCCGGCCGACGGAAGTCCACGAATCGTCGCAGTCGAAGGCCCCGTGCAGGAGGTAGAAGACCGGGTATTTGCTGTCGCCCGCTTCGTATCCGGGCGGTGTGTAACCGTGCATGCGGCGAAACCGCTTGAGCGTCTTCGAATAGTAGGTAACGGCAGCCACGGTGCCGTGCGGCACGTCCCGGGTGTCCATGAACTCGGCGCCCGGCACATACACCAGACTCCAGACGTTTGGGTTGGATTCGCTGGCTGCCGGGCTGCGTGGGTCGATCACCGCAACCCCGTCCACGTTGAAGTTGTACCGGTAGGCGCCCGGATCGATCGGGTCGAGGGTGATTTCCCAAACTCCATTGGTGCCTCTGGTCATCTCCGCGCCCTGGCCGTTGCCCGGGATGTCGCCGGCGGCGAGTTGCACGGCCTCCGTCTTCGGGGCCAGAATGCGGAAGGTGACGTGGCGGTCCGCGGAGACTTCGGGCGAGACCACCGCCGGTGGCTGCGGGCCGCCGAAACGCGCCGGGGCCGCCGCCGCTCGGGCAGGTACCCACGATGCCACGGTGAGTGCGGCCAGGACTGCGGCAGCAGGGATGTGGGCAGTTGAAGATTTCATTTCGGTTCGCATTCTTGAGCTTCGTTGCCGCGGTGCGTGAGATGGAGTCGTTGGCGTTTCAAGGTGCCAAGCTGGGCTGCGGTCGGGAAGTAATTTCAGCCTCGACTGAGCCTCCGCGAGGGGCTTGCCCAAGCTTGCAGGAGAGATTGGGCCCGCTTCGTGGAAGCGAGTCTCAAACCCGGTGCACGGCGCAAACCGCTTATCTGGTCTCTGGCGCGGATTCCTTCCACAACCGGGCGACCCGTTGCTTGCGAGGATCGGGGGATGCTTCGTCAGCCGCCATCGCACGAATCCAGCCGTCGGCCAGCTTGCGGGCAGTGTCGAGGTATAACTCATCGGCGGCCGTCTCCGAAACCAGATTGGCCTGCGGTTTCAGCTCGCCCTTCGCTAACCGAGTGAGGCGATCGTGTGCGGTGGCGAGGCAATCCATCGCGAGCCGGGCATGAGCGGCCTCGTAGGTGTCGGCCAGGCCGATTTCGGTGAGCGAACGATGAAACCGTCGGAGGCGCTCCGCCGTGCTTCGGAGGAAGGAAAGGTCCGGCATCGCCGACCCGGTGCGTTGGACGACCGCTTTTCCCTGCAAGTAGAGCGTGAGTTGTCCGGCCGGCGAAACGGTCGCCGCCACATGCACCCACTGGCCGGGCACCAGCTTGGCCGCATAATTGAGCGTGCCGGCCTGCGTGATCAAGCGCAGCGAGTTGCCGGGGTAGGTGTCCAGCAGGTAACCGTTCGACGTACCGACCTCCGACTTGTCGAGGATGCGCCCGCCGCCGGGCGGCAGTTCCGCCGGACAAATCCACGCTTCAAGGGTGCCCGCTTGGGTGAGATCGAGTGCCGGATTCGGAGCAACTTCCAAATACCCGGAACCGCTCAAGCAGATCGCCCGACCCATTGGAGCGTCGGCCACTCCGATTTCGCCTACGACCATCGCCGGCAAGCGCGCTCCGGCTGAAGTCGGGAACGCACCGCCTTCGGCGCGGTCGAAGGACCAGTCGCCGACCAGCGTCGGATCGCTCGTAAGCGAGCCAGGTTCCCGTCGGGCCAGCGCCGCGATCTCCTCCGCGGACAACGCGCGGCTGAAGACGCGAACGCCGGCGATGTCGCCTTGGAACCGGTTCCCGCCGTCGCTGTCGGCACCGATGCGGAGTGGCCGGTCGTTCTTGATGAGATTGGTTTTCATGAGCCGCAGCCAGGCGGTGTCGTTGGGTGGAATTGGCGGCAGCGTGTCATCGGGCGGAGGCGGTTGAAACCCGAGCGGTTTGGCGTCGCCCAGAGCGATCTCGATGATGGCGTGTTCGGAGACTTGCTCGTACGGGAGAAAAACGGACTGTTTGTCGAACGGCTCCCACGGTTGACCGTTCAGCGTGACTGCGGTGATCGGGCCGGCCCCCACGGTCGCGAGGTAAAGCCGTTTGGTGCCGAAGCGTATTGGGAAACGTTGCTCCAGTCGCGTGATGCCCGGCGGGATGTGCGGCAGCAGCGTCAGCCCATCGGCGCGGTAGAGGTATTCGAAGAGACCGCGCACGAAGGCGGCCGGCGGGCCGAAGGCGTCGTAAGTGAGGTTGATCGGCTGATTGGGTTGGTAAACGTCGCTGCCGAACTTCACCAGCGGGTTGTCCATGCGGAACCGCTCCGCGAAGCCCAGCAACTGGACCATCGATCGGCGCGCGTCGTCGAACTTCCCCAGCCGGTAATAGCCCAGCATCATGCGTGCTTCGCAGGTGGACCAATGCCCGCCGTTCACCCACGTGCCAAACGCCCACAGCCCCTCCGGCTTCTCGTACATGTCGTCGTAGGAAGGATAGTTCGGCAGGATGAATTGATGCGGGCGCAAGCCGGGAACGGAGGCAATCTTGGCGTAAATCCGCGCGGCTTGTGTGTCGTCCGCGACGCGGAACGCGATGGCGTCGTGATTGGGCGAGGCCTCGAAGTAACCGTGTTGGGCCGCGCCGAAAACGCCGTGGCGTGTGCCGTCCGGGTCAAGTGACCGAATGAAGTAGCCCTCGTCCGTGGTCACCCGCGCGAGCCCTTTCCTCGCGGCGTTGCGGCGTTGCGTCTGGAGTGTCACCTGCTCGGAGCGGGCGGCCAGTTTCTCCAATTCGATCAGCCGATCCAGCGCCGCGATGTAAGTGATGGACAGGCCGGTCAGGTAAGCCTGGCCGTAAGTGCCATCGGGTTTCTTCCAACCCGCATAGCTCGGCGCGAGCAGATTGCCGGCGGGTCCGGCGAGGAAGAGGTTGTTCGTGGGATCGCGCCGCGTTTCGATGAAGTTGGCGCAGCGTTCGAGCTTGGGCAGATACCGCGCGATGGCCGACTCATCGCGGCTGATGAGCAGTAACTCGGACTGCATCAGCAGGCCCGCGGCGGTGAACTCCATGCCCCAGTCGTGGATCTGCACCCGCCCGTCGCCCTGCCGATAAACGATCCAGCCCGGCCGCGCGGCGTCGCACAGACAGCCGTCCGGCGCGACCCAGTCGAATGGCGGCGCGGCACCGACGCGTTTGCCGTCGCCCATCTGGTCGAACCACAAGTCCTGCGAGTTTTGCAGGAACGTGACGAACGGTTCCTGGAGGAACGGCAGCACGCTGTAAGTTGTGCCGTAGCTGTTTTGAATCCACCACGCGTCCCAGGTCGGACCTTCCACCAGGCCGTTCCAACTCGGCATGTAGAGCATCGAGAGGTTCTCGAACTCGGGGTCGGGCGCGAACATCCGCCGGGCCGTGTCGAGGAGGCGGAGATACTCGGCGGCGCCGGCGCCGCGAAAATACCGGCCGGCGTAGCTTTCGACTCCCGCCGCCCGCGAAGTCGTACCGAACATCGTGGCAAGCGCGAGCAGGCTGACGAGACGAGTCAAAGTCTTCATGGGCATAATCGGTGGACCGAGTGCGGTGTCGGGTGCCAAGCGTAGGCGTGGAATCCTTTCCCGACCAGTCTGACTTGGCACAAATCGGGGCTGCGTCAAGACGGCTCTGGGGTCTGTTGCCGGGGAGTGTTTCCACGGAAACGTCGAAGCTGAAAAAAACCGCACTCTCTTGCCTGAACGCAGCGGGGCTGGACAGTCGTTACCCGGCGGGGGAACGGCCACAGAGACGAGGAAACGCAGAAGTTCAATGAGGAATTCAGGAACTCAGGAATTCGGCAACTGGGAGCTTCGGTTTCCTGCATGGCTGCATTCCCAATTCGCACTCCGAGCCTCGGAGCCTCCGGGGCTGGGACACGGGGGCTCGACAGAGTTGCCCCGCCACGAGTTCACGACCGCCGCCGGCGCTGGGTCAAAACCGCCGCCACGATGATCGCGCCGGTAAGCATCAGCCGGCTGGCTTCGGGCACGGCATTGATGCTCAGAATCTTGTCCAGGTACCCGATCGTGAGTGTTCCCAGCAGCGTCAGGCCGATGCCGCCTCGCCCGCCGGTCAACGGCGTTCCGCCGATCACCACCATCGCAATGGCGGTGAGTTCGTAGCCCACGCCGGCCTCGGGATCGCCTTGCTGCTCTTGCGCGGCCTGGCACAGGCCCGCCACCGCCGCGAGAGCTCCGCTGGCCGCATAGGCGAGCAGCTTGGTCCACGCCACTGACACACCGGAGAGCCGCGCCGCTTCTTCGTTGCCGCCGATGGCATACAGCTCGCGCCCCCAGCGATGCCGCGCCAGCAGCACCCAGGCGACCGCGGCACAGAGCGCGAAGATCACCGTCACCATCGAGAGGTGCCCGCCCAGAATCCGGTTGTCGATGAAACGAAAGATGGCTGGCACATCCACGTAATGATAATTGCCGTCGGCCTGCTTGACGGCGGTGGAGACTTTCATGCCGCCGGAGAGCGTTTTCGCCAGCCCGCGCGCGAACACCATCATGGCCAGCGTGGCGATGAACGGCTGGATGCCAAACCACGCCGTCACGCCGCCCGCCATGCCACCCGCCGCGGCGCCCAACAACAGGCACAGCGGGAGCACCACCCACGGCGACCAGTTCCAGTGGATGCTCATCAACGAAAACGCCACCGCCACCAGCGCCAGCACGCTGCCCACCGCCAGGTCGATGCCGCCGCTGATGATCACCAGGGTCATGCCGCACGCGAGGATGCCGAACACCGACGCCTGCCGCAGCGTGTCGCGGTGCGTGCCCAGTTTGAAGAACGCGCCGTCGGCGTTGAACACGCAGCCCAGCACAAACACGAGCACGAGCGCGATCAGCGCCCGGCTGGCGGGGTTGGACCAAAGACGGGCGGGAGAGAACGCAGAGCCGGTTTGCTCAGGGGTCATGGCGATTCAAGAGCTGAGAGGGCGAAGTCCGAAGGTCGCAAACTCGGCCACTCCGCGGCGGTTCGGGTCTCGGATTTCGGGTCTCGGATTTCGGAATTCGCTTTCATGCGCGCCCCATCGCTGCGGCGAGGACTTTTTCCGGCGTGGCTTCGGCGCGGCTGAATTCTGCCGTCAGCCGCCCGCGATGCAGCACCACGAGGCGGTCGCTCAATGCCAGCAGTTCAGGCAGTTCGGAGGTGATCAGCAGAATCGCCAGACCGCGCGCGGTCAGATCGTTCATGAGTTGATAGATTTCGCGCTTGGCGCCGATGTCGATCCCGCGAGTCGGCTCGTCGAGCAAGAGCAGGCGTGGCCGCGTCTGGAGCCATTTGGCGAGCGCGACCTTTTGCTGGTTGCCGCCCGAAAGCAAACCCACCTCCATGTCGAGCGATGCCGCCCGCAGAGCCAGCGTCGCGCCTTGCTCGCGCGCGGCGGCGATTTCGAGCGGCGGCCGACGCCAGCCCGCGGTCGAGAGGCGCGGCAGATCGGCGAGCGTGGCGTTGGCGATGATCGAAAGCGGCAGCACCAGCCCGGTGGCCTTGCGGTCGTTGGTGAGCCACGCGAGGCCCTGGTCGATGGCGCGACGGGGCGACGCGATCGCCAGCGGCCGGCTGTCCAACCAAGCCTGGCCCCCGACTTGCGCGCCGTACGCGCCAAACAGCCCGCCGAACAAATCGCTCGCGCCCGATCCTTGCAATCCGCCCACCCCTAAGATTTCACCGGCATGTACGCTGAAGGACACGCCTTCCACGGTTGGCCGATTGCCCCGGCCGTTGCGCCAAACGGAGAACCCATCGAGTCGCAACCGCTCCGCGCCCGGCTGGCCGGCGTGCCGCGGAAACTGATGCTCGACCTCGCGCCCCACCATCCAGTTCACCAGTTTCGCGGGCGGCAGTTCGGCGGCCGGCGCGGCGCCGACGTGTTCGCCGTCGCGCAAGACCGCGATGCGATCCGCGATCCGCTCGATCTCTTCCATCTTGTGTGTGATATAGACAATGCCGCAGCCGCGCGCCTTGAGGTCGGCGATGAGTCCAAAAAGCTTTTCCACCTCTGGCGCGTTCAAGGCGCTGGTCGGCTCGTCCATGACAATGACGCGGGCGTCCCGCGCCAGGGCCTTGGCGACTTCGGTGAGTTGCTGCTGCGCGATCGACAGGTCTTCGACGCGCTGGTCCACGTCGATGTCGAGGCCGAGTTGATCCAACAGGCGTCGCGCCGCCGCACGTTGCCCCGCATCGTCCACGAATCCACGACGGGTCAGCGGGCGGCCCAAGAAGATGTTGTCCGCCACGGTCAAGGTGGGCACCAGCGAGAGTTCCTGGAAAATGATGGCGACGCCCAGTGCGGCGGCTTCAAGCGGCGAGCGCGGCCGAACGACTTGCCCGTCGATCTCGATGGTGCCGTCGAAATCGGTGTGCACCCCGCCGAGGATTTTGATGAGCGTGCTTTTGCCGGCGCCGTTTTCGCCGGCGAGCACGAGCACCTCGCCGCCGAAGATGTCGAGGTCCACGCCCCGCAGCACTTGCACCGGCCCGAAACGCTTGCCGATGCCGCGCAAGCGGACCAGCGGCGAACGGAGCGAATCGGCAGCCAGGAGCGTCATGGCGAACACGGTGATTGTTCGCGGGCAACCGCCGGCGTTCAACTGGAAAGACAGGTCCCGGCGCGCGAGCGCCCAACCGATGGAGCGCGGGTGTCCAACCCGCGTCGGAGCGCCAGCGTCCAAGCGGCACCCACGGTGCGCTGGCGAAATTAGTTTCCGCCGCTGGCCGGGCGTGCGGTCCGTCGCTACCTTGGCCACGTGGCGAGTCTGACCCTTCACGAATGGCACCGGCAACTGGGCGCGACGTTTGCGACCGTGAACGGCTGCGAGGTCGTCGCGTCGTATGGCGACCCAATCGCCGAGCATGACGCCCTCCGCCGGAGCGCAACCGTGTTCGATCTGAGTTTCCGCGGACGGCTTTGTGTCCTGGGCGCGGACCGTGAGCGATTTCTCAACGGCCAGGTCACAAACGACGTGAAGGCGCTGCGCACCGGCGAGGGCTGCTACGCGGCGCTGGTCACGGCCAAGGGCAAGCTCGACAGTGACCTGTACGTTTACCGGCTGGCCGAAGAGTGCCTGCTCGACTTCGAGCCGGGCTACGCCGCCGCCGTCGCGCAGCGGCTCGACCGTTACATCATCGCCGACGATGTCCGGGTGGCCGACGCGTCGCCGAACTGCGGTTTGCTGAGCGTTCAAGGCCCGAAGGCGGCCGAAGCGGTGCACCGCTTTGCGCCTGACATCGCTCTGCCGGAAAAGCCGCTGGCCTTCACGACGGCGACCGACTCAGCGCTGGGCGAACTTTATTTGATGAATCAGCCGCGCGTGGGGTTACCGGGCTTCGACCTGTTCGTCCCCACCGCCACGCTGGCGGTCGCGGCCGAAAGACTCACCGCCGCCGCGAAAGCGCTGGGCGGTCGCGCGGCGGGCTGGCAGGCGCTGGAGTGGGCGCGGGTCGAGGCAGGCGTGCCGCGCTTTGGCGCCGACATGGACGAATCGATCTCCCGCCCGAAGCCGGCCTCGAAGCGCGCGCGATCGGTTACCGCAAAGGCTGCTACATTGGCCAGGAAGTGATCGCCCGCATTCGCACCTACGGCCAGGTGGCGAAAACGCTGTGTGGCCTGCGCCTCGCGGATGACCTTTCAGTATTGCCCGAGAAAGGCGACCCGCTGAGCCAGGCCGGAAAGGAAGTTGGGTTCGTCACCAGTGCGATTCGCTCACCTGCGCTGAAGGCGAACATCGCGCTCGGCTACGTGCGCCGCGGCTTCAACGACGCGGGCAATGTCCTGACGTTGCGGACAGCCGCCGGCGAGAGCCAGGCGACCCTCGTGCCGTTGCCGTTTGTCACCGCTTAGAAATTCCGCGACGCTAGCCGCGCATGGACACAAGTCAGACGATTCCCGAAACGGCGGGGCGAGACTCCGTCGAGCCCTGCCATTTCTCCCGGCTAATATCCTGGCCGGCCGCGATCGGTTTCCGGTCGGATCGGAGCCAGGCCGCCGGTTTGCGAGCCACCCTCCGGACCCTCGCGTTTTGCCTATCGCTCCTTGCTTTTACCGGCTGCCGGACATCTTCGCCGGTGGCGCTGGAGCGATACGAGTACACCCAGCCGGAGATGGGCGTGCCGTTCCGGATCGTGCTCTATGCCGCGAATCGCGAGGAGGCGGATGCCGCGGCCAAGGCGGCCTTCGACCGCATCGCGGCGCTGAACGCGGTCTTGAGCGATTACGAGTACGACAGCGAACTGAGCACGCTGTCGCGGACTGCCAGCAGCGGCCAGGTGGTGCATGTCAGCGACGATCTCTGGCGGGTGTTGGCCAGGGCGCAGGACGTGGCCCAGCGTTCCGGTGGGGCATTCGATGTCACGGTCGGTCCCATTGTGAGCTTGTGGCGCAAGGCGCGCCGCGACCAGGCCCTGCCCGAACCGCCGCGGCTTTCGCGCGCGCTGGCCTCCACCGGCTGGCAGAAGCTGCAACTCGATCCGCACGCCCACACCGCGCGTTTGCTCGTGCCCGGAATGCGGCTCGACCTGGGCGGCATCGCCAAAGGCTACGCGATGGATGAAGCGTTGAAGGTTTTGGAAGAGCACGGAATCGCACGAGCCTTGGTGTCCGGCGGTGGCGACATGGCGGTGAGCGACCCGCCGCCCGCCAAGCCCGGCTGGCGTATTGAGATCGCGCCGCTGGACGTGCCCGACGCGCCGCCCGCGCGCTTTGTTTTGTTGCGCCGCACCGGCCTGGCGACGTCTGGCGACTTGTTCCAGCACGTCGAGATCGACGGCGTGCGCTACTCGCACATCGTGGATCCGCACACCGGTATCGGCCTCACTGACCACAGCCTGGTGACGGTCATCGCGCGCGATGGCATGACCGCCGACAGCTTGAGCACCGCCATCAGCGTGCTCGGACCGGACCGCGGTTTGGCGCTGGCGGACCAGGAAAGGGCCGCCGTCTGCATTGTGCGCAAACCGGCTGCCACCATCGAGGTGCGGGACAACCCCCGTCTCAAGCGGTGGCTGGAGAAATAATGCCTGGTTCCGCCGCGGCTCGGCTCACAATTCCCAGCCCGCGCGGTAGGGCGGATTCACGAATTGGTTCGCCTCCGCCGAGTTGGTGAAGCGCGCGTTCACCGCGTCCCATTCGAGCTTGGTGCCCGCCAGCTTGATCGCGATCACGCCCAGCATCGCCAGTTCGGTCAAAGGCCCGCCGTACGAGAAATCGGAGCCAGCCTTGGTGCCGGTGCGGATGGCTTCGAGCCAGTTCTGGTGATGCTCCTTAGCCCGCGGAATGGTCTTCGGGGGGCGCTGGAACGCGTCCATTTTGGCTTGCGGAATCAAGCGCACGCCACCGGCGCCGTGCGAGCCGTACATGATGGTGCCTTTGTCGCCGAGCACCACCGCGCCGGTGGCCACCGGCTTGTCGTCCGGATCGAGGTCGGCCGGCCGTGGGATTCGCTCGGTGCCGCTGTACCAGTGCATCGTGATCGGCCCGCGTTTGCCCTTGGCTGGAAACTCGTAAGTGATGATCTCGCCCTTCGGATACGCGTCGCCCTGGGTTTTGAAATCGTAGTTCTTCACCTGCGCCTGGATGCTCGTGGGCGCGCCGAGGTCGAGCGCCCAGAAGACCGGGTCCACCACGTGGCAGGTCCAGTCGCCCACGGTGCCGTTGCCGAACGGCACCCAGCCGCGCCAGGAGCCGGGAAGATAGGCCGGGCAGTACGGACGGTTTTGCGCCGGGCCGAGCCATTGGTCCCAATCCAGCGTGGGCGGGACCGGGTATTGCTTCTTGAGCTCCGGCAGTTGGTCGATGCCCGAGTTCACGGCGGCACAACCCGCGTGGATCGTGTGCACCTGGCCGATCGCGCCCGCCCAAACCCACTCGCAGAAGTCGCGGATCGAATCGTACGAATGGCCCTGGTTGCCGAGCTGCGACACGATCTTGTGCTCCTGCGCGGCTTTCATCAGCGCGCGCACCTCGTGCACGGAATGCGCCAGCGGCTTTTCGCAATAGACGTGCTTGCCGCGCTTGATGGCCGCCATTGCCGCCACGGCGTGGAAGTGGTCCGGCGTGGCCACCACGACCGCGTCGATGCTCTTCTCCATCGCGTCGAACAGCTTCCGGAAATCGCGGAACTGCTTCGCATCGGGGAACTTCTTGAACGTGTCTGCGGCGTGCCGCGAATCCACGTCGCAGAGGGCGACGATGTTATTGCCCGGCGCCACGGCGCCGATGTCGCCGGCGCCCATGCCGCCGACGCCGATGCCGGCGATGTTGATTTTTTCGTTGGGCGACGTGATGCCGCTGGCCGCGATGACGTGCCGCGGCACGACCGTGAAGACAATGGCGGAGGCACCGGCGGTGCGGAGGAAGTTGCGGCGCGTGAAAGTTCCCGGAGTTTGGCTCATGCAGACCTCTGAGTGGTGTTCGCCCATCGGGCGGTATCGTTTTGCGCTGCCCGGTTCGGAGCCAGCGATGGTGCCGCGAGCTTCGAAACGGGCTGACGCGACCGACAGTATCGCCGCCCGGCCCGGCAGGTCAAGCGGACCCCGTCACCTGCCATTGGTGTCAACGACCGCCGGTTGCGCATCCAGGCAGTGCCGGTCGCCACCTTTGGTCAGGCGAGTCTGGGTGCGCCAACGTTTGGACTGCGCCCGTTTCAGCGCCGCTTTCTGCCTTCCCAGTCGTCGGCTTGGAAGCTACAAAGGTTGGCCGATGATGTCCAACCGGCAGGCAAAGTCCTCTCGCCGCGGATTATGAGCGACGAAGCCTTCACTCACGAATCTTCCTCAGCCACCGCGCGAAGGACAAAGCGGTGGTGCGCCCGCTGGCGGAGCGGTTGCGGGCGGACGGGCTGCGGGTGTGGTTCGAGGAATGGGAATGTCCCTCGCCCGCGGGAGCGGGAGAGGGTG
>JAKANS010000133.1 GCA_021823625.1 bacterium | reverse complement strand
TCCTGGGCTTGGTGCCCGGCTATTTCGCGTTCTACGTGGGCACGGCTCCGGAGAAGGCGGAACAAGTCGAACAGGAACTGCTGGCCGAAACGGCGCTGTTGCGCGCGGAAGGACTCACCGCCGAGGAATTGAGACGCGCCAAGGCCAAGCTGGTTGGCCAAAAGAAAATCGCGCGCCAGGACCTGGGCAGCCTGGCCATGACGCAGGCCCTGGACGAACTGTACGGCCTGGGCTACGCGAACCTGGACGCGGAAGATGCGCACTTCGAGGCCGTGACGGTGGCGGACACGCGGGACGTGGCTGCCAAGCACCTCCGCGCCGAGGATGCCGTCGTGGCGGTGGTGCGGCCGGAATGAGCCGGGGGGTAGGTGCGCACCATTGCCGGTGGGGTAAGCGAAGACACATACTTGCGCGGCGGCGGAGTGGCGGTTAATACTGCTGCGTGATAGCGCCCAATTCCATCGCGAGCGTTCGGCGGGAAAACTAATATGGAAACGAAATCGACAACGCCTTTGCGAGCTTCAGTCACAGTCACCTCAAGCAGCCGAGAGCTGAGGAGGGGCATAAGCACTGCGGAAGGAGACGATTTGCAGACTGGCTGGGTAGCACAAGAGGTCATCGTGTGGCGGCCGTCGCATCTCCGCCAGATCGCTCGGCCGCCAACCGTGTTTTAGACGATGATTTCACCCTCAGTGTTGCCGTTGCCGACTTCACAGGGACAGTCGCCTGCCGAGCCCCTCGGCCGGAGTCTGATCCACGTTCCCATCATCCATACGCAGGCCGACATGGGGGCGCTCAGCCAGGCGATCAAAGCGATGACCATTCAGAAGCTGGGCCAGGAGGGGTGGGAGCGCAACGTGAGTTTGATCGACGAGATTTGGACGCACCTTGAAGAGGCGATTGACAGTTGGTCGTTGCCTTACGGGAAAGTGCGGCTCTACCAGGATGGCTTGCCCATTTGCGGGCGGGAAGGGGAGATCGTCACGGAGTTGGCCAAGGCAGGCAGCCGCAATCACCGGCTCCTGCTGCGCTTGAAGGAGCGCGGCGCCACTCTCATGGGGACCGAATCGGCCGCGTTGCTGGTGCAGGAGTATCAACTGGTGAAGCGAGTCTTGGATGCGGCCGACCCGCAGAAGGCGTCCCACCTGGAGGCCCGCTACCAGGCCAAGAGCCGGGCCTTGCTCAAACAGCGGGACAAAGCCATTGCCGAACGCATCAACCACACCCTGGGCGCCGACGAAATCGGCCTGCTGTTTCTGGGCATGCTTCATTCTTTGGGGAATGGGCTGGCGAAAGACATCCGCGTCACGCACCCGATTTTTCCGCCCCGGCATTCAGAGGAGCCAAAGCCATGAGCAGCGCCGGCGGTCAGATCGACGCCAGCCAAGAGCTGAGGGAGACTATGGGACCCAGCGATAGCGTTGGGCGCTTGATTGCCGAAGTCAATCTCGTCGCCAAATCCAACTTCAACGTGATCGTTGTCGGCGAAACCGGCTCCGGCAAAGAGTTGGTCGCCAGGGCCCTTCACCGCGTCAGTCCGCGCGGCGAAGGGCCCTTTGTTCCGGTGGACTGCGGCGCCATTCCGGAAACGCTCATGGAAGGCGAGCTGTTCGGCTACGAAAAAGGCGCTTTCACTGGGGCCGTCGGCCCCAAGCACGGGAAGTTTGAACTGGCGCAAGGGGGGACTCTGTTCCTGGATGAGATCCTCAACCTGCCGTTGGGTTCTCAAGCCAAGTTGCTGCGCGCCCTCCAGGAAAAGACCATTTGCCGGCTCGGGGGAATGACGCCAATACACATCGACGTTCGCGTGGTGGTGGCCGCCAACCGGGATTTGGAGACGGCGGCGGGCGCAGGGACGTTCCGCGTGGACCTATTCTTTCGGCTCAACGAGTTCCTCCTGAAAATTCCTCCCTTGCGCGAACGGAAGGAAGACATTATTTACTTGACCAAGCGCTTTATGGATTTGACCAACGCCGAACTGAACAAAACCGTCACGGGATTCTCGGAATCCGCCGTCAAGGCCTTGCTCAGTTATCCCTGGTCGGGCAACGTGCGGCAACTGCGTTCGACGATCCGGCGCGCGGTTCTGTTGGCCGATCGGGTGGTGCTGGACAAGCATCTGGATATTGCCCCCGCCAACAGCGGCCCACTCGCCCCCCCCCCCCCCCGGGGGGGGGCTTTCCCTGCGGGAAATCGTGGCGCGCTCCACCGCGCTCGTTGAACACCAGGCGCTGATGCAGGCCTTGCTCCAGGCCGGCGGCAACAAGGCTAGAGCCGCTCGCCTGCTGCATATCGACTACAAGACCATCCAGTCGAAAGTAAAAAAATACAGGATCATTCTGAACCAGAACCAAAATTATGAAAACCAAGCGCAGCCAAGATAAAGACACCCCCCGCCGCAAATCGGTTCTCGGCCTGGGCGGGATTTTCTCCGGGCTTGCCGACCTGGTGGAAAAGCTGAACGACCTGGCGGAAACGGGCGAAGATCTGCGCCGCACGGGAGAAATTCACGGCGCAGGCAAGGAGGTCAAGGGCATCTATGGTTTTACCGTCAAGGTCGGTTTGGGGGACAAGACGCCCCATGTCGAATCCTTCGGCAACATCCGCAAGGATGAGAAAACCGGCCGTACCGTCGTCCAGGAAATCCGGGAGCCCGTCGTGGACCTGTTCGAGGAGAAGGACCATCTCCTGATCGTCGCGGAAATGCCGGGGATCAGCGCGGCGGACGTCCAGCTCGAGGTCAAGGATGACGTGTTGACCATCTCGGCGGCCAAAGGCGAAAAGAAATACCGCAAAGAAGTCCTGTTGCCCGGCAGTTATCCCAAAGGTAAAATGCGCCTCTCGTGCAACAATGGGGTTGTGGAAATCAAGTGCTTCAAGTAACGATCCTGTAGAATCTGCTCGGGCCGCGAAGATTTCCTGCGGAGTGGAGCGCCGGTTTGCAACCGGCTTTGCTGCCGTGCGTTGCGAGAAGCCGATTGCAAATCGGCGCTCCTTTGGGTGCGGCTCCACCGCGCTACGTAGTTCCGGCCCGAAGGGTTGTTTTATGGAAAAAAACGAACCTGAGACCTTCAAACTGAAGGTGACGGAAGCGCTGGGGAAAGACGTGGGCCGCGCCTTGGCGCGGATTGGCCCCGAAGACATGGAGCGGCTCCAAGTCGCCATCGGGGACACCGTGGCCGTGGCCGGCAAACGCACGACGGTCTGTAAAGTGATGCCGGCCTTCAAGGATCTGCGCGGCCAATCGCGCATTCAATTGGACGGCCTGACGCGGGAAAACGCCGGCGCCTCGCTCGACGAATTTGTCCAAGTGCAAAGCATCGCCGTCCGCCCGGCGCAGCGCATTTCCCTGGCGCCGCTGACGATCACGCCGGATGCGCGGGATCTGCCTTACATCGGCAGCTTGGTGGACGGCTTGCCAGTGCAGGAAGGCGACCGCATCCGGGCGGTGTTGTTCGGCAGCCGCTCGGCCGACTTCAAGGTGGAGAGCACCGCGCCCACAGGCCCGGTGCTGATTAACCCGACCACCGAACTGGTGGTCGGCAAGGTCGACGTGAAGGAGCGCGCCCAGGTGGCAGTGCCATACGAGGATATCGGCGGGCTCAAGCCGCAGCTTCAGCGGATTCGGGAGATGATCGAACTGCCGCTGCGCCACCCCGAAGTGTTCGAGCGGCTGGGCATTGACGCGCCCAAAGGCGTGCTGTTGCACGGTCCTCCAGGCTGCGGCAAAACGCTCATCGCGCGGGCCATTGCCCACGAGACCGAAGCCAATTTCTTCTCCGTCAGCGGGCCGGAGATCATTCACAAGTTCTACGGGGAGAGCGAAGCGCACCTGCGCAAAATCTTTGACGAAGCCACGCGCCAGGGGCCGAGCATTATTTTCCTGGACGAGATCGACGCCATTGCCCCGCAGCGCGAACAGGTAGTGGGCGAAGTGGAGAAACGGGTCGTGGCTCAACTGCTGGCGCTCATGGACGGCCTGACCAAACGCCAGAACGTCATTGTCATCGGGGCGACGAACATCCCGAACGCCTTGGATCCCGCGCTGCGGCGGCCCGGCCGATTTGACCGGGAAATCACCATCCCCATTCCGGATCGGAACGGACGGCTGGCCATTCTGGAGATTCACAGCCGCGGCATGCCCTTGAGCAAGGACGTCGAGATGAACCACCTGGCGGAGATTACTCACGGGTTCGTGGGCGCGGACCTGGAGGCGCTCTGCCGGGAAGCGGCCATGATCTGCCTGCGCGACATCCTGGCCGATATTGATTTTTCCCTGGCCCAAATCCCCTACGAACGACTGGCGAAGCTGGAAGTGCGCAGGGACCATTTTCTGGCGGCGATGCAGGAAGTGGAGCCTTCGGCCATTCGCGAGGTGTTTGTGGAAGTGCCCAACGTGCGGTGGGCCGATGTCGGCGGGTTGGCCAGTCTCAAGCAGCGGCTCACCGAAGCGGTGGAATGGCCCCTGCATTACCCGGAGTTGTTTGTCCAGGCCGGGGTGCAGCCGCCCAAAGGCATTTTGCTGACCGGTCCGCCCGGCTGCGGCAAGACGCTCGTGGCCAAGGCCATGGCCAGCGAGAGCCAGGTGAACTTCATCTCCGTCAAAGGCCCGGCCCTGCTTTCCAAATACGTGGGGGAATCCGAGCGGCAGGTGCGCGAAGTGTTTCGCAAGGCCAAACAGGCGGCGCCCTGCATCATGTTCTTCGATGAAATCGATGCCCTCATCCCCGTGCGAGGTTCGGGCCTTTCGGACTCGCCGGTGACGGACCGCGTGCTCAGTCAATTCCTGGCGGAACTCGACGGCATTGAGGAGCTGAAAGGCGTGTTGGTTCTGGCGGCCACGAACCGGCCCGATCGTTTGGACCCAGCCGTGCTGCGTCCGGGCCGTTTTGATGAGATTGTGGAGATCCCCCTCCCCGATGCGCCGGGGCGCCGGGAGATTTTTGAAGTCCATCTCCGAAGCAAGCCCCTCGCGCCCAAGCTGAAGATCGACCATCTTGTCGCCGGGACGGAAGGATTCAGCGGGGCCAGAATCGCGTCGCTCTGCAACCTGGCCGCACTCAAAGCCGTGCGCAGAGCCGTGGCGGCGTCACGAACGATGCCCGCCGGACCGGTGTCGAAATCGGCTGCAGAGAATTTGGCCGATTCGAGCCAGCGCAAACCCTCGCCGGAAGTGCAAGTGAAGCTGCTCCTCGAACAGGACGATTTGGAGGCGGCTTTAGTGGAGGTCTCCCGTGGGCCGTGACTGAAAACCCAGACAGCGCGTTCTATCTCTACGGCTTTACCCGATCGGACTTCGTGCCGAAAGGGCCATCCGTTCAGCCGCTTCCGCCCGCGAGCGTTTCCGCAACGGGATCGGGCACCCTGGTTCCGGAGGCCGTTGGGATCGATGAGGGGCATCCTCCCTTTTTCTGGTGCGCGGGAGACACGGCGGCGGTCTTGAGCCGGGTGTCCCGGGACGAATTCTGCGGACCGGCGGCCGACTCCAAGCTTCAAGACCTGGCCTGGGTTGGCCCCCGCGCCTGCCGGCACGAGGCGGTGCTGGCCCAGACGCTGGCCTTTGCGCCCGTCCTGCCGGCCCGCTTCGGCACCTTGTTTTCGTCGCTCGAGGTTCTGGGGCAGTTCATGGAACGACATCGCGAGACAATCACCCAGTTCCTGGAGCAAGTCACCGACCAGGAGGAGTGGGCGGTCAAAGGGCTGCTGGACCGGACGCGGGCGGAAGAGGGACTTCTCCATCGAAAATCGGCGGAGGCAAAGGAACCGCCGGCTTCGTCCCCGGGCCTGGCCTACTTGCAGGAACAACGGGCGCGTCTCAAGGTCCGGCAGGAATTGGAGGGCTGGCTGGCAGGAGCTTGCCGCGCCCTCTTGGAGGAACTGACGCCTTTGGCCTCGGAGGCGTGCGAGCGCGAAGTGCTTTCACGCCCGCCCACGGGGGGGGATCAGGAAAGGGTCTTGAACTGGGCTTTCCTGGTCCCACGGAGGGCGGTCGGCGAATTCCAGACCAGGGTCGAGCGGGGCACTGCCAGCCAGACTTTGCCTGGCCTGACGTTCGCGTTGTCAGGCCCCTGGCCCCCTTACAGCTTCTGTCCCGCTCTCCCAGCGGGGCCGGCCTGAGCACTGGGTTAGCGCGTGAGAGAGGAGCCCCAGGGCGGGAGTCGCCCGCGAATCACGGGGATGAACGGGAACCGGCAGAGGCGGGGGCAGCGGATTGGGAGCGGCCCCTGCCAGTGCCGATTGGTCTTGGCGGAAGTTCCTCCCCAGCGGCGGCAATGCGCAGGGTTCGCGGGCTTCCACTTCGTTCCGCAAGAGGAACACCTCCTTACTCGACGCAAGCGCAGCGCCCTTTTTCCTGACCCAATGGGGACTCATCCGAACCGGTGTTTTCAGCCGGGATTTGCCCGCGTTCGCCGCCTTTTCAGCAGCGTCCGAACGAAGGCGTCCGCGTTCCTGCTGAAGTGCGCGCCGCTGGCTTCTGCCTCGCCGGGACGGAGTCAAGGACAGGATTCCCTAAATAGGGAATCGCTTCCCTAGTCACAAAACCGCAATCGTCGCCCAGGGTGCGGCATGCCGCAGGCAATCTCCTTCAAAGGCTGAGACAACGGAGCCGGTTGTGTGCCCAGGATATTTCCGGGAATTGGCTGACGGTGACGAAAACCATAGTATCGTTGCAAGTTACTCACAATGAAAATGTTGAATTTGTTCATCACCGGTGTTCGACCGCCGCGGAGCGCGCGCTTGAGGCTCGGAAGCCGCCCTGCTGCTTGTTTTATTTTGCGATTCACCCATTAAAAACCTCGAAGAACCTTGTGCCCGATTCAACCTAGAACTGGATCTGGCACAGTAGTTGCGCTTGCTGGGAATGACTCCGGCACGCCAGATAGCTCCTGGCAGAAAGAGTGTCGGCGAGCTAAAACGCAAAACGAAGAAACAACTATGGCAAAGGTAACCAAATCCACAGACTCCTCAAGTCTGGCAGAAGTGGTGGATCGCATTCTGGACAAGGGCATCGTGATCGATGTCTGGGCGAAGGTCTCCCTGGTCGGGATCGAGTTGGTTTCCATCGAAGCCCGTGTGGTCATCGCGTCGGTGGAGACGTATCTGAAGTACGCCGAGGCCATCGGCCTGACGGCGACGGCGGCCGCCCCGGCCTGATAACAGGCGGGTGAAGAATGCTTGCCTGGCGGGAAACCCTCTAAGTTTCCCGCCAGGCAAAGCGAACCGACTTCCAAACCTCAAAGAGAAAAAGTTGAGCTATGGTTGACAATCTGACCAACGACATAACTCGGTTGTGCGGTGAAATCGTGGGCCTGCGGGACAGCCGGGCGGCGCTGCGGAGCCACCTGGCGCAGGGCCGGGATGATCTCAAGGACACCGTGTCCCGCCTGCGAGTTGACTTGCGGACCGCGCATCAGGAGATGGCGGACAAGACCACGGCTGAGCTTCACGACTTCGTCGCGAACGTGAAGGACGCCGTCGCCGACGTGAGGCAAAGCGTCGCGGCCTTTCGGGAGGAGACCTTGCGGGACGTGGCGGGTGCCCACCGCGCTTGGTGCGGCAATATCTCCGAGCCAACGCCATCGCAAATGGCGGCGGCGGAACAACCAACGGATTTCGCTCCGAAAGCGAAGAAGAAAAAGCGCTAGCCGCCTTCGCGAACGCGGACCCCGGCGTGGGGAACGCTGGCCTGCGATCACGGCGAAGCCTCTTTGTCGAGGCGCGGATTGCATCTTGGCGCAGGGGCTTTTTTTTTCATCTGGCAGCGAGCCTTGTGACGCCATCGCGAGGAGCGGTTGCGCTTCGCAAAGGCGAGCGAGTGCAAACGCAGGGTTCCCATGACCGGTTTGCGCTGTCGGATTCAGCAGGAGAGCTGCGCGACAGGCATTCCGGTCATTGAGGATAACGCCACCTTGATGAACAAAGGCAAGGGAACAGCGCACGGCCGGCCCGAACTGAGCAATCATGAGTTCGATATGAATAACAACGATTCGAGGGCCAGGTGGGCGGAGAGCGTGAAGCGGCTGCGGCCGGAGGAGACGGTCCTTCCGGAACCCAGCGATGGATTCGTGATCACGCCCTTTGTGGCGGACATCGCCCAGCGGGCTTTGACGTATCTGCAAGCCGGCTATCCGGTCCATTTTGCCGGCGCCGCGGGCACAGGAAAGACCACGCTGGCCTTTCACGTGGCCGCACAACTCGGCCGGGCCGTGAGTTTGATTCATGGGGATGATGATTTCGGCAGCGCCGACCTGGTCGGACAGGACAGCGGTTACCGGAAGCACAAGCTCGTGGACAACTACATCCATTCGGTCGTCAAGACCGAGGAGGAGATGAAGTCCCTCTGGCTGGAGAACCGGCTGACGACGGCCTGCCAGAACGGAGACACGCTGATCTACGATGAGTTCAACCGGTCCCGGCCCGAGGCGAACAACCCCTTTCTCAGCATTTTCTCCGAAAGAATCCTCAACCTGCCCAAGCTGCGCCGCTCCACCGGCGGCTACCTGCACGTGCATCCGGAATTCCGCGCCATTTTTACCTCCAACCCGGAGGAGTACGCTGGCGTCCACAAGACCCAGGATGCCCTGATGGATCGCCTGATCACCATTCCCTTGGCGCACTACGACCGGGAGACGGAGATTCAAATCACGGTCGCCCGCTCCCGCATTGAGCGCGCGGACGCGGAAATCATTGTCGATCTGGTGCGCGAACTGCGGCAGGTCGGGGTGAGCAACAGCCGGCCGACGATCCGCGCCTGCCTCGCCATCGCCCGCGTCCTGGCCTTGCGCGGGGTTCACGCCCGGTCGGATGAGCCCGTCTTCCAATGGGTCTGCCGCGATCTGTTGAGTTCCGAAAGCGCGAAGGTCACCCGCGGCGGCCAGTCCCTCATGCCCCAGAAAGTCGAGGAAGCGCTGCTTAAGGGTTTGCGCACCCAACCCGCTTCTCCGCGCAACCACTCCCCTCGCCAGCAAACCCCCAGCGCAGCAGAGGAACAATCGGACCTATGCCCCCTCCACCCAGAACCCTCCGCGGCCTAAAAGACATCCGTACCCGGTCCGGCACGCCGGATCAAACCGTCGTGCCCCATAAGGCCTACATGGTGATCACGGCCTTGGAGATGGAAAAATTCCGGCGCGAAACCGAACGCCAGAGCCTGATCACCCGCCTGAAAAACGTCAGCGCGCGCCTTCGGTCTATTGACACGGAAAAAGCGGCGCTCCTCGATCGCCTGAGCAAGCTGCCCACTCGCCCGGGCGGTGCGCGGCGGGCCTCCGGCGTGGAAGCACCCGGATCCCGGCCGGCCGACGGTTTCAAGTTCCAGTACTAAGCAAAGCAGCGGCAAGCACTCGACCACGCTCGCCAACAATAGACCCACAAGCTATGAAAATAAACTGTCTTTCCTGCGGGCACAAAGTGGACTTGGACGACATGTATGACGATTATGCGGGCCAGGTCAAGTGCTTCGCTTGCGGCGCCATCCTGGAGATCAAGATCGAGGAAGGCAAACTCAAGTCGGTCAAGCTGGCGTCGCGCGTGGCGCGCCCGCCAGACGAGGAGCAATGAGCCATGCCTAAGACAATGTTGACCTTGAAGGGCGCGGCCCACATTCGGACCATGCGGCAGAGCAAAAGTTTTCGCTCCGGCGGTATCTCTACTGGGGTGTCAATGGCACCCCTGGATCGGGGTCGGATTCGATTCGAGTACGAGCGTTTGGCCTGCCGCAAGCGGCACCGCACCTGGTTCAGCACACAGTTGAGCCGAGGTTGTGGGCCTGGGGTTAATGGCCGCTCTGTTAGGCCTCACGGCGGGCGTCCCTCACGGACGAAAATCACAAGAACAACCAACCCAAATCGGGGGAACCAATGACGGTCAACGTTGCGAACGGTAAGACCTCGCTCTCGAGCGAGGAAGTCATCGCGAGAGCCGTTCAGTTCTTCTCCAAGGAGAAGTTCAAGGCCACAAGCCAGTCTGGACGCGCGGCCACGCTCGAGGGCAGACCACCGGTTCCCTGGGGTCTGCTGCTGCTGACCGCTCTTGGTTTTCTGCTCTTTATTCTCCCAGGCATCCTCATGTATGTGAGGGTGATTCGGAAGAGGTATCGCTTGTGCAATGTGGTCGTCACTGCCAGCCCGATGGCAGGCGGGACAGAGGTTTCGATTTCGTCTCCACCGGGGGCGGCCAAGTTGGTCACGCGGTTTCTCAGCGCGCTACCGCCGTTGGCCGGGGCCGCCGCGCCGCCGATGCTGCCACCGTAGGCGATGCCTAACCGTTATGCCATATGTGCCTTCTCCAATTAAAGATTCAGCGACCAAGCGGCGCAGTCCGCGTTTTGTGGAGCTAGTGGCCTGCGGTTACTGCCACGGTCGCGGCGCCGACCCCAAGTATGGCGAGGCCAGCCGCTGTCCCGTCTGCGGCGGCACCGGCAGGATCAACGTCAGCCCGCCCGTGATCACCTGCCGGCGCTGTGGCGGCTCCGGCCGGGAAAACGGCGATCTGACTTGTCTGGCCTGCGGCGGCACGGGGGTGGGGCAAATCCGCGAGGAGGCTGCCCCCTGCGCCAACTGCAGGCAGACTGGCGAAGAAGGGATCTTCTACTGCCTCCCCTGCAAGGGACAAGGTCTCGTCTAGGCTCAGCCGGAAGAGAGAACTCAAGAAACCCATGCCCGAACCCACCTCGCCCAAAGAGGGAAAGTATCTTTACGCTATCGATGGCGATGCCCACGAGCGTACCTACGATGTCGTGGGCATCGACGGTCACACCGTTTACAGTGTGGCCAATGGCCGGGTGGCGGCCGTGGTGAGCGATTGTTCCTGCGAAAAAATCCGCCCGGAACGTTCCCACTTGGCGGCCCATAAGGATGTCCTGCGGCGGCTCATGCTTGACCGCACGGTCTTGCCCATGGCCTTTGGCATCATTGCGGACGATCTCAAAGCGGTTAAGAAAATGCTGGCTTTGAATCAGGAGGTTTTTGGGGAACAACTGGAGCAGGTAGCCGGGAAGGTCGAGATGGGACTGCGGGTCGTGTGGGACGTGCCGAACATCTTCGAGTATTTTGTTGACCACCACCCGGACCTGCGAGCGGCGCGGGACCGCTTGCTGGGCCACCACCGCGAGCCGCGGCAGGAAGAGAAGCTCGAGTTGGGGCGGTTCTTCGAGCAACTGCTCACCGAAGACCGGGAAGCCCACTTCAGCGCCATCGAAGAAGTGCTGGCCCCTTGCTGCCACGCCGTCAAGCGCTCGCCGCCTCGCCAGGTCCAGGAGGTGGTGAATCTGAGCTTGCTGGTCGAACGGAGCCGCCAAAAGGATCTCGACGAGGCCGTCTTGGCTGCGGCCAGGCTGTTCGACAACAACTACGCCTTCGATGTCAACGGCCCCTGGGCGCCGCACAATTTCGTGGAAATGAACCTTCAATTGAGCAACTCCAAGCGCGGCGAGGACTAAGTGCTGATCATCGACAAACTCCTGCTCTCTCCGATTTACGGCACCGTATGGGCCGCCCGCCAGGTCCATAACGCCATCGAACGAGAGCGGGCGGCGGAACCGGCGCGGATCACCGCCGAGTTGAGCGAGCTTTACATGATGCTGGAGACGGGCCGCGTTACCGAGGCGGAATTCGATGCCCGCGAAAAGGTGCTGCTCGACCAGTTGGACCGCCTCCAGGAGCCTGAAAACAGGGACGAAGCGGAACCGAAACCCAAGGAGAAGGCTGACGCGGCACCAGCGCCGGGTGACCAGCGCCGGGTGACCAGCAAAGGGCCTTGATTGGGAAGAAGAGCAACATGAGCGCGCCCATCCCATCCTTTCTGGAGGACCCGGGACTCAGACTCTTGCTCTTCGGCGGCAAAGGCGGGGTGGGCAAGACTTCCTGCGCCACGGCCACGGGGCTGAAACTGGCCAAAGACTCTCCCGGGAGGGATTTTCTCCTGGTCTCGACGGATCCGGCCCACTCGGTAATGGATAGCCTGGCCGGATTAATTCCGCCGCCGAATCTGCAAATCATCGAACTGGATGCCCAGGAATGCCTGGCCGCCTTCAAGCGCCAACACAGCCCGAAACTCCAGGAAATCGCCGCCCGGGGGACGTTTCTCGATCAGGACGACATCAACAGCTTCGTCGCGCTCTCTCTGCCCGGTCTCGACGAGTTGATGGCCGCGTTGGAAATCGCTCACTGGGTCGAAGCCCGGCCGCAGCGATGCATCGTGGTGGATACTGCCCCCGCCGGCCACACGCTCCGGCTCCTGGCCATGCCTGCGCTCCTGCGCCAGTGGCTCGAAGCTTTGAACGCCCTGCTGGCCAAGCACCGCTATCTGAAGAAACTTTACGGCGGATCCGCGCAAAGGGACGAGATTGATCGGTTCCTGATCGACCTGGCGGCGTCAGTCCAACGGCTGGAGGGTTTGCTTCGCGATGCGGGGCGGTGCCGGTTCGTGCCCGTCATGCTGGCCGAGGAGATGAGTTACCGGGAAACGTGCTCGGTGCTGGAGGAACTGAAACGCCTGGGGGTTCCGGTGACAGACGTTGTGGTCAACCGGCTCTATCCGGAGAATAGATGCCCGGCCTGCGTCGAGGGCCGCGCGCGCCAAGTGCCGATCTTAAGGAAGGTTTTGAGAAGTCACTCTTTGTTCCAATGCTCTCTATGGAGCGTGCCGCTTGCCCCGGGGGAAGTTCGAGGAACCGAGGCGCTGCAAGCGTTTTGGGAGGGGGTCGTCAACCTCACGGAGGTTCGCGCCCCTTCCCAAACGCCGATCAACCCGGCCTTCGCCTCTGTCACCGGGGCCGCCGAGTTGCCCTCGACCGCGCCCACTTTGTTGCTTTTCGCCGGCAAAGGCGGCGTGGGCAAGACCACTTTGGCTTGCGCCACCAGCTTGCGTTTGGCCCAGGAGTGGCCCGGGACCGAAGTGCTCTTGTTTTCCGCTGATCCGGCCCATTCGCTCTCCACCTGTCTCAAAATGCCAGTGGGTCCGACACCCAAACGCATCTGCCCCGGATTGACCGCGTTGGAGATTGACGCCGCAGCCGAATTCAATTCCCTCAAAAAACTCTACGCGGACGAGCTGCAATCATTCCTCCAGTCTCTCTTGCCCGGCCTGGACCTGGCCTTTGACCGGGAAGCGATGGAAAAGATTTTGGATCTCGCGCCGCCCGGCCTGGACGAAGTCATCGCCCTCACCCAAGTCATGGAGTTTCTCGAACAGGGTCGTTACCAAACCCTCGTGCTCGACTCGGCCCCCACCGGACACCTGATTCGGCTCCTGGAAATGCCAGACCTGATTGATCGCTGGTTGAAAGTCTTCTTCAGCCTGTTCCTGAAATACCGGCAGATTTTTCGCTTGCCCCAGGTTGCGCAACGGCTGGTGGAAGTGTCGAAGCACCTGAAACACTGGCGAACCCTCCTGACCGACTCAGATCGGTGCGCCCTCCACGCGGTGACCATCCTGACCGAAATGGCGTTTGAGGAAACGAAAGATCTGCTGGCCGCCTGCCAACGGATGCAGCTTCAGGTGCCGGTGCTCTTTCTCAATCTCGCCACGCCCCCCAGCGCCTGTCCCCTGTGTGCGGCCCTGCACGAGCGAGAATCAGTGATTCAGGAAAAATTTCGAAAGACGTTTCCCGACACCCGCCAAGTCCTGGTTTATCGGCGCGGGGAACCGCGCGGCTTGGAAGGCCTGCGCACTCTCGCTCAAGCCCTCTACGAAGCGCCGGCCAAAACATGCCTGAACTATGCGTGACCTCTGCCCTCAACACAGTCAGTCCATTTCCTTGTGCGACGCGCTGGACCGCGTGCTCCACACCGGCGTCGTGGCCCTCGGCGAACTGAAGATCTCGGTGGCCGACGTGGATTTGATCTACGTCGGACTGCAACTGGTGGTCAAATCCATCGAAACCGGCCGCGCGCGGGATTCCATGGTCGACGACTGGCCGAAACCCCGTCGCGTGGCGCGCAGCGGTCCTCCGGAGAGAATGGTCCCAGAAGCCGGAGTCGGCAGCGCGAAATATGAATCGTATGGCTCATCGCGGTCGTCGCCGACTCTCGGCGGAGAATCCGGTACGACTCCCAGCCTCTCCACCCGCCTGCACGAGCCAGAGGCATCAAAGCCCACCGGCCATGGCCCGGACAAGAAAGACGGCGGCCTTGGAAAACTGGTTCTGACCTTGGTTAAACTGCTGCACAAACTCTTGAAACTTCAGGCGCTCCGCCGCATGGAGGCCGGTTCGCTGAGCGCTGCCGAAATGGAAGGGCTTGGCGTCACTTTAATGCGGCAGGCTCAGGAGATTGAGCGGATGGCCAAGGATCTGGGTTTGCAGCCGGAAGACTTGAACTTCGATCTCGGTCCGCTGGGAAAACTCTTTTGAACTTATGGCGATTCAACGACACATCGAACACTCCACCAGTGGCGCCACGCTGGCTGACCTCTTGGAACGCATCCTGGACAAAGGCATCGTCATCGCCGGCGACATCAAGGTGAAGATCGTCGATATCGAGTTGCTGACCATTCAGATTCGGTTGCTGGTTTGCTCCGTGGACAAGGCCAAGGAGATCGGCGTGGATTGGTGGGTCAATCACCCGGCCTTCTCCCGTCATCAGCAAGAGCAGATCAGCGATTCCCTCCTCAAGATCGAAGAACGGCTGGCGAAGATGGAAGCGTCGACATCCACGCCGGCTCCAATCGGCACTCCAAACGCGCTTCCGACACATGCGTGACCAACTGGATTGGGTCACAGGAGGTGCTCAAAACGCGCATGACGGCGTTCGACATCGGCTCACTGCTTGGATGGTCAGGAGCGCCCTGCCGGCTTCAACGAACGAAGCCCACCCACAGTCAATCGCGGCCTCGCACTGCGCCAACTTCCAGCGCTCCGGCTCCGACAAAGGCCGAAAGGGGTCCCGGCTACTGGAGAATCCAGATTGACGGCTCCCCGCGCATGGCTCACCGGCTTCGAGTCGAGTTCCCCGGCGCGATTGACTCCGTCCTGAATCGCGGCGACCGTCGCGAACTCATCTTTCGCAATGGCCCCGATCATCAGCGGTTCCTCGGCCGCCTCGCCAAGCGGCTGTTGTGCGCCGCCGGGGCCAAAGGCGCAGCCCTCGCCTTAGCCTCCGCCTTGGAACACCGGGATGTGTCTGGGTTGGGAGACCTCGTGCGGTTCGCTCGTTACCGCACGGAGCGCGCCGGCAGACCGGAGCCTGTTTTCGCCGACGAGAAACAGGCATTTGAACGCGACTGCCTGGCGTCTGACAGGGCACTGGAAACCGCGTTCGCCAACCGCCTGCCAGGCTCGGTTTGGACGCCCAGAAGGCGCTCCTTGACCCTGAGCGCACGTAATCCGGCAACGCCCGCGCCGACTCTCCGCGGGGGTACTGCTGAAGCCCTGCCGGCCCGCCGCGGAGACGGGCTGGAAACCTTTGCCGCCGCGCCCAGAGGGAGCTACGGCCTTGGGCATGGCAGAGCACCTAAGCGCGGCCCGGCCGCCGCTGGTTTTAACTCCCCCGGAAGGTGGGAGCGTGTTTTGCTATCCGGGTGTTTTTGCCATTTTGCGTCACAAATCGAGCAAACTCGGCTTCCGCGGTGCAGGACGGGCGTGAACCAGGGCGTAAACCGAGGATTGTCAAGCGAGGCGGACCGGCATCATCCTTGGCGCATGAAGCCTCCCATTGCTCTCGTGACGAGTTGCCTCCTAACTCTCAGTGCCGTGGCGGCGAGCGCGACCTTTCCCGCGCCGGACGCCTTGCCCGCGCGGCCCGAACTGCCGGACCCGCTGGTGATGTTCGATGCCCGCGCCGTGGAAACGCAGTCGCAGTGGTTCCACGAGCGCCGACCGGAGCTGAAGGCGCTCTTCCAGCACTACCTGTATGGCCATTTTCCGCCCGCGCCGAAATCCGTGAAGGCCGACTTGCGCCGCGAGGACGGCAAGGCTCTGGACGGCAAGGCCACGCGCAAGGAAATCACGCTGAGCTTCGGCCCACCGGACGCGCCAAAGATCAATCTGCTGCTGGTCATTCCCAACAACCGCCCCGGCCGCGTGCCGGTGATTCTCGGCCTGAACTTCTGCGGCAACCACTCCGTGCTGGCCGACCCGCAAATTGCCTTGCCCACCGTGTGGATGCCAAACGACTGCCCCGGTTGCTCGAACAACGCCGCCACCGATGCCGGCCGCGGCAAGGACGCACCTTCCTGGGACATCGCCCGGGTGATCGACCGCGGCTACGCCCTGGCCACGTTCTACCACGGCGACATCGATCCGGACCGGCCCGACGCCCCGGACGGTCTCCGCGCCTTCGCCGCGAAAGGCGGCCTGCGCGGCTGGCTCAAAACACCCCACCGTGACAC
>JAKANS010000132.1 GCA_021823625.1 bacterium | reverse complement strand
TCGCCCTTGACCCCGTGCGGGTACAAACCCTGGTCGGCGGCCGAATGCAAAGTGAACCACAAGGCGTTGTGGTCACTTGAGTCAAGTGCCTAGCCCTATAAAGCAAAATGCTTTTCGCGCCGGACCTGCCGCGGTTGAAAAGCGGGGGCCGGTCGAGGCCACACGTAGCGGTCAATGCGAGGCGGTGGCGTACAGCGGTGCGGCAGCACCGCTGCCACCAACCAAAGACATTGTCAGGCGCGGTGCGGAGTCAGTCAGGCCCGCGCGCAACGCAGTTCGATCATGGAACCAAAACTACGCGGTAGAACTTCCGCGGTGCGTGTGCGGAGTTGGGGTCGGTCACCGTCATGGTGGTGCCGGTGGCGGTGAGGTTGGCGGACGGTTGCCAAACCGCATCGCCCAGACTGCTCTTGAATTCCACCCGGTAAAGGCGTTGCGGCCTGGTGGTCCAGGTGAGGGTGAACGATCCGTTGTCGTTCATGTGCGCGTCGAGGATGGTCAGCGGCGACGGCTCCACCGCGACGGTGAACGACTGGAAATCGCCGAGGGGCGGCACGCCGCCATCGGTGACCAGCACTTTGACCTGATTGGTGGTACCCGCTTGCGCCAGGCTCGGCGTCCAGTTGAACCAGCCACTCGCCGGGTCGATGGTCGCGCCCGCCGGCGCCGGATAATCGAGTTCGAAGGTCAGCGCTTGGGCCGGCTGGTCCACGTCAGTGGCCGAGGCCTGGAGGCTGAGCGCCTGGCCCGCGGCGACCGTGCGATTCGCGAGGGGCGCCAGGACCGGCGGAGTGTTCGCGATGCCGGTAATGTCGGTGACGCTTTGGATGCCGGAGCCGGAGAGGCGAATGGTGAAGCTCGTGTTGGTTTTACCCGGCAGATACCAGTAACTCAGCGTGTACGGGGCGCCGGTCACGAGTGCGGGCGTGAGGTTCTGGTAGATCGATGAAGCGCGGGTCGAGCCGCCGCTGGAGGCCACGAGGTGGAGGCTGCTCCGGCCCGCGTGCTTCGCGAGGGTGGTGATGGCCGAGCCGGCGTGGTTCGGGGAAACGGTCCAGGTACCGGCCAGCGGTGCCTCGAAGTTCCCGTTCGGCACGACGTTCGCGCCGGCCTCGGCCACGGAACCGGGCACGATCACCAGGTCATCGAGGTACAGTTCGCCGGGCGCGGTCAGGTAGAGGTACAGCGTCGAGGACGAGGCGGTGCCGGTGCTGATCACGTGCCGCCAACCGGAGCCGCGTTTCGCGACCACCTGGAAGGATTGGGTGTCGGCGAGCGGCGGCACGCCATTGTCGGTCACGCGCACCGTGACGAGGTTCGTGCTGGGAACCTGATTTGCCGCCGGCGACCACGTGAGCGCGCCGGTGTCGGCGTCGAGCGTCAGGCCGGTGGGCGCGCCGGGATCGAGGCTGAACGTGAACTTGTTCGCCGGCAGGTCCGCGTCCTGAGCGGTGATCGTGAGGCCGAGCGTTTCGCCGTTTTCGATGACCTGGTCCGCGACCGCAGTCAGCACCGGAGCCAGATTGGCTTCGTTGACATTGACACCAAAGGTGGTGGTGGCACTGAGGTTTGGCGGAGCGACCTTCGTGGCTCGCACCACAAACACGGCGTTGGTCGGACCCTGGCTTTCCGTGGGCGTCCACGTGATCGCGCCGCTGGCGGAGTCGATCTGTGCCCCGTTGGGCGAAACGTCGAAGCTGTACACGAGCCGGCTGGGCGGCGTGTCGGGGTCGGTGGCGGCGACGGTCAGGTTCAACGGCGTCAATTCGTCGATGGTTTGCGGGGCCACGGCGTCGAAGACGGGCGGGCGCGGCGCTTCGTTCACGGTGACCTGGAAAGTCCCCGTCCCGCTTAGCGACGGGACACCGTTGTCCGTGACGATGGCGGTGACGCTGTATTTGCCCGGCGGTTGGGTGAGATCCGGCGTCCACGTGAAAGCTCCCGATTCGGGATCGACCTGCGCGCCGGCCGGAGCACTGGCGTCGAGGCTGTAGGTGAGCCGGTTGGACGGAACGTCCGGGTCACTGCCATGAAGCGTCAAGGTGAGGAGGCTGCCTTCATCGACAGCCTGGTCGGGGACCGGGTCGAGCGCCGGCGGCTGGTTCGATTCGCTGACTTCGACGGCGACGGCCAGCGAGCCGGTTCGGGGCGGGAGGCCGTTGTCGGTGGCGCGCAGGGTGAACTTGACCGTGCCCGGCCCATCGGTTTCGCCCGGCGTCCAGGTGAACGCGCCGGAAGTCGCGTTGATCGCGGAGCCGGCAGGGGCGTCGGCGCCCAGGCTGTAGCTGACCTGCTGGCCAGCGTCGGGATCGGTCGCGCTGACAGTGAAACGTAGCTGGGTGCCTTCGGCGCCGGTCTGCGTGGCGAGCGGCGCGAACACGGGCGGGCGGTTCCCGCCGGCGAGGTAGTTCGTGGCGCCGGGCGTCGGCTTGTTGAGCGTCAGCAGCGGCAGTTCTGCGCCGTCGGGGTACCGGCCCACGCTCACGTCGTTGGTTTGCACGTCATAGGTGAGGCCATCCACCATCGCTCCCGAAGGAGCGAACAAGCCGATGGCCTGACCTTCCTTCGCGAGCTTGAAATCGACGTGGAGATCGCCGCCCGTCCGGTTGGACTCGGACAGCTTGTCGGCCCAGACCAACAGGAAGCCGTGCGCCGGCACCGACCGGCCGGCAGGGATGACGAAGAGGTTGGCGTTGGTCAGGTTGTCGGTGAGCGTGTAGCCGCCGAGGTTGACCGCGCTGCCGCCCGCGTTGTAGAGCTCGAACCAATCGTCGTACTTGCCGCTGGCCGGGTTGAGCAGGGTCTTGGTATTCGCGGCCAGCAATTCGTTAACGGTGACCGGGATCGCCGGCCAGACCGGGTCGTTCGTTCCGCCCAGGGTGACGTGTTGGAATAACTGGCGGTAACGCGGTTCGCCGTCGGGGAAGTCTCCATAGCTCTGGCCGGCCGACATGAGCGGGAAGTCAAGGCAGTCCATGACCGCCGCGATGGAAGGCGAGCCCTGGAAGCGGACGAGCGCGAGTGAGCCGTTCGTGGAGCTCAACCGGAAATTGGTGTGCAGCGTAGTCGCGGTGGTTTGCGCCGGCTGGGCGTCGGCCCAAACGGTGAGGAACGCGTGCGATCCGATCGTGGTGCCGGCGGGGAACTGCCAACGGGTGAGGTTGGTGTAGCTGTCGGTGAGGTAGTACGGCGACAGATCGATGACGTTGGTGCCGGCATTGTACAGTTCGATCCACGGATCGGCCTGGCCGGCGTTGTCCTTGAAGGCACCGGTGTTGAGTGGCTGGACTTCGTTGATCCAGACCGGCGGGAACGGATCGAGGGTTTGGAGCGTGACGTTCGCCCGACTGGGCGTGACGCGGTTCAAGTCATTCGTAGCGGTGGCCGCCCAGTTGCCGACGCGATAAAGGTCCTGCGAGGGATCGATCAACTGGAGCGACGGCCCGAGGCCGGCAGCGTTGGTGGGCCAGGGCAGGCGGTTGTCGTAACGGACGTCGCAGATGCGCTGGTCTTCAGCGGGCGTGGCGCCGGGCCTGATCAACTCCAGGTGCTCGCCGCCGTTGTCGAGCGAGCCGGGGAACTCGTCGAATATCGGAATCGTGGCTCCGTAAGCTTGGGCGAAGCCGGCCCGGTCTTTTACCAACAAGAGGTAGCTCTTGGGCTGGATGATGGTGCCGGCGGGGAAGACATAACCCACGCCGTTCAGGCGGAACCCGGACAAGTCGAACGGCACGCTGGCCGACTGGTTCGAGAGCTCGACGAACGAGGCGTTCGGCTCAAGGGCGCTATAGTGGATTTCGTTGATGACAACGAAGTCCTGGACGCGCGGGATTGCACCCGCATAGGTCACCGTAATGGTGTCCGTGGCCCCGGGCAGCGGCTGGCCGCGGAGGTTCTTTCCGACCAGCACGAGCGTGTTGGTGGCCAGGGGCAGCGGCACGTTGATGCGGAACGTCGTTTGGTTGAACCAGCTCAATGGGTACGGCACGCCGTTGATTTCGATCGTAGCCACCGCGAACGGCGCGGTGCCTTGGAGGGTGGTGGTGGGCGTCGGCGAAACGAAGTCGTCCCCACCGTTGGAGGTAAGGGCGAATTGCTTGGCGTCATTCGAAGTCAAGAGGCGCTGGATGTAGCCCCGGCGTTGCTCGATGTAAGTGCTGATTCCGCGCGGATCGGTGGCGTCGGTGACACCGTTTTTCACCAAGGCCGCCCGGCGGGCGTCGATCTGAGGTTTGTAATTGACCGCGAGCAGCGGTCCGGCGACCGCGTCCTGGTAAGCTCGCCAGAGCATTCGCTTGAAGGTGACATTGTCGTACATGCGGTTGCCGATGGGATCCTGGCCGTTCCCGCCGAACGAACCGGCGCCCAGCGCGGCGCTCGAACCGTCGCCCAGTCCAAAGGTGAAGTCGATGTCCCACGGAATGAGCTCCCACGGATACCCCGGCTGTTTGAGCGCGTACATGTTCTGGCCCACGTTGTAGGTCCAGGCATCCCAGTTGCCCATGATGCGATTGTAGGCGAAGACGCGCATCCACTCTTCCATGTTCGCCAGCGCCATCATCCGTGCCGTGTAGTTCGTGGAGGTGTCGTTGGCGGCCGTGACCAGATCGAACACGTTCGTGAAGTTGTTGGCGGTGCCGCCATCCGGTCGGGGCTCCCAGATCCAGCGGTAACGCGCGGTCTTGAATTCGTTTCCCAGCGTGAGAAAGCGTTGCAGGGTGGCGCCGGTCGCGTTGAAACTGAGGTTGTTGTCCTGGAACTCGAACCAGACCGAAACCTTGTATAAATCGCCTCGCCCGCCGTCCGGAAACCAGCGCCGCGAGTATTTGCGGTTCGGCACCTCCAGATCCTCGGAGACGCTGCGGAACAGGCCGCCATTGCGGTAGAACCGCAGGTAATGGGCGTGCAGGTAAGGCAGGCCCAGCCTCTGAGCGAGCCACGCGGCAAGCTGGCTGCGGATGTCGGTTTCTTCCGGCCCGCCATTGCCGGTCGAGGCGAAGTTCCGCTCGGTGGTGCCGAGCAACAGGTCGTCCGCCGGAACGTTCACCACGATGTCGCCGAAGCCGGAATGGTACGGACTGCCTTTGTCGCGGAAGCCGGCGTGGTAGATGACGCGGAAATTGCCGCAGACCAACGTGGCGTCGCGCCAGGTGTTGTCGAGACCGATGGACCGTCCACGCGCCTGTTCGGTCGCGGCCGTGCTCCAGAGGTGGTAATGGGCGAACGTCCCGAACGGCACGGTATCGTTCCAACGCACCAGGCATTCCTGTGCCGGGGCGCCCGCCGGAAACAGTGTGCTCGCCGATGGATTGGCCTGGTCCTGGGCGGTGATCCGAAAAGCCACCAGCGCGCCGCTTGACTGGCCGGGAATCGTGGCGCTGTACACGCCATCACCGGCAATCTCGTCGCCGCCGGTGCCGTCGTCTCGCATCGTCACCGCCTTGAGCGTGGTGCTGGGATCGACGCGGTACTGTACGCGGACCGTGCCGATGCCATCGGGATCCGAGAGCCGGCAGGTGACCACCACCGGCTCGCCGGTGCGGGGCAGGGCAGGGGAGTGGTTTACGCCGAAGATGGCTGGGGCGGCGTTGGCGACGAGCCGGCTGTTCGCCAGACCGGGGGTGCCCAGGTTGGCCGGCACGTTCATCCGCGCCGGAAGTTCGAGGTAATTGCCTTGAAGTCGAAACAGCACTTCCGGCCAGCCTTTGAGCCACCGGACTTTCGCGCGAATGACGCCCGTCACGTTCTGGCTCAGGCCGCTTTTCACGACCGTGCGGATGCTGTTGACGCCGGTGTCGCCGTCCTCTTGGCCGCGAACGTGCAGGCAATTCGCGCCGCTCACCGCGCCCGCGCTTTCCACCGCCGACCGGCTCTGATTGCCGGTGAAAGTCCAACCGGTGGCGCCTGCCTCGAAATCGCCGTTGGTCAGCAGATTGGTGACCGTGCCGTCGCGGAAGACTTCGACCGCATCGACCAGACACTCGCCCGCCCCCTGCATCCCGATCCGCAGCCGGTTGGGCCCGAAGCTGGTGTTGCCGTTGTCCAGCCGGTTCGTGACCGCCACGGTCGTCCACGGCGCTTTGGCGGTTTCGTCGCTGTCCGCCCAGTTCGCGGCGCGCAGCGGGTCGGCGTTTGGGTCGATCAATTCGAGACTCGAGCCGCCGCCGTCGGCCCACTGGCCCCAGCGACCGCCGACGCCGTAAATCAGGTCGGCCACGGCGATGTGAATGAGGTTGGTCGTCAGCGCTCCTTGACTATTCGTGCTCACGAGGGCGTGCGGTTGGGTAAGCACCAGACGCTCGCCATCGTTGCTCAGGTTGCCGCTGAAATCGCCCAGCGTATTTTGGGCGGTCAACTGCGAGTAGTTTGCCCGCAGATGCGCGGCGTTTTTCGCGACGACCAAGTAGCCGCCGGCGGGCAGCGCGGTGTTGGTCGGGAACGTGAAGCCGATGCCCTGGCTGAACTCCCAGCCGCTGAGATTCACCGTGCCGGCGCTGCGGTTGTACAGCTCCACATAACTGTCGTCGGCGTCGCCTGAGATCGGCTCGTACATGATCTCGTTGATGACCACGGCCTCCTGGCGCCAAGGGGCGTTGGCCGCCCCCGGCGTGGAGCGGGACAAGCGGCGGATGATCGGATCGCCGTCCGGGTAGCGGCCGGAAGAAACACCGTTTTCTTGCGCCTCGAACCGAACGGCGTCGAGCACTCGGGTGGCGGCAGGGTTGACGAAGTAGAGCGTCTCGCCGGCGGCGTTCAGGCGGAAGCCGAGTTGGTTGGAGTCGAAGGCAACGCATCCCCGCGCGGGCAGCACCGTGCCGTTGGGGATGCGGAAGCGGTTGGTCGCCGGCGGGTCGCTAAGCCAGCAACCCGAAATGTCCACGCTCGCATTGCTGTGGTTGTAGAGCTCGAGGTAATCGATGTCCGGCGGGTCCGTGTGGGCGAGGAATTCGTTGATGACCACGGCCGTCAGCGGGGATGGCACGACCGGGTCCATCGTGCCGGGCGAGCCGCCGATCAAGCTGCTGGCGGCCCACGCCGTGGGATCGGCTTCGCCGAGGCTGGGCCGCGCGAGCACGAGCGAGTGCCCGGCGCCGTCGGCCGCCGCGGGCCAGGGCGGGTCATCGGCGTACGTCAAATCCAGCCGGATGGCATCGCGGTTGTTGCGCAGTCGCAACGTGCCGGAGCTGGCGGGGAGCGAGTTGGTGTAAGGCCCCAGCACATTCGTGATCCCATAGACCGCCTTGAGGTCGTCCGGTGCGGAGGCGACCACCACGAATCCGCCGGCGGGCAGGCTGAAGCCGTCCGGAAACCGGTAGTCGATGTCGCCGCTGATCCGCCAGCCGGTGAGGTCTTCGAACACGGTGCGCGCGTTGTAGAGTTCGACGAACTCGAGGTTCCGGCCATCGGTCCGTGTCGCCGGCTTGTACATGATTTCGCTGAAGATCATGCCGGTGGCGCAGCTGCACGGGCCGAGCGGCTCGCGCGGTGCGGGCAAAGGCGCGACCGCCGTGCTTTGCGTGCTGGACAAGTCACGAAACTGGCCGGTCGCCGCGGCGGTCGCGGTATCGCCCGACACCGCAAAGCCGACGTAGATTCGGGCCGGCAGACCCGGCAGATTCGCCGATCCCAAGGACGTCCAGCTCTGGCCGTCGAAGCTGGCGTACCCGGTGAACTGGGCTCCCGATCGTTGAAGTCGCAGCCAGGTGTAAGGGTAGTTTGCCGGGAAACCACCGGTGGGTGCCACGATCGTCGCCTTCGCGCCGACGCTGGCGCGCGATTCGAAGAAGCAGCCCAGCTCCGGCGAAGACGCGAAGATGCCGGCGAACCGCGCGTTCGCCTCCAGCGACTCGCGAGCCATGAAGCCGGCGCGCCCGTACGGGTCGGGCGTGCTCAGGTTCGCCACCCGCAGTTGGAGGTCAAAATCGCCGTCGCGCTGCTGCCAGCCAAACTGGAACTGATCGCTGGTTCCGCCAATCGTTGCCCCGGCGCCGGTCACGTCCACCCCGCCGGGCACGTAGTTGATACTGCCGGCCACCGTCGGACTCCCCACATCGGTGGGGAAAAATTGAACCGCCGTGAATTGGATCTGCGTGCCGGGGAGGATGGCGTTCGGCTGCGCGGCACGGTCGGTGACGTTGTTCACCGTGAGCGTGTAAGTCTGACCGTAAGTCAGTGTGCCGGTCGTGAGGATCACGGTACTGAAGTCCGGGCCGAACGCGGCACCGGTGACCGTGACGCCTTTGTCCAAGGCGTAGTTGGCCTGGTTCGTGGCGCCCGGCACCGCCAGCGCTTCGCTGAACGAAACGACGAGCTGGTTTTGACCTGAGTTTTGGACCTCGACGAGCGTGGGCTTCTCGGTGTCGGGCAGGACGGTGAGGTACGCGAACTCGGTGTTGGTGGAGCCGAGGTTGTTGGTGAGGAAGGCCTGAAAGCGCGCGTTTTGGTCGGCCATCGTCACCGGGCCGTAGCTTAAATCCGCGCCCGAAGCTCCCGGGATGTCCTGGCCGTTGCGTTGCCAACGGTAACTCAGCAGATCGGGGTTGCCGACCTTCACGCTGAAGGTGGCCGTCTGGCCTTCGATGGCGGTGGTGTTGGTGGGTTGCTCGGTGATGGTCGGTGGCGTGAAGGCCACCCCGTAAGGCAATAAGTGCGTCGCCAGCATCGGCGCCTCGTCGAGGCCGTTCGGGCCTTGCCAGCGGACGGCGAGGTTGTCGCCGCCGCCGCCCTCCTTTTGGAGCGCAGCGAGGTAGTATGACTTGCCGCCCTCAAGGTGGATCGGCGCCGACTGCTGGTTGGCCTCCCTCGTCCATTCGCGGGACGAGGTCCAGCCGGACACGTAGGCGATGAGTTTCTTGTTGGCCGGGTTGGAGTCGGTGCTCAACCACAGCTCGCCGCCGTCGTCCGTGGCAATCCAGAACGTGTAATCGCCGGTGCTCGGGGCGATGACGTAGCCGTGCATCCGTTGGCCGTAGTTCTCCAACACGTTGGTCGGCGCCTCGAAGAGGTCGGTGACGAAGTTCGTCGAGGTCGGGTTGTTCGGGTAGTCGGGTGAGCTCGTCAAGTCAGAAACGGCCGTGCCGGGAATGCCTTCCCACACCTCGCGCAGGATCGAGCCGGCCACGACCGTTCGTGCTCCCGACCCGGCCAGTGCGAGCACGAGGATCGCGGCCAGCCACGCCCGCGGGCGCGGTACCGAGGGTTGCGGCGGCCGATAATGGTCAGGGCCGCCAGCCGGCACGCGAGGTGAGCGGTTGGGAAGATCGTTCCTGGACTCGTTCATGGCGTGCGCTTCGCGGCGGTCAATCTTAGGGCAGTTCGGGAGTGACCAGCAGGTAGTACCGTTGCGCGGGCGGAGTCGCGAGCAGAAAATCTTCTTGTGACACCATGCCGTCGTAAGGTGCCGGGCCGTAATCGGCGAGTTTCTGCCACGAGCCCACACCCAGCGAATCGCGGTAGAGGATCGAGTAGGTCCGGCCCTGCACCGCGCTGAACCGGATGGTCATTCGCTCCACGCCGGGCGTCAGGTCGAGCGCGAGCCCGCTGGTGGCGTCGTTTGGCCGCGTGCCCGCGCGGTATTCTTCCAGGTTGCTCAGGCCGTCGCCGTCCAGGTCGCCGGCGGCGTCGGAAGGATCGTTCGCGCTCAGGCCGTAGAGATCTTCCCAGGCATCGGGCATCCCATCCGAATCCGTGTCCGCGACCGGCACCGTGCCGTTGCTCGCGCCGGGCGTGGAGTGGCCAGCAAATGTGGCAAAGCTCGCGCCGCCGTCGGGCAGACGACCTTCGGACACGTCGTCCGCTTGCGGTCCGAAAGTCACGCCGTCGATCATCCCGCCTTGGACGTTGAACAGCCCGATCGATTCGCCGCCGGCGGCCAGTTTGAAGTTCACGTGGTTGGCGCCTTTGTAAGGGTTGCCGTCGGCGTGGAAGACGGCGAATCCACTCGGGCCGATGTACGACAATGGTGGAATCGCGGAGAGCGTGTGGTTGTTCAAGTCATCGGTCAGGAACAGCCCGCCGAGCTCGACCGGCTGGTTGTTCGGGTTGAACAGCTCGAACCAATCGTCGCCGCTGGCGGGCTTCGCCATCCATTCGTTGACGCGCACGAAGCTGGCGTTGCCGGTCGCGGCTGCGGCGTTCGCACCGCCAGCGGTGGGCAGGGTCAACTGCCAGTTGCCGGTGCCATCGGGCATCCGGCCGACCGAGAAATCGGTGGCCTGTACGCCGTAATGAACCGAATCGAGCAAGCCGCCACCGCGGGACAGCCGGTCGAACAGGAAGACCGCGCCGCCTTCGCTGGCGAGGTCGAAGCCGGTGTTCGTCGCCGATGCCGGCAGGCGGCCTTCGCATTCGATCACGAGGAAACCGTGCGCCGGCACCACGCTGCCGACTGCGAAGACGAATCGCCGCGGCTCGGCGGAATCGGTCGTGAGACTGCAATCGGCCAAGTCGGCGGGAGCATCAGCCGCGTTGTGGAGTTCGATCCAGTCCGGGGCAAAGCCGGCGGCATTGGTGTAAGACGCATTGCTGGCGAGCACTTCGTTCAATCGCACGGCCTGGCTGTCGCCGAGAATGTTGGTGACCGAGAGCGCGGCGTCCACGCGCAAGGCAAAGGTGATGTCCGAGCTGCCGGAGTTGACCTGATGGACTTCCACCGCCAGTACGTTATCGCCTTCGCGCAAAGCGCCGAGATCGTGGTCGAACGGACCCTCCAACGTGGGATTGTCCACGGCGCTGTCCGCGTGCGTGGCATAGACCGGGCTCGCCGCCGAAAGGTTCTGGCGGTAGAGCGACTGGCCGTTGAGCCACACGAGCGCGCCGTCGTCGAGGTACGTCTGCAACCGCAGCTTCATGCCGGTCGGGTTGGTTGGGCAGTTGAAGTGCGTGCGGAAGTAATACGTGGTTTTGCCGATCGTGAGCGGCGTGTTGTAAGGCAGCGACAGCGTGCTGGTGTCGTGGCCGAGCGGCGCGCGGCCGGCCGGCCAGGCGGTGTCGTCGTAGGCCTCCTGCCGCCAGGCCAGCCCTTCGTCGCCGCTTTGCCAGTACTTCCACGAGTTCGTGAGCGTGACCAGCGGGAACAGAGTGGTCGTGACCGTGGTGTCGGAGCCGCCCGGGTTGCCGCCGCCGGGGCTGGGTTGATCGAAGAAGACGACGACATTGGCGCCGTTCGGGCTGCGGCCTTCGGAGATGTCCGGCTGTTGGGGGCCGTACATCACGCAATCGAGCACCTGGGTCACGCGCGCAACGCCCGCCGGCAAACCCGCCTGGTCCGGCGCGGTCGCGGACAGGCTGATCGCGCCTTCCTCGGCCGCCAATTTGAAGTTCAAGTGATCGGCGCCTTTGTCGATCGCGCCGTCGGCCGTCAGCGCGAGCAGACCTTCGCCGGCGATGAAGCTCAGCGGCGGCAGCACCGTGCCGGGCGTGCCTTGCGGTTGCACGCCGTCCAGGCCGGCAGGACTGATCGGATGGTCGCTGACCAGCAGCCCGCCCAGCGCGACAGGCCGGGGATCGAGGTTGTACAACTCGATGAAGTCTTCGCCAAAGACGCTGCCGGACGCGGCGAGCCATTCGTTGATGCGCAATTGCGCGGGATCGCCCAAGCGCTGGGCGACGTTGGCCGCGCCAAACGTCGGCTGGGTGAGTCCCCACGAGCCGTCTGCAAAGCGACCGATCGAAAGATCGGGCACCTGGATGCCGAACTGAACCGAGTCCAGCACCTGCCCGCCCTGACTCGCTTGGTCGAACAGGTAGAGCGCATCGCCCGATTGCTTCAGCGCGAAACCGAGGTGCAGTTCGCCGGCGTTCGTCTCGCCATCGCCAAAGGCCACGAGGAATCCTTGCGCGGGAACGATCGTGCCGACCGGGAAGGTGAAGGCGTAAGCGTTGGTAGCGTCGGTCGTGAGGCCATAGCCGCTCACGTCCACCGGCGCCGAACCGTCGTTGTACAACTCCACCAGGTCGGGGAAGGCGCCGGCGTGCTCGAACGACCGGTTCCAGGCCAGCACCTCGTTGATCCAAACTCGCGGCGGGGGCGGGACGAAACTGGGGTCCACGGTCCAGACCGGCGAGCGTGTGATCACGGTGTCCGGGCCATAAACCGGGTCATCCTGATACCAGCCGCAGTCGCGCCGGCCGGTGACTTCGACGTAATGCGGGCCGCTGCCGAGACCGGTCAACGCGATGGGAGTGGCGACAGGTATTTCCTCGCTCCAGTCGCCACCGTCGAGTCGCCAGCGGTAATGCGTGTAACCGGCGCCTTCGGTCCAACTGCTCGCCGGGATGCCGCTGCCGGTCCGGTTGAAACCGACCGTGAGCGTCACACTGGTTTCGCGGGTGGTGCCGACCGGCACGCCGCCGATCGACGCGCCCAGTGGAACGATTGCGCCGAGGTCCCGCCCGTTCGGGCCGGTGCCCAGACCGGGAGAACCCGATTGGAGACTGAACCATTCGCGCACGACTTGGGCGGCCTCCCAGGAGTTGAACTGAGTTTCTTCCAGCTTCGGCACGTGACGGAAGATTGGGTCGGCAGAGGAGTTGTTTCCGCCAAGGCCGCTCCATGTCAGCGAGAGCAGGTTGTTAGTGAAGGTGACCGTGGCGGCGGTGAAGTTGCGCACCAACTTCTCGGCGTCGTAAACGATGTTTCCTTCGAGGTACATCCCCGCGCCTTCCGTCGTGCCTTCGTCGGCGAGGCAGATTGCCCCCCCGTCGGTGTCGAGGCCGCCTTGGTGGGTTTGGTGAACGATCGTGTTGTTGAGGAGAACATAGAAGTTGCCTTGTTTGGCCGTGGCCGCCTGATCGCAATCGTAAAAGATGTTGCCGACGATGGTGATCTCCGAAGTGCGACCGCCGTCGCTGCCGCCGCTGACCCCGCTGGCGGTGTCGGGCGAGCCGTTCTTGTGCGCGTGCAGGAAGAGGTTGCCCTCGACCCAGGCGTCCGTGCCGTCCAAGTCCAGATGGTCATCCGAAGCGCCGGTGAAGACGTTGTCAATGAACTGCACGATCGCCTGGCCGGGCCGATTGCCGCCGGTGAAATCGATCGCGTCGCTGTAGCCGGTGGGTTTGCCAAAAAAGTTACGGAGGAAAAGACCGCGCCCGCCCGCCTTGATGCCGCCGGTGCCGTGCACCAACTCGAAGCTCGAAGTAGGCGTCGGGAAAACGCAGTCCTGCACGACGAACGAGGAGTCATCCAGCGAGACGTATTGATGGTCGGTGGAGCCGAACGTGAGGTGGTCAAGGAGCAGGGTGCCGCCGTTGGAGTGGATCGCCGTGCTGCCATTTGAATCGATGTGGGCGTAAGCGATGCGGGTCTCCGGCGTGCCGGCCCCTCCGTTGATCGTGATGCCGCCCCAGTTCGCGGTGGTGCCGGGCTGGTGGGTGAAGCGGATGGGCGCCGCCTCAGTGCCTTCGGCCAGCAATCGCCCGCCGCTGGCCACGGTCAGGTTCGCGCCCGGAGCCAGATAGACCGTCGTGCCCGGCTCGATCGTGAGCGTCACACCGCCGCCGACGGTGAGGTTGCCGGTGATGCTGAAAGGCCCGTCCGCCGCCGCCCAGGTGGTGTCGCTCGTCAAGGTGCCGGCCGCGGTTTGCACCGAGCCGTCATCGTACCAAACCTCCACGCTGGCGCGCTCGAAGGCTACCCCCGCGTCGTTCAAGGACTGAACGACCACGCGGTTCACGCCGGGGCGCAGGCTGATGCCGCTGACGGTCCAGGCGCCGGTCCAGGCCGTCCAGACGGCTTGGGTGCCGTTGATCTGTACCTCCCGTGTGTCGATCACGTTCGCCGTGCCCTCGAGCGACACGTTCGGGCTCGTCGTGTGGTACCTGCCGTTCGCGAAGGCCAGACTCCTGTTGGTGATCGTGATGGTCTGCGGGATCTGGGACAGGACACAGGCGCTGCGCTCCGCGGCAAAAGTCTTGATGCTGCCGATGGCTGATTCAGGAACCAGGCCGCGGAGCGTCTGGTCCACCAAAGGATCGAACTGGTCTGCCCGGAATATCGTGTCGAGCAGGCGTTTCAAGGTGCGGAAATAGGTGGGAACGAATTCCGGTGCGGTCATGAAGCGCTTCACGATCGCGTTGGCGTTCATGCGCCACAGGCCGTCGGTGACCTTCCCGGACGTGTCGCCTTGATCGAGAATCGTGTCGAGGTCGTACGGGAGCAGATTCGACCGCGGATCGTCGGCGCCGAAGTAAAGGGAGTAGTCGTCGCCTTCGCCGTCGCCGTTGTTGCCGTTCGCCAGATTGGTTTCCTTGTTGTCCACCAGGGTTTCGATGGCGAAGTACAGCATCCATTCATCCACGTTCACCACCTGCCGGACCGCCTGGGCGTAAGTGGCGTCAGGTTCTTGATCCAGGATGTGAGTCAACCGAATGAGGTCGGTCCAGTCATCTTCGCTGGTATTCGTGTGTTTGAAGTAATTCTCGCGGTACGGATCCGGGGATTCGCCTTCGTAGTGCAGGTTGGCGCCCGGAGCCCGGAGGCGAATGCCGCGATACAGATTGCCGGAGCTATCGAGCGGGAATACGTGGTTGGCGAACTCGCTGTTGAGCACTTCGTTGCACACGTAGAAGCCGTACGAAGGCGGGCCGCTGCTCGCGAGGTTGCGGTTGTTCACCCGCACTTGGACGGGTCGCGCGGACTGCGTCGGCAGGCCGACGCGTCGGTAAAGCACGCTCCCAAACAACTGCGAGTGCGTGTACTGGCTGTTGAGGTTGATCGCCGCGACGTTTTTCCAGTGCTCGTCGTTGCGGAAGTTGACGCGGAAGCTTTGCGGGCTTTTGCCGCGGCTGCCGTTGCCGCGGTTGCGCACGCCCACGAGGTAACGCAACTCGGTTCCCTGGCCGTCCACACTGACGAGGGTGGCGTTGAACTGGGCGTGGCTGAAACTGTCCGCCGCATTGATGCCGCTCAGTTCTTCCTGGTCCGCCGCCTTCAAAATCACCCGGTAGAGCGGCATCGCCCCGCCGTTGGCCGAGTCATCCACTTGGTAAAGCAGGTTCGCAACCTGCGCGGGCGTGCCATCCTCGCTGACCGGCGCCGGGTAAGTGCGTACATTGCCCTGCGCATCGCTGGCCTCCAGGTAGAACTCCACGAGGGTGTTGTTCGGCTGCGCCGGCAGGGTGACGCCGAAGACACCGTCGTTCGGTGCACCGTCTCCGTGCTGGCCGTCGTCGAACATGGCCGAACTCTGGAAAGCCGCCGCGCCGTCGAGCCGGTGGCGCAAGGTGACGACCAGACCTGTCGCCGCCTCGTCAACGACGTGGGCCGTGACGGTGACCGGGTCGCCAGACTTGGGAACGATGGGGAAATGCACCGCGCTCACGATCAGCGGGGCGATGTTTGTGCTGGCGACCGAGTTGGGCTGGCCCGGAGTGCCGTTGGCCACCGTGCTGGGCGCCCAGTTTTGGCCGTGCTTGTTCGGCAGGGTTAGGCTCACCAACTCCAGCGACCGCCCGCCGCCGTCCGCCGGAGAACTCCAGACCAGCCCACGCTTCCCATGATCCAACGGACCGCGCGTGCGGGTCGCCCAATCGCCTTCATCCGCGTAGCGCACCGCATCGACCCGCTGGCCATTATCATCCACGAGTTCAAGCAGTTGGCCGCTGTTGCTGAGGATGCCGTTCCAGTTGCCGACGACATTCGTGACGCTCGGATGGTTCGTGGCGAAGGTCGCGAGGTCGGCGGCGACGGCCAGGTAGGCCCGAGCTGGCAGGGTCACGTCCGGAAAGATGAAACGAACGCCGGTCGAGAAGCGCCAGCCGGCCAGCTTCACCGGCGTGGTGCCGGGGTTGTACAACTCGACGAACTCCTCTTTGGAATTCTCGCTTTGCGGGTGATACATCAACTCGGTGATCAACACCGCCTCCGCGTGTGTCGGGAACCACCCCGCCAGGACAAACCAAGCCAGCGAACGGACGAATCTGGACCAATCTAACCGCTTCGAGGAGGTTCGTGTGCCCATAAAAGTGCAGTTCATGTATGCCCAAAAGAAGCAAACTGCCTGCCAAGCAGTGGTGCTCGCAAGCGGGAAGTTGGCCGCCGACGTGGCTCTGTGCGGAGAGGACGATCAGGGTCGTGAAACGGCCAGTCGGAAGAAGCGAACTGTGGCAGTGTCCTCGAAAGATCATTCCTTCTCGCGCTGCCTTTTCTCACCCCTCTTCTGGCAACGAAAATGCCAAGTCAAACCACACCCATCCCACAAGGCTTTAGGACTGGGGCAAAGTGCATGTCTTTGCTTGCGGTTTGAAGCGCTGGCGGGAGTGAGGCATTAAGACTTTTTTTTGGGGGGGGCACATGGCTTGTCTTGGAGAAATTGTGGTGGGTTCACCGGGCTGTCCCACAGGCTCAGCCCCTTCCGGGCAGAGAGGCCTGCTCCGGGCGGGCGAAGTATCGGAACTGTCCAT
>JAKANS010000300.1 GCA_021823625.1 bacterium | reverse complement strand
CGCCGCGTCGCCATGCTCAGGCTCCGCTCCTGGCCAGAATTTCGCCCATCCGCTCCAGTGTGGCGCTAATGGTTGACAAATCACTAACGAGCGCCACCCGGATGTAAGAAAATCCAGGGTTTGACTGCTTTTTTCCCGGCTCGGTTTCCCGGCCCATGTAAGCGCCGGGCAGCACGCGGATGCCCGCTTCACGCCAGAGCCTGAGCGCCGCCTCCTCGCCGTTACCGACCTCGAGCCAGAGGAAGAAACCGCCTTCGGGCACGCGAAAGCCGGTGCGGTTGCCCAGGATGCGATGAGCCACCCGGAAACGCTCGCGATAGAGTTCACGGTTGGCGATCACATGCGCCTCGTCGCTCCAGGCAGCGGCCGAAGCAGCCATGATCGGCATGGGTACCTGCGGCCCGGCGTAGTTGCGCAGGGAGCGGAAGGTGGCCATCAACCCGGCGTCGCCCGCCACGATGCCCGAGCGCAGCCCCGGCAGGCCGGAGCGCTTGGACAGTGAGTGGAAGGAGAGCAGCCGACTGAAGCCGCCGGTTTCCTCGAAGCGCAGAGTGAGGGCGCCGAGCGGCGGCTCGTTCAGGTAGATGTCGGCGTAGCACTCGTCCGCGAACACCGTAAAGTCATAGGTATCGGCAAGACCGAACAGTGTTCGCCAGTAATCGGCGCCCGCCACCGCGCCCTCGGGATTGGAGGGCGAGCAGATATAGGCCGCCGCCGTACGCTCCAGCACGGACTTTGGCAGACTGGCGAAATCGGGCAGAAAGCCGGTTTCAGCCCAGGCCGGCACGAACACCGGCTCGGCTCCGGCCGCCAGGATCGCCGCCGCGTAGCACTGATAGAATGGGTTGGGCAGCAGGATGGCCGGACGACCACCGGCCTTGCGCTCCGGCGTGACGATGAACGGGGCGAGGAACAACCCTTCGCGCGTGCCGTTGAGCGGCAGGACCTGCACCTCCGGATCAAATGCCTTGGCCGGCAGGCCGAACCGGCGGCGAAGCCAGCCCGAAGCCGCCTGCCGCCACTCGGCCGTGCCGTTGATAGGCGGATATTCGCCGAACTGGTGGACCTGAGCCGCGATCCTTTCGGTGACAAAGGCCGGAACCACGCCACGCGGATCGCCGACCGAAAGGCTCACCACTGGCCCACCGGGTTTCACCGGATCGAGCAGACTGGCGAGCTGCGCGAAGGAGGACGGCGGAAGCTGGGCCAGGCGGCCAGGAAACATGGGCGACTCACGAAGACGGTGACGGGCGCGAGTCTATCTCCGGCGAGAGTCCGCCGTCCATGATCAACCGCGCGGAGGCCGGGAGGCGCTCACGGCTGGATGGTCCTCGCGATGAATTCGAATACCCACGCGGCGTTGGCGCCGGTTCCCGGCGGCGCGATCAGTTGCCGCGAAACTTCGAACTGCAAGCCCGTATGCTCGATGGTAGCGAACCGCGCACCCAGCCCAGTCGAGGCCAGGCCGAACGAGCCGCCCGACACCGTGCCGCGATGCAGCAGCCAGGTTTTGCCGCCGTCGACGAAACCATAAAGCTCGGTGTTGGACACGGCGTTCGCAAGCTTGAAGGACGGTCGCCAAGCGAGTTCGAACGACCCCGCGAATCCCTGGTCGCCTACTAGCGTCGCGGCAGGATAGGCACGGCCGAATTGGTTGCCGCCGAGCGAATAGAGTTCCGATACCGGAAGCCTCTCCGCAGCGTATTGTCCTGCGGTGCGCAGCCGGGCGATCCATCGCCGGCTGAGAAACCGGTCGTATCCGGCCTGGACGGTGAATTTTTGGAAATCGGGAACGGCGATGAGCGGATTGGCAATATGGGCGCCGAACGCGTCGAGCCCAAGACTCAGCGTTCCACTCATGGAAAACGCGTGTATCGGGCTGGCGCGTGAATAGATCGCGCCGAAACGTAGCGCCCGCACGCGTTCGTCGGCAGCGGTTTGGCCGAACACAGCATTGGTGCTGTTGAGCCCGTCGAGATCCGCGGTGAGGGAAAGGTTTTCCTTGAAGCCCCGGATCAGCGGATGGCGGGCGAAGAACTGGAGCGACTCCGCATCGCCGCCCCGGATAGAGCCCTTGGGTCGCGTATGGAGGTAGCCGATATTCATCCCCGCGAGCGTGCCTTCGCTGCCGAGAGGCTCGCTCACGCCCAGATTGATGTACTGGAAGCCCCGGATATTCGTCGGTGCTGCAACCGTCGCCGTAAATTGCTCGCCTTCCCGGAAGACATCGTAGAACGCGATATCGCTTTCCAGTTGCGTGCGGCCGAGCAGCGCGCTTCCCCGATTGTTCACGCTGAAGCCGATCTGTGCTGCTTTTTGCTGGAGCGTCACGACAATTTTCACCGCACCGCGCGTACTGCCTTGCAGCACACGGATATCGGGAGTTAGTCCCGCAATATCGCGGATGAGCGAGATGTATCGCTGCAAGGTCGTTTTGGTGAGCGGGCGCTCGTGTGTTAGCTTGGCGGCATAGGACTTGACGAGATCGAGGTCGCCGCCGACATCGCCGCGGATGTCGACATGCTCCACATAGCCTTCGGCGACGATGAGTCGGACCACGCCATTTGCGAAGACCTGCCGCGGCACTGCAACGGTATAGAGTGCGATATTGCTGTTCTTGGCGTAAGCGTCAGATACGGCGTCTGTGAGGCGTTTCAGCGTGGCCGCATTCAGCTCGCGGCCGATGAAGGGCGCGATCGCCGCAGCGATAATGGGCGACGGTACAGTAGTACCTTCGGTGCGCACGCTGCGGAGCACGAATGGCGCGAATTCATGGACTTCCAGTTCGCTGTGCGGCCGCAGGGGAGGCACGGTTTTCTTCGGCACGGGCAGCGGCTTTCGGTCGGTGCGATGCTGATCGATGATGAATGGTGATGGCTGCGCGTGGCACGGTGCGGCGTATCCCGCCGCCACGATTACCAGGATCAGGCGCGCACCAAGCCTGTTCCGGCAAACCGCCTGGTACGCGCCAACCAGCGGTGGGGAAGGCTTGTTCCCCACCGTCTGTGGTACGCGATCGGAACGCGGAAGCAACCCTGCCCGCATCAATGGGTCGGCAGCGTCGAAGGCGCGGTCGCGGTCGTACCGCTGTTGTTGACCGAACCGGTCCCGGATGCGGAGCCGCTCGCCGCCGTTGATCCCGGCATGGACGCGCCATTGCCAAGCGCGCTTCCGAGTGTGGCCGGGCTGATAGGCGACGACCCCGCGCTGGGCAGAGCGCTGACAGCGCTCTGCAATGGTGCAAGCGTGGAGGTAGCGGTGGGCGTGCTCGGAAGGCTCGGCAAGGACGAACTACCCGGCAAACTCGATAGGCTAGGCAGGCCGCTGGAGCCCGGGCTTGTGACGGACACGGTGCCGCCGGCACTCAGGCTGCTGGTACCGGTTGAACTCGAAGTCGTCGACAATGTGAGTGGACCATTGGTCGTTGTGAACGAACCGCTTGAACTCGAACCGCCGCTCAGCGGCAGCAGCGCGTTGCCCGCCGTGTCGAGCACGGTGCTGACTGGTGCTGGTGCTGGCGCCGGCGGCGTGCTGAGCGTCGTGCCGGCGGCCGAGACGGTCACCGAATTGTCCGCTGCAGTGACGGTCAAAGGAACGGTGGCAGTTCCGCCGTTCTGAAGCGTTCCGGCATCGC
>JAKANS010000299.1 GCA_021823625.1 bacterium | reverse complement strand
TGCATCGGCTCCGAGGCTGCCCACCGCCCTCCTGGACTTCAAATGCGTCGCCTCCATTCCTCGCTCCACCCCGTCGATCGTGAACCACTATCAGCAACTCCACCCGCGCTCAACCGGACACTTGTGAGTCTGACTGAGTATTCCAGGAGACTGACGGGCGCTCAGAGTTAAGGCTCGGCTGGACGCAACCCCGGCACGGGCGCGCTCCTCAACTCAACTGCACCCCTTCGCCTCAGCGGCGGGACGGCTTGCGAGCCAGGAGCACATCACGCCCGGTGAGGTAGAGCAGGAGGATGAGCACCGCGAACGGCACCAAGGCGAACAAGTCCGCCCAAGGCCCGCCGTAAAGCGGGTTGCGCAGGGCAAAGTCCGCGATGCGCTGCTTGAATGTCGCCACTACCGCCCGCACCCAATTGCCGTGCGGGTCGGCCAACGCTTCCATCACTGCGATCAAGATGCCGGCGATCGCCCCGCCCGCGATGTAGCCGGAAGCCAGCAGCACGCCCGCGCTTTTGTCGGTCTCGGCGATGAGTTGTTCCTCGGTCAGGTTCGCGTGCCGGTGCTTTTTGCGCAGGTAGAGATCGACCAGCCAGCGCACGAGACCGCCGAGGAAGATCGGAGAGGAGGACGACAACGGTAGATAGACGCCCGTGGCAAAAGCCAGCGACGGGAGGAAGGACATTTCGAGCACCAACGCGATCATGGCGCCGAGCAGGACGAGGCCCCACGGGAGTTCGCGACTCAGAATGCCTTTGATGATGTAGGACATCAACGTGGCCTTGGGCGCGTCGAACTTGTTCACGGTCGAGCCGTCCGGGCGCGTCCGGTGCGTGCCGTTGATGCCGGGATCGACGAGATAGACCAGCGCGCCCTGGTCATTCACGAGGTAACGCCCCTCCGGGCCGAGTTTCTCGTCCAGGTTGTTCCAGACCAGGTAGGCGTTCGTGTCGGCGGTGCCTTGCGGGCCGAAGAGTTGCTCGCGCTTGGTGAGCTTGGAAACGTCCACCCGCAGGGAGGCCGGCACGTTTTGAAGCGTGTTGACCGGCACATATACGGTCGAGCCGTCGTTCAGCAACGTCAGCACCGGCCCGAGGATGAGCGCCGAGGCGAGGGCGCCGATCAACAGGGCGAGCTGCTGCGCGCGCGGCGTGGCCCCGACGAGGTAGCCGGTCTTGATGCTTTGCGCGGTGGTGCCGCCGTTCGACGACGCGATGCACACGATGCCGCCCACCGAAAGGGCCGTCACGTAGTAGCGCGCCTCGGTCCAATCCAGCGCGAGAAAGATCAGGCAGGTCAGTAACAGCGTGGCTACGGTCATGCCGGAGATGGGATTGGACGACGACCCGATCTCGCCAGTGAGCCGGGCGGACACGGTCACGAAGATGAAGCCGAACACCACGATCAGCAGTGCGCCCAGCAGATTCATGTGCAACGGCGCGGCCAGCGTGATCGCCGCCAGCAACCCCAGCAGGCCAATGATGATGAACTTGAACGACAGGTCGCGGTCGGTCCGGAGCGTCGCGGCGGCCGCCTCGCGCGTGCCGGAGAAATCGCGCAGGCCGCTGCGCAGCGCGTGCCAGATTGTGGGCAGCGAGCGCAGCACACTCACGATCCCACCCGCCGCCACCGCGCCCGCACCGATGTAGAGCACGTAAGCGCCGCGCACCTCGTCGGGTCCCATTTCGCTGATGGGCATGGTGCCGGGCGGCACGATGCCGGTGACGTGGTCGCCGAAAAACTTGATCGCCGGGATCAGCACCAAATAGGAGAGCACGCCGCCCGCGCACATGATCGAGGCTATCCGCGGCCCGATGATGTAGCCCACGCCGAGCAGTTCCGGCGAGACTTCGGCCGAGATCGAACCGCCCTTGAACGGCGCGCCAAAAATCTTTTCCGGCACGTCCTTCCAGAGCCGGAACAGCGCCATCATCGCTTTGTAAACCAGCCCGATGGCGAACCCGACGAAGATCGTGGCCGGGTTGGTTTCGATGTCGGCGCCCGCCGCGGCCGCTGCCTTCACCGCACCGGCCGAAGCGGCGGCCTTGGATTCGGCCGAGGCGCCGGCCTTGAGCACTTCGGCGCAGGCCGTGCCTTCCGGGAACTTCAACGTGCCGTGCTGGGCCACGATCAAGGCGCGGCGCAGCGGGATCATCATCAGCACGCCCAGCAACCCGCCGAGGATGGCCACCAGCATGACCCGCGTGAGTTCCAGATCGAAGCCGAGAATCAGAATCGACGGCATCGTGACGCCCACGCCGAAGGCGATGGATTCGCCCGCCGACCCGGCGCTCTGAACGAGGTTGTTTTCGAGGATCGTGGTTTCGCGAAGGCCGAACTTCGCCGCGAGCTTGAAGAGCGTGATCGCAATCACCGCCACCGGGATCGACGCGCTCACTGTGAGGCCGACCTTGAGCACCAGGTACAGCGACGATGCGCCAAAGATCATGCCCAAGATGGTGCCGACGATCAGCGGCGCGGCCGTGAACTCCGGCATCGTGACGCTGGCGGGAATGTACGATTGAAAACCGGCGGGGCCGGAAGCGGCGGCACTGGCGTGGGTTTGCTGGGAACCGGCGTGCGTGCTCATGCGTGGCCGGCAGGCTAAGCCGGCCCGGCGCGCGCTGGCCAGTCGATTTCGCGAGCCCGTGGCTCCGCCCGAATGCTTGGCGGGAGGTTGGCGCGCCGCGGGGGACACGCGGGGGTTCCCGCTCTGCGGCCTGCCGCTTCTTGAGCCGCCGGCTCGCAGTCTTCCTCGCCGAAGAACCGGATGGGCGGTTGAAATTCGTGAAGCAGGTTCCCCAAGTCACGGTTCCCATTCGTGGCGCTTTGCCCCCGCTTCGGTGGCCGGGAATCGGCGTGGTCGCGGCCAGCGCTTGATTCCGGTTTGGGTAAGGCTAGGCTTAACGCATGATTGCAAAAGTTTCCATCAAAGGCCAGATGGTTATCCCCGAAGCCATCCGCGAACAGGCCCGCATCAAGGCCGGCGATGAAGTCGAAGTCGGCTTTGCCAACGGCCTGGTGGTGCTTCGCAAACGTCGTCCGCTTACACCCGCCCGTGTGCGCACGTTGCTGCGCGCGGGGAGCGACCTGACCGACTTGACCGAAGCAGACGAAGCCGTCGTGACCCGCGCGGTACAACGCGTCCGCCGTCGGTTCAAGCAGCCTGCAACTCTCGCGCGTGCGTGATTTCCCGCCGGTGAACCGGGCGGACTTGCGCTGCTTTCACCGTCACCGTCACCGCCGCCGCCGTGTGGCCATCCAGTGTGGTGAATTCCACTTCGTAAGCCAGGCCATCGCCGTAAATATGCACGACCGTTCCCACGTCGCCCGCTTCCAAACCTTCGGCGGGAACGGCGGCCTTCAAAATCACGCGGTCGTGTTCTCGGATCATCGTGCCTTTCATGCTTTGCCGGGATAGGCAGTGGCTAACCTACCGGCTTCCCGGCCCTTGTCCACAATCCAGACGGTTTGCACACGGGCGACTTGCCGCCGGGCGCCCTCATCCGGCCAGCGAGGACATACTTCTTCCCGTGCGGCGACTCGCTGGCCGCGAGCGTTCTTGCCCAGCCGTCAAATGACCCGCTAAGCCGTATCCATGCAGTTGAAAAAGGGCCACCGATTGGGACCTGATTGGGGGTAGATGAAAACAACGCAATCGTCGGGCATCGGCCCGGTTCACCA
>JAKANS010000298.1 GCA_021823625.1 bacterium | reverse complement strand
TGCTGAGCGTCAGCACCTTCGACAAAACTCCGCTGCCGCAACTGCTTGCGCAGGCGGAACTGCAAACTTTGCCGGACGACTCTCATAACCAGTTGCTGTTGTTCAACCAATAACCGGACACTTGTGATAAATTACCTTGTTGAAAATACAGCCGTTGCAATCAGGGCCACCAGCCCAGACTGATGCTGAACGTGTCTTGATTCATGCGCAGGTTGGCATCGGTCGGCGGCCCGAAGAAATTGCCGGCCCCCCGCACCGCCTGTTCGAAGGCGTGGGCGTAAAACGCACTTAACTCCCAGTGCTCGCGGAAACGCCAGGTCACACCGGCGGTCAGGTGATGCTGGACGACGCCCGGCGCGAGGATGTTGAAATAGGTCTGATTCTTGGGGATCGGCGGCGTGCTGTAGTTGTAGCCGATGCGCAGGGTCAGATGCTCGGTGGCATCGAAGGCGATCCCGGTTTTGACGGCGGTGACATCGCGCCAGCCAAAGCCCGGGCCGTCTGCCGCGCCCAGGCCGTTCGCAAAAGTCGCCGCTGACAGATCGTTGCCGACGGACTTCACCTCGCTATAAAGGATCCGTTCAACGTCCAGGGCAAAGGTGAGCTGCCGGCCCGGCCTGAGCGCAAGGCCCGCGGCGAAATTGGAGGGAATATCGAAGGAACCCTGCTCGGCAAAGAGATTGGCGTAGTCCTTGAAACGCGTGGCGAAAATCCGGCTCTGATAGGTGGCGCCCAAGGTCAACCATTCGGTCAGCTTGCCGATGTAGCCAATGCGCACGCCGCCACCGTAGGAGTAATCATAACCACTGTTGCCGACGCCGAAGTTTTCCAGGCCGTGCGCCTTGAACTGTTGAAATGCCAGGATGGGGGCGATACCGAGGGCATGGTTTTCGTTCAGTTTGTAAGCGAAGGTTGGGGTGATGAAGACTTGGCTGAGGTCAACCCCGGCCGGCGTGGCGCCAAAGCCCGGGATGGATGTGGAATAATCGGTATTCATGCCGCCATTGCCATAAACCGCGAGGTCGAAGTCCCAATGGCTCGAAAGCGAGTGTTTATAGCCGATATCGGGAATGAAGAATTGCTCCGTCTCGTTGCCATCGAATTGGGCGGAACCGAGCGAGGCGGAGCGGTCGGGGCGGAAATAGGAGAGCCCGAGGTCGAAGCGATTCTCGACGAAAGCCGCGCCAGCAGGATTGGCGGCGAGCGCCAGGGCGTCTTGGGGAAAAGCAACCCCGGCCCCCCCCGATGCCTTTGGCTTTGATCCCGTAGCCGAAGTCAAAGTAGCCGTCGGTGGCAAAGCTGGAGGTGGCAGCCAGGGCCGTCAGGCCGAGGATGGCGATGCGTGATCCCTGAAGCGAGTGATGCGTCGATTTCATTAGAAGTAGTTTGAATTGGTAATTCGACGCGGGCTGGTGAGTGAATAGTCCGCATTAGCCTTGAAAGGCACGCCGCAGAACCCGATTCCCCCCGCCTCCGCCGCCGCCGGCGGATTCCAGACTTGGGACGTGTCCACCTCGGGGCCGGGGCGGTGAGTTGGACCAACGACTTTCACGATGATGCCGGTCGCTCCACGAGATCGGCGAATTCCGGGTTTCGTTGGATGAATCCGGCGACATACGAGCAGCAGGGAACGACTTGCCGGCGAAGCTTCCGCGCCTCGTCCAGTGCGGCGCGAGCCAGAGCGGCGGCCAAGCCGCGCCCGCACAGTTCGTCCGGCACAAAAGTGTGATCCAGCACGACGCGCTCCCCTTCGTGGGGGTAGCTGAGAAACGCCAGCGGGGCCGCGTCGAGCTGCGCTTCAAAACGTGTCGGAGTTCGACGTTGTGCGTGACTGGGGCCGACGCGGTTTCAGCCGGTGGGGAAACGGGGATGGCGGGTGAGGCAACCGGTCTCCGACGGTTCCAGTCGTCCTGCAAGTGAGCTTTGATGTCCCGGGTGGAATTCATCGTGAGGATTTCCCCGGCCAGTTTCTCCGCTTCAGCCAGGCGGGTCGAGCGAATGGCGTGTTTGATTTCCAGGAGCCGACCGGCACTCACGCTGAAGCTCCGAAACCCCAAGCCGATCAAGAGTGTTGTGTAAGCGGGGTCGCTGGCGATTTCACCGCACAGACAGATGGGCTTGCCCTTGGCCTTGGCCACCGTCGCCAGCGTGGCGAGCACTTGCAGCACCGCCGGATGCAGCGGTTCATAGGCGGAAGCCAACTCACCACTTATCCGGTCAGCGGCCAGCAGATACTGCACAAGATCGTTGGTGCCCACACTGAAGAAATCGACCTCTTCGGCCAGTTGCCTGAAGAGGATCGCGGCGGACGGAGTCTCGATCATGGCGCCAAGCGGGATGCGGGCATTAAATGACTGGCCCGCGGCGGCGAGCCCCGCTTTCACGTTTTTGATGGCGGCTTTGGCCGCGCGCAAGTCGTCCATTCCGCCAATCATGGGAAGGAGAATGGCGACCGGATGGGACGCACTTAGGCGAAGAATGGCCCGCAGTTGAGTGTGCAGGACCGTGGGATGCGCGAGCCGCCGCCGCGTGCCCCGACAGCCCAGCGCCGGATTGGCTTCGCGGGTCAGCGGGAAATAGGGGAGCGGTTTATCGCTGCCAATATCCAGCACACGGATCACCGTTTCGCCCGGCTGGAGGTGCTCTGCGGTGGTGCGGTAGAGTTGGTATTGTTCTTCTTCCGAAGGGAAATGGTCCTGCACGAGAAAGATGAATTCGGTGCGATATAATCCAGCCCCATCAGCCTTCACGTTCGCAGCCGCCACCGCATCGGCCGTTTGACCGATGTTGGCGCACAGCTTTATCTCGACGCCATCCCGCGTGACCACCGGCAGGTCAATCAAGCCTTTCAAGGCACTCTGGTGAATTTGAAGGTCGGCCTCCAACTGATCGTATTTGCGGAGTATCTCTGGTTTGGGGTTGATGAAGACCCGGCCCGCCAAAGCATCCACGATCACCAGGTCGCCCGCGCGGATTTGATTGGTGGCCTCCGGCGCCTGCACGAGCATGGGAATGCCAAGGGCGCGGGCGAGGATCGTGGCGTGGGCGGTGGGGCCGCCTTTTTCCACAATCAACCCACGAACGCCGTGGCCTTCCAACTGCGCCACGACGGACGCGAGCAACTCGCTCGTGACCAGCACGCATCCGTCGGGAAGGGCGGGGAGGCTCGGCGACAGGTTCTGCGCCAGGTGATCGAGCAGACGTTTGCCGACATCCCGCAAATCAGCGCCCCGCTCGCGGAAGTAAGGATCCGCGATTTGGCTGAACACCACCATCAACTGCTTGATTGCCTGGTTGAGCGCCGCTTCCGCATTGATTCGTTCTTTAAGGCAAAGGCCACGAACTGCATCCCGCAGAGTCGGGTCGCGCATGAGGAGGATTTGCGCTTCAAACATCTCCGCTTCTCCATTTCCCAAATTTCGCCGGACACTCGCTTGAATCTCCAGCAGCTTCCCCTCGGCCGCGGAGACGGCGGCGGCGAATTGTTCGATTTCCGTTGCCGCTTCCGCCTCGCTCACCTGTCTTCGCGGCACGACCGCTGGTTTGGCGCAGTCACACAGCAGGGCGCGCCCCCGGCCCAGGCCGGACGCGAGCAGGTCGCCCAGGATCGACGGTCCAGAGTTGTTTGCCGGGAAGTAGGCGAAGAAGTTCGGCGATTGCCAATGCGTGATGCCGGGCAGGATCAACCGGTCCACATCGGCC
>JAKANS010000131.1 GCA_021823625.1 bacterium | reverse complement strand
ATCTGCTTTGAATATGATTAGCGTGTTCGTTAGGACGACCGGCGCGAATACCAATGCCACGAAAGAGGTGGACGAACCTTACCACGCTGCCAAGTCAGGGGGCAGGTCCGTTTGGTGGACCTGGACTCCTACAGCCGATGCGGCGGCCACGGTCAGCACCGCGGGGAGCAGTTTCGATACGCTACTCGGCGTTTACACGGGTTCGTCGGTTTCTGAGTTGACGCTCGTTGCCAGTAACGATGACGACCCGGCTGGCGGTTCGACCAGTCGGCTTACGTTCACGGCGAAAGCAGCCACGGTTTATCACATTGTAGTGGACGGCGCGGGCGGAGCCAGTGGCAGGATTCTACTGAGCATCGAACAAGCAACCACCCCGCCACCGACGATTACGGATACCAGCCTGGTCGGCTCGTCCTTCAGCGTCGCCGTCTCAACGGTGCTCGGGGCAAATTACACCCTCGAATACAAGGCTTCGTTGAGAGACGCGGATTGGATCGCCACTCAAACCTTACCCGGCACAGGCGGGACGATCACGCTCACCGACAGCGCGGCCACGAACCCGACGCGGTTTTACCGGGTCAGGGTGCAGTAGCGGCCGGTGAGCGCCCGGTGGGTGCGAGCGGAACCGCAAAGCCCATAGCAAACCCCCGGCAGTTGGAGTCGTAGGCGAAAGCCGGTCACGCGGAGTTGAGCCTTGCCTTTGTGGGGTAGGGCGAACCTTCCGGTGAGCCCTGACTTCTGCATTCTGACTTCTGGATGCCAGATGCTGTCTTCTGACCCGGCTTGGCCGGAGCCTTGCCCTACTGGCGCGCCGGCTTGCAGCCGGCTTAGCACCCAAGAACGAAGCGCCGGGTGGTATCGCAACGGCGCCGGCGCTTCCGGGCGGTTTAAGCCGCTTACAAAGCGGCGCGCTGTCAAAACGCGGCGACCGGTCGCTCTTGGCCTGCAAAGTCTGGGCTCGACGGAGTCTCGCCCCACCAACCAACAACCACAGAGACGCGGAGGCGCAGAGATTCGATTCAGCCCGAATTCCGAAGTTAGGAAACACACTCGCCCTCGGGTGTGGCTGGACGCGCCGCGCGTCCATCGCCTAGGCCACGCTCCGGCCAAGACGGTGGCGGCACGGCTTCCGACGAGAAAAGTTTTCGGCGCGGGCGCCGAAAACCGCCCGCGGGGCGCGGGCGCTCCCCAGTCCACTTCGGTTTTCGAGTTCAATTCAGAATTCAGGAACGCAGGAATGGGACGAGCCTGGTTTTTGGCTTCCGGCTTTCCTGGGTTCCAAATCCAGACTCAGTGCCTTTGCGTCTCTGCGGTTGAAATGGCCGAGCTCGGCCGGAGCCTCGCCCTCCCGGCGCGCCGGCTTCTCAGCCGGCTTAACGCTCCAGAACGAAGCACCGGGTGGTATTCCAGCGGCGCAGGCGCTTCCGGGCGGTTTAAGGCCGCTTACAAAGCGGCGCGCTGTCAAAACGCGGCGACCGGTCGCTCTTGGCCTGCAAAGTCAGGGCTCGACGGAGTCTCGCCCCACCAAAACGGCCACGGAGTCGTGGAGACGCCGAGGTCCAATGAGGAACGCAGGAATTCAGGAACCGCGGGCTGGGCTTTCCAGTTTTCCTGGCTTCCCGATTAGACCTCCGAGTCTGGGTCCCTTTGTAGCCAGAAATGCAGGGCTCGACGGCGTCTCGCCCCACCGAAACGGAATGCGCGAGTTGTGTACGTCGGGTGCAGCCCACGAGTCAGAATGGTCGCCGGGGCAACGCGAATCGGAGGGACCTCGCAGCGCAGAATCGACCGCTCGCCGCTTGCCAGCGGCGGTTTCGTCACCCACACTTTCGCGCAGAAGAACGCAACATTATTGAACCGTAACAGACGTTGACCATGAGCAATACCGCCAATCTGGAACTGGAAGGCAAAACCTACTCCCTCCCCGTCGTGTCCGGGTCGGAGAACGAAAAGGCCATCGCCATCGGCTCGTTGCGGGACACCACGGGCTACATCACGCTCGACGACGGGTATGGCAACACCGGCTCGTGTTCGAGCAAGATCACCTTCATCGACGGCGAGAAGGGCATCCTCCGCTACCGCGGCATCCCGATCGAGGAGTTGTCGGAGAAATCGAGCTTCATCGAGACGGCCTACCTGCTGATTTACGGCGAGCTGCCCGACCACGCCCAACTGCGGGCGTTCTCCGATCTGCTCACGCAGAACGCGAACCTGCACGAGGACATGAAGCACCACTTCGAGGGGTTCCCGCCGAACGCCCACCCGATGGCGATTCTCTCGGCCATGATCAACGCCAGCAGTTGCTTCTATCCCGGTTTGATGGGCCGGGCGAACAAGGAGCGGTTCGACATCCACGCCGCCCGCCTGTTGTCGCAGGTGCGCACGATCGCCGCGTTCTCGTACCGGAAGTCGCGGGGGTTGCCGACGATGTATCCCAAGCCGGTTTACAAGTACACGGCGAACTTCCTGCACATGATGTTCTCGGAGCCGTACCAGGATTATCAACTGAAGCCGGAAGTGGTGAAGGCGCTGGACCTCATTTTTCTGCTGCACGCCGACCACGAGCAAAACTGCTCCACCGCCACGGTCCGCATGGTTGCGTCGAGCCAGGCCAACCTTTTCGCCTGCGCGGCGGCGGGTGTTTGCGCGCTCTGGGGACCGCTGCACGGCGGGGCCAACCAGGCCGTCATCGAGATGCTGCAAGACATCCACGAGTCGGGCGACGATGGTTCGCGGTTCATCCAGGCGGCCAAGGACAAGAACAGCGGCCAGAAGCTGATGGGTTTCGGCCACCGGGTTTACAAGAACTACGACCCGCGTGCGAAGATCATCAAGGTCGCCTGCGACAACCTTTTGAACACCCTGCACGTCAGCGATCCGTTGCTCGACATCGCCAAGCATCTCGAGGAAGCGGCGCTACGGGACGACTACTTCGTCTCGCGCAAGCTGTACCCGAACGTGGATTTCTACAGCGGCATCATCATGCGCGCCCTGGGCATTCCCGTGGAAATGTTCACCGTCATCTTTGCCATCGGCCGGATGCCGGGCTGGATCGCGAACTTCAAGGAAATCCTCGACGATCCCAAGAGCCGCATCTACCGGCCGCGCCAGGTTTACCAGGGACCGACTTTGCGCCCCTACGTGTCGATCGATCAACGCCCGTGAGGCACCTCCGGGTGACCGGGCGGTCAGCGCAATTTGGCGAAGAAACCGCGCGCCGTCGCACAAGTGGCGGCGCTCAATTCCGTCAGGCTGACGCCCTTCACTTGGGCGGCTGTCTCGGCAATCTCCTTCACGTAGGCGGGCTCGCATCTGCGGCCACGATACGGTACCGGTGCGAGGTACGGACAATCGGTCTCCAGCATGAACCGGTCAAGTGGCGTGGCGGCCAGCGCTTCGCGGATGTTCGCGCCGTTCTTGAACGTGAGAATGCCGGTAAAGCTGACCAGGGAACCTAAATCCAGGATTCGCCGGAGCGCGGCGACGTCGTCGGCGAAACAATGGAACTGCCCGCGCACGCGGCCGGCGAATGGTTCCAGCAGCGCCAGTGTATCTGCGAACGCCGCGCGCTGGTGGATCACGCAGTTCAATCCGAGTTCGGCGGCGACCTCCAAATGTTGCTGGAACAAGTCCGCCTGGCGCGCTTGATAGACACGATCCTCGGCCTCGCCCTTCCCGGCCTCGCGACTTGGCAGGCGGTAATAGTCCATCCCGGTCTCGCCGAGGGCCACGACCTTGGGATGCGCCCCGAGTTCACGCAACGCCGGGCGGATGTCCGCCGGTGCCTGCAAAGCGTCGGACGGATGCCAGCCCACGACCGCGTAAATGCACTCGTGGCGCTCGGCCAGCGCAATCGCGCGTCGGCTGCTCTCCAGGTCGGTGCCGATGCTCACAATGCGTTCGATGCCGGCGGCGCGGGCGCGCTCGAGCACGGCGTCGAAGTCGCCGGCGAAATCCGGGTAATCGAGGTGGGCGTGAGTGTCGAAGAATACAGGCATCATGGCGGAGGTTTTTCCGGCGGTGTGGCGGGTTTGGATTCCTCGCCGGGTTTTCGCGATTTGGCGGCGGTGTCGGCCAGATGCTGAAGCGACTGTTCGAGCAACGCGCGGCGCTGCGCGCGTTCGTGTCGGCGGAGCGCGCGGAGGTCGAGCCAGGCGGTGATGAGAGCCAGCACCGCAAACATCGCGCAAGTGAACCAATAGCCGACAAACAACCACCCGCGCAGCACCGGTTCGAGCCACGTCAGGCCCCAGACCAGCAGCCCTCCGGCGAGGATCAGGTAAAGCAGGCTGAACCAGCGTCGGCGCGGATCGGGATAAGTCGGCATGGGCGGCGCGGGCTTAGGAGCGGCCAGCGGGGGAATCCGGTTGGTTCGCAGCCAACAGGCTTAAAGCCAACCCGACCTCGTGGGAGTGGTTCTGGTCATCACGCCACGTCCGCCAGCGAATATCCAGTCGCGACCGCATGGCAGGCGGATAACCCGGCTCGCCCGGGCTTGTCAACCGCCGAAGCCCAGTCTGGGGGAAGCCTGCGGCAACCTGACAGAATCGGACACGCGCCTCGCGCGTGTTCGGACGAACTACGCCGGCGTTCGCCTCACATGTGGGCAATGATGTTGTCGCCGAAGGCGGAGCACTTGATCTCCGTGGCGCCTTCCATCTGCCGGGCAAAGTCGTAGGTGACGCGCTTGCTGGCGATGGCGCCATTGAGGCCCTTGAGGATGAGGTCGGCCGCCTCCACCCAGCCGAGGTGGCGCAGCATCATTTCGCCGCTGAGGACTACCGAGCCGGGGTTGACCATGTCCTTGCCCGCGTACTTCGGCGCGGTGCCGTGGGTGGCCTCGAAGATGGCGTGGCCGGTGATGTAATTGATGTTGCCGCCCGGCGCGATGCCGATGCCACCCACCTGCGCCGCGAGCGCGTCGCTGAGATAGTCGCCGTTGAGATTGAGCGTGGCGATCACGTCGAAATCGCCGGGGCGCGTGAGCACTTGCTGAAGCGTGATGTCGGCGATGGCGTCCTTCACGATCACGGCGCCCTGGGTGACCGCTGCCTTGAGTTCGACATTGGCAGCGTTTTCGCCCTTTTCCTTCTTGGTCTTTTCCCATTGGGCCCAAGTGTAAACCTGGTCGCCGAAGTATTGGGTGGCGATCTGGTAACCCCAGTCCCGGAACGCGCCCTCGGTGAACTTCATGATGTTGCCCTTGTGGACGAGCGTGACCGACTTGCGCTTGAAGCGCAGCGCGTAGGCAATCGCGCTGTGGATGAGCCGCACGCTGCCAGACCAGCTCACCGGCTTGATGCCGATGCCGACCTGCACGCGGCCGTCGATGCCGGGCGCGCCGACCATTTTCCAAAAATCCTCCGCGGCGGCGGCAGTGCCGAAGCGCACTTTTTTGAAATCCTTCGGGAATTCCTTGGCCAGAAAGTCGAGGACCTTCTGGGCATCGGGTGTGCCGGGGGCGTATTCGATGCCGGCGTAAATGTCCTCGGTGTTTTCGCGGAAGATCACCATGTCCACGCGCTCCGGGTGCTTCACCGGCGAAGGCACGCCCTTGAAGTACTGGACGGGCCGCAGGCAGACGTAGAGGTCGAGCATCTGCCGCAACGCGACGTTCAGCGAGCGGATGCCGCCGCCGATCGGCGTGGTCAGCGGGCCTTTGATGCCGACCAGGAATTCCTTGAACGCCTCGACCGTGTCGTCCGGCAGCCAGTTGTTGAACTTGGCGAACGCGGCTTCGCCGGCGAAAACTTCCATCCACGCGATCTTGCGCTTCCCGCCGTAGGCCTTCGCCACCGCGGCATCGAAAACGCGCTCGGAGGCGGCCCAGATGTCCGGACCGGTGCCATCGCCGCGGATGAAAGGGATGACGGGCTGATCCGGAACCTGGAGCTTGCCGGCCTGGATGGAGATTTTTTCCCCGGTGGGAACGGTGCAGGTGGTGTAAGGCATGGTTCGTTGTGAATTGTCGGTCGTCAATTGGTGGAAAAAACGTTGCGGCTCCCCGCGCGGGCGGCGCGTCGTCCAGCGAATGGGTCGGCAGGAAAAGCGGCCACGTTCAAACAGCCACGGACATTGGCTTGGCCACTTCGCCAGACAGCGCGCACTTCACGAGTTCGACCGCCCGTGCGGCGGTGAGGCCGTATTTGCGGCGCAAATGATCCACAGTCGAGGCGTGCTCGATGAACTGGTCCGGCCAGCCGATGCGGACCACCGGCGTCGCCAGGCCGCGCTCGCTGAACAGTTCGAGCACGCTGCTGCCATAACCGCCCAACAGGACGTGATCCTCGAGCGTGACCACCACGTCGGCGGCGCGCCCGAAGAACTCGTGCGTCGCGGCGTCGAGCGGCTTGGTAAAGCGCGGGTTGATCAGTGCGCAGTCATGGCCTTCCGCCGCCAGCAGGGCCATCGCTTCGCGGGCCACCCTGCCCATGTTGCCGAGGGCGAAAAACGCGACCTTGATGTGGCCGCGGCCGGTGAAGTTCTGGAGCACCTCCGCTTTGCCGATTTCCAGCAACCGCGGCTGGTCCTTCACCGGTGTGCCCTCGCCAGCGCCGCGCGGATAGCGAATGAAGGCAGGGTGAGGCTGTCGGGTCGCCGTGAACATCATGTCCACCAGCTCGTCTTCGTCCTTCGGGGCCATCGCCACGACGTTCGGCAGGCAGCGCAGGTAAGCGATGTCGTACAAGCCGTGATGCGTCGGGCCGTCGTTGGCCGAAAGGCCCGCGCGGTCCATGCAGAAAATGACCGGCAAGTCCTGCAGGCAAACGTCGTGGTGGATGCAGTCGTAAGCGCGCTGCAAAAAGGTCGAGTAAATCGCCACCACGGGCCGGAAGCCCATCGTCGCCATGCCGGCGGCGAAAATGACCGCGTGTTCCTCGGCGATGCCGACGTCGTAGTAGCGGCCGGGCATCGCTTGTTCGAGCGCTTTGAGGCCGGTGCCACTGGGCATGGCGGCGGTGATGCCCACCAGCGTGTTGTCGCGCTGACAGAGCCGGACCATCGCCTGGCCGAACACGTCCTGGTAATTCGGCGGGCTGCCGGGTTTCGCGGAAACGACTTCGCCGGTCGCGACATTGTACGGTCCCACGCCGTGGAATTTCTCCGGATGCTGGATCGCGGCCTCGAAGCCTTTGCCCTTCCTGGTAATGATGTGCAGCACCACCGGCACATCGCTGGCCTTGGCGTAGTTGAGCGACTCGATGAGGAGCGGCAGATTGTGGCCATCGATGGGGCCGAGGTAGCGCAGACCCATTTCCTCGAAGAGCAGCGTGCTGCCAAAACCGCCGCGACCGTCCGAATCCAACCCCCGCTCGCTGGGCTCGAGCGCCACCTGGCTGACCGCGCCTTTCAAGGCCTCCTCAGCCTTGTGGCCGAGCTTCACGGCGATCTCGCCCTTGGGCACTTTCTTGAGCCAGCGCTGGAAGTCGCGCTGGATTTGCGCGTAGCGCGGGTGCCGGATGAGCTTGTTCAGGTAAGCCGAAATCGCGCCGACGTTCTTGGCAATGCTCCACTCGTTGTCGTTGAGAATCCCGATGAACCGCTTGGTGGTGTGCGCCACGTTGTTCAGCGCCTCGAAGGAAATGCCGTTGGTCAGCGCCGCGTCGCCGAACACGCACACCACGTTCTCGTCGGACCCCCGCTGGTCACGGGCGGCGCACATGCCGAGCGCGGCGGACAAGGCGGTGCCGGCATGCCCGGCGCCATAACAGTCGTGCTCGCTTTCGGAGCGCAGCGCGAAGCCGTTCAGGCCGTCCGTCGTGCGGATCGTGTGGAAGCGGTTTTTCCGGCCGGTCAGGAGCTTGTGAACATAGCACTGGTGGCTCACATCCCAGACGAACTTGTCCTTCGGCGTCGTAAAAACGCGGTGCATGGCGAGCGTCAACTCCACCACGCCGAGGTTGGGTCCGAGGTGACCGCCGTTGTGCGACAGCACCGTGATCAATTCCTGGCGGATCTCCTCCGCCAACTGCTGGAGCTGATCCACCGTCAGCTTCTTGACGTGCTCAGGACTGTCCACCATGTCGAGAAATCGACTCATGCGCTATTCGGATTCGGGCTGGTCGGCGGCGGCAAGGGGTTTCAAGACCGGCTCGCCGGCGGCGTTCGTTTCCAACTGTTGAATCTTGACCTCGGCGGCGGCCAGCTTGGCTTCGCACACGCGGGCCAGCTTCATGCCTTCTTCGTACCGGGCCAGCATCGTTTCCAGCGGGAGATCGTCGCTTTCCATCTCCTCGACGATGCGCTGCAACTGCGTCAGCGCCGCGCCGAAGCTCACATCCGCCGCCTCGCCGGCCCCGGCCGACTTCGAGGTCTTAGACATGGGGAGGAAGATAATGGCCTCACCGGATGGCGTCCAGCCGTTTGCCGGGCGCCCACTGGCGCAGCCAGACCAAGCGGCCGACGACGGAACCACGACTGCGCGCCAGTCGGGCAGGCCGGAAGGTCGCCAACGCCTGGTTTGCCGTCGCGTTGGCTTTCGTGAGTTGACAGGTTTTGTGGGCTTCCCGACGCTTCTGCGCATGAACACTCCATCCGCAAACGCGACGTCGCGTCGTGATTTCCTGAAAACCACCGGCCGCTTTGCCGCTGCTTCGGCCCTCGCCGGAATGGCGCTGCCGCACGTCCACGCGGCCGGCAGCGACCTGATCCAGGTGGCGCTGATCGGTTGCGGCGGACGCGGCACCGGCGCCGCCGCCAACGCCCTGGCCACCAAGAGCGGCCCGATCAAACTGGTCGCCATGGCGGATGTCTTCCAAGACAAGCTCGACCGCAGTTATGAATCGCTGAAGAAGAATTTCGGCGACCGCTTCGACGTGCCCGAAGACCGGAAGTTCATCGGCTTCGACGGCTATCGGAAGGCGATGGATTGCCTGAAGCCGGGCGACGTCGCGATTTTCGCCACGCCGCCGGCCTTCCGCTGGGTCCACTTCACTTACGCGATTCAAAAGGGCCTCAACGTGTTCATGGAAAAGCCGGTCACCGTGGATGGGCCGACGACTCGCCGGATGCTCAAGCTCGCCGAAGAAGCCGAACAAAAGAACCTCAAGGTGGGGGTCGGCCTCATGGTCCGGCATTGCCACGGACGCCAGGAATTGTTCGACCGCATCCGCCAGGGCGAGATTGGCGACCTGACGTTTCTGCGCGCGTACCGGATGGGTGGCACCGCCTGCACGGCGGGCCCGATGAAGAATGAAAAGAGCGAGTTGCTTTACCAGATCCGGCGCTTCCACGCGTTTCTGTGGGCCAGCGGGGGGTTGTTCAGCGATTACAACATCCACCAGATCGACGAGTGCTGCTGGATGAAGGACGCCTGGCCGATCAAGGCCCACGCCACCGGTGGCCGGCATTACCGCGGCAACTCGGTGGACCAGAACTTCGACAACTACACCGTCGAATACACCTACCCGGACGGCTCGAAGCTGTTCTTCATCAGCCGGGCGATTCCGGGGTGCCACGACGAGTTCGCCAGCTACGCGCACGGCTCCAAGGGGCTGGCCATCGTTACCACGGCCTCGCACACGCCCGGTCGCGTGCGGACCTTCAAGAGCTGGAACATCACGCGCGCCGACATGCTGTGGGCGTTTCCGCAGCCCGAGCCGAACCCGTACCAGCTCGAATGGGACGACCTGGTCGAGGCGATCCGCGAGGACAAGCCGTACAACGAGGTCAAACGCGGCGCGACCGCCAGCCTGGTGACCTCGATGGGCCGCATGGCCGCCCACACGGGCCAGATCGTCAACTACGAGGACATTCTCAACTCCGACCACGAATTCGCGCCCGACGTGGACAAGTTGACGATGGACTCGCCGGCCCCGCTCTTGGCCGACGCCGCGGGCAAATACCCGGTGCCGGAGCCCGGCGTGAAGAAAACCCGCGAGTACTGACCTCCGAGTCGCCGGCAGAGCAGAGTTTTGCGCGGACGTTTCGAATTGGAGCGTCCGCTCTTGCTTTTCTGGCTGGGATGAACCGAGAGGGTGCTGCGAGTGGCTGCCAAGAGTAGCCGGCTTCGCGGCCTGTGTTTATTGACACAGCGAATCTGCTTGGCACGCGAACCGGCACGGCAACACCATTCGCGCCATGTGCCACACCGCCACGCGGCGTCGCGGATTCACGCTCATCGAACTGCTGGTCGTCATCGCGATCATTGCGATCCTGGCCGGCCTGTTGTTGCCCGCTCTGGCCAAGGCGAAGGCCAAGGCCCAGGCGATCGGCTGCAATAACAATCTCCGCCAGCTCTCGATCGGCTGGGTGTTGTACGCGGACGACTTCGGCGATCGGTTGATCATCAACCACGCCAAGGCCCAGACGACCGACGAACGGCAGAGCTGGGTCAACAACATCGAAGACTGGGGCAACACGCCGGACAACACCAACGTCGCGCTCATCCTCAGCGGGAAGCTCGCGCCGTACGTCAGCGGCGCCACCGCCATCTACAAGTGCCCCTCCGACCGGTCGCGGGCGGCGTGTGGTCCGCGCATCCGCAGCATGTCCTTGAATTCGCTGGTGGGCGATCCGGGCAAGGCGCTCGACCAGTTCAACCCGGACTATCAGCAGATTTACGTGATGTCTGGCATCGTCCAGCCCAGCCAGACGTTTGTCTTCATCGAGGAGCATCCGGACACGCTCAACGACGGATTCTTCGTGGATACCTGGAGTGGCAATTCCTGGAACAACCTGCCGGCCTCGTACCACAACGGGTCCGCGAACCTGCACTTCGCCGACGGCCACACCGAGGCGCACCGCTGGGTGGTGCCCGACACGGTCCGGCCGCCCACGCAGGGGGCCACCAGCGGCGGCTTCGTCGCCACGCCGATGACCGATTGGAACTGGCTCAAGGAACGTGCCGGCGTGAAGAAATAAGTTGGGCGGCACTGGCCCGGCTCCGGGCCGGAGGATTACTCGCTGAACTCCAGCCAGCCGAACCGCTCGGGCGTGTGGGTGGTGCCCGTCGCGGTCGGACTCCAAGCGAGGAAGGCGCGATCCGCCGCGCTGTGCCGGTAGAGGTTGAGACGCCAGCGGGTGCCTGGTGTGGGTTTGGTAGATGCCAAGGCCGCGAGTGGAATTCGCAGTTCGGCGGTCCAGACCTTGGCTCGCCGGTCGAGCTTTGCCGCGGCTTCGCAGCCGCTGCGCCAGGCGAAATCCTTGTCCGGCAGGTCCACCAGCACGTCGAGCTTCTCGCCCGTGGGGGCCACTTCAAATTCGGCATAGTGGTTCGGCCGCTGCGGGTCCGGGCCGACAAACGCCTCCACCACGTCCTTTTCCCAAAGTCCGAAACGCTCGCTCTTGAGCGACGCCGGCTCGAAAACGGTCAGCTCGCGGTACGGCGCCTGGAAGCCCAGATAGAGGAACTGGTCTGACCACAGCGCGCGGACGGTGGTGGAAAGCTCGGGCCGCGCCGCGCCTTCTTTGAGCGAGGACTCGACGCGCCCCACCGGCGCTTCCCGCCACACGGTTTCGCTGAGTTTGCCGTCGGGCTTGAAGTCGTTCGCGACGCGAACTGCCTGGAGAGTCGGCAACGGCAGCGCGCGCACCAGGAGCCGCCGGGCATTGTCGAAATAGACTTTGCGCAGCACCGCGGGCGGCAGGCCGATGGCGTCGATTTTCCAGTCGCCTTGAATCGGCGTCATGTGCGCGAACTGCCGGTCGTTGGTCTCGAACCAGCGCCAATGCTTGGCGAAGAATTCGACCGCTTGCGCGTCTGTCGGCGGCGGCTCGTTGCCGCTCGAACCCAAAATCAGCCGGTCATAGACCTGAAAGTCGGTGCCGAACAGGATGCGGTCCTGATGCTTGATGAACAGCGCCCGCACCTTCGCCGGGTCGTGCCGGCCGATCTCGGGCACGCGCGCCGCGATGTCGGCCAGCATGTTCGGACGCCGGTCCAGCGCCGCGTCCACCCAGTCGAGCGCTTCGGCGTTGTTCGCGAAGTGGACACAGACGAAGGTCGTTTGCGGATGGCGGGCGATCACGCGGTCGAGTGCGTTGAGCAGCTCGTAGAAAGGCGGGTATTTCTGCGGGTCGCCGAACCACCAGGCCGGGTGGTCCTTCAACTCCGCCCAACGCTCGTTGCTGGCGTCGTACGGCCGCCAGAACGCCTGCGGATCGGCGACATGGATCGAGACCGGCAGGCCGAGTTCGCCGAGCCGTTCCCAGAACGGGTCCAACTTCGGGTCGTCCACTTTGATGAGCCGCCCGGCCTGGTTGCGCAGGTAAAGGCCCAGGCGCTTGAATTCCTTGAAGCCGGCGGCCCCGAGGCGATGTGCCTCTTCGGCCTGTTGGACGGCTCGCTGGGCGAAGTCCGGTTCGTCCCAGCCGGTATAGTCGAGGTTGAAGTAATGGACGAAACGGCCGGGGAACAAGCGGTCCGCCAGTTCCTGGTTGCGTTGGAACTCGGAGACTTCGCCCGGCTTGTGGGTCACGGTGCCGCCACTGAGGTTGACCACGATGCCGATGCCGGCCGCATCCATGATTTGAATGCAGCGCCGGAGGTGTTCCTCGGTGTAATCCACGTGCTGGTGGAGGTCGATGAGCCGGTGCTCCGCCCGCCACTGTATTGGCGGCAAATCGGCGGTCAGCGATGTCAGAGCCAACGTCACAACGGAAGCGAGTACCAACGACGATTTCATGGCGAATGCGCCACATTCAGCGCGGCTCCGGCAGCGTCCGCAACCAATTCCGGTGCGCGAGTGGGTTCGCGGGCGGACGGGCGCCGCCTTCCCCGCCACGCTCGGCCCGCCTTGTTCGTCAAACGCAACGGCACCCACCATGCCGGCAAACCCTACGCGTCGGTCCTCCTGGTCCAGGGTAAACGCGTCCCGGCCCAACGCCCGCCCGGCTGCCTCGCCGCCGGCGGATTGGAACTGGCTCAAGAAACGTGCCGGAGTGAAGAAGTGAGGCGCTAGCCCCCGGTGGCGCCGGCTAGCAGGCCGCGCGCGGCCCACACTCAGTCAAGCCTTCAGGACGCGCCAGTTAAAGCGCGCGTTGAGCCAGAAATTCCACAGCGTCACCAAGACAATCGCCACGAAGTTGGCCACGTAGAGATTAATCCCCAGCCAGACATAAAACACATGGAGAAAACAGACGGCCAGTCCGATGCCGACGCCGCAGATCGCGTGGAAACGCAAGAAACGTTGGCCCTTGCCCCCCTGCAGGCCGCACCTTCCTCCGGCCGGCCGAAACGTCCAGACCTCGTTCCAGAAGAAGTTGTTCAGCATGGCGGCTGCGGCCGAGCACACCTTGCTCAGGCTCACGTTCCAACCACACCAGGCGGGACTGGCCAGGAAATGAAGCACGGTCATGTCCACGACCATCCCGCTCCCGCCCACCAGGCAGAAGCTCACAAGCTGTCTGCACGTCGATAGCCGCGACCACTTGGATGGTAACTCCTCCATAACATCGCGGCTACGAACGGCAGCCGATTGCAGGTCGCAGTCCTGCCAAGACTGCCAAAGGGTTGTTCATCTGCCAGGGGTAAGAATGGCTTTCCCGAGAAGCGAGTTGGTGGAGCGATTGCCGGCGGGTCCCAAGCCCAGCCGGCGCAGATCCAAGGTCGTTTCACTGTCTATGCTCAAGTCGATCGGCTTCGGGTTCAACTCTCGGCGAACGAAGAGGATGTTTTGATCCTCACGCGTCGTAGGAAAGTAAGCCGCGAGCAAATTGGACCAGGCAGGCTGCTTCAGGACGCTTTGGTAACTGGTGGTCAGCTTCACCGCGAAGCAAACGAAGCGTCAACTATTTTTATGGGATCCTTAGCGAAACTGTTGGTCGCATTGTGGAGTGCGATGGTTTGAACGAGCAATGGTCGCGGGGGGCCAGCTTTAGCCAGCGCCCCGCTACCGTCTGCCTTTGACCAGATCAAAGCGGTCGTTGACACCGCTGCCAGGCAGGACTACCACCATCCTGAACTTCAACAAAAGAAATCTATGAAGACACGAACCCTCATTCGATCGCGCGCCCGTCGTTTGCTTCGCTGGCTGCCGGCGCTGGCCTTGGCGGGAATGACCTTCACCGTCTGCGCGGATTCGCCCCGCGCCCAGGCCCTGCGCGAAAAAGCCGCCGCTTTGGAGCAAAAGGCCCGCGATCTTAAAGCGGAAGGACACGGCGAGGAGGCGCAGCAAGTCATGGCCGACGTGCACGAACTTCTCGCCCGCGCCGAGAAGATGGACCAGTCATTGCCGGGCGAGCTGCGTCAGCCGGATCGGGCCGAACTGAAGCAAAAACTCGCGAAGCTCCAGGCGGAAATCCAGGAACTGCGCGCCGCGGGCAAGCTGGATCAGGCCGCGGAACTCAAGGAACGCGCGCTGGAACTCCAGCGCGTTTTGGAGAAGTCCGCGGACCGGCCGCCGGTGAAGCGCCCGGAGCTGCAAGGGCCGCGCCCCGGCGAACGTGCCGGTCCGATGCCGCCGGAGGCGGTCGAGATGCAGCAACGTCTCCGGCACCTGCAGGTTGCCATCGACAATCTCCACGCCGCCGGCCTGCATGAACCGGCCGAGCGCCTGGCGCAGGAAAAGGAGCGGATGATGGACCGGATGCGCGTCGAAGCTGGCCCCGGCAGGGAGATGCGAGAGCAAATGGAGCGACTTCAGAACCAGGTGCAAGAACTGCGTCGCGCCCTGGAAGATTTGCGGAAACAACTCGAGGAGTTGCGCCGCGAGCGGCGTTGAGCAAGCGGATCAGAGTCTGGTTTGCCCCGCCGGGCCACAGTTTCGCTGGCCAGTTGAGAGAATCAACGGGGGCGGAAGCTCACTGAGTTTAGTGTCGAGTTAAGGCGCAAAGCACGCGCGGATGGTCTCGACGATTTGGTTGGCTTGCTTCGCGGAGTCGCCGGCCTCGCCCAGCAACGCCCGGCTGAGTTGCTCGCCGCCCGTCCAGGTGGTGCACAGATGGCCGACCAGCTTCTCGGTCGCGTGCGCGCGGGCAAAGTCGCGCAAGGCGAGGGCCGCGGTCTGGTTGCGCCAGCTTGAGGGCCAGACGCGGAAGCCTTTTTCCTGGAAGTAAGTCACGGACGGATACGCGTCCCGCGGCTCGTAATGCCAGTCGCACATGACGATGTCTTTCGGGATCAGATCGATTGCCGGCGCAGTCCCGTTGCGGCTGGACTCCCACTCGCCGTATTTCATGGTTTTGTCGTCGAGGAGGCGGTCGCCCCACATGAGCATCTCGACCTTCTTCTCACCGACGAGGTGCTGGTGGTAGTCGTTGACGGCCTTCGCGAACAACTTGGCCGGGTCCTGGCCGCGACAACGCTCGCACTGGTCACTGCCAATCAGAAAAACCTCGTCCATGCCCACGTGGAGGGCGTCGGCCCGGAAGGCGTCGAGCAACTCGTCCATGAGGGCGAAGACGATCGGGTTCACGCCCGGCGCCTGCGGGCACCAACTCCGGCAATAGATGTCCGGGTTGGTCAGCGGAATCTTCGGCGTCTCGTCGAACTCCGGATGCTTCACCAGCAACGGCAGCGTGTTCTTGGCCCAAGATTGGTGGCCCAGGCAATTGAAGAGCGGGATGAGACGGATGCCTTTCTCGCGGCAGAGCGCGGCGAGGTCTCGCGCCTGCTCGCGATTCATCGCGCCGGACTGTGCGAGTTCAGGGTGCGAGTGCCAGGCGAAGTTGTAGTCCACCTCCATGAGGATGGCGTTCACGCCCAGCGGCGCCAGCTTCTCGGCAATGGCCCGCTTCACCAACGGCAGGCCCGCGGCGCTGGGCGCCATGAAATGGACACCCCGCCAGGGAGCCTTGGCGGGCTTTGCTGCCTCGGCGGCGTTAGCCGGGGCAAATAGAGCGCTGAATCCGATCAGGACGCCGACCAGAACCAACGAGTTGCGGGTTTTCATGGAGAGAAGATCACTGGGTGGCACCGTCCAACCGCTGCACGCGAATGTTCCGATACCGCACGAATTGTTTCGTGAGATCGCCGCCGCCGTGGACCTGCAGTGCGATGCCGCCCTTATCCGGCAGCCGCTTCTCCGTGTCGGTCCAGTCCATGATCCGCACGCCGTTGATCCAGGTGGTGATGTGCGGCGGGTTGTGCTCGATCCGGGCGCGCAACTCATTCCACTGCCCGTGCCGCCAGAAGAACGGCCAGCTTTCGGCGAGCACCGGCAGCGGGACCTTGTTCGGTCGCACCACGATCTTGTCGGGCGAATCGACGAAGTTGAAGTTGCTCGAGCCAAACCCGCCCAAGCCTTCGCCATAGACGCCCATCAGATTGCCGCCGCTATGGTAGTCGATCATCGCCTGGTAGGCCTTGCCGTCCTCGGTGCTGCGCAGGAACAAGCCGCTGTCCGGGCCGAAGTCGTTGTTCATCTCGAGCACCACCTCGAAGTTGCCAAACGCTTCGTCGGTGACGATGATCCCGCCGTTGCCGGGGATGTCCTGAGTGCCGACGAGGGTTCCGTTTTCAACCACCCATTTGCCGCCGGTCTGGTTACCGCTCGCGCGGCTGTGGCCGGTCTTGGCCGAGACATGCCAGCCCTTAAGCGACTGGCCATCGAAGATCGACGTGAATTCCTGGGCGGATAGCTGCGCGGCCGCGGACAGTCCGAGCGCCGCCAGAAGCAGGCTGCCCGCGAAGCGAGGGAGAGTTTTCATGGACCGAAGTGTCGCGCGCTTCGGAGCGGCGATCAAGCGCCGGCTCAAACTGAATCGCGACGCGGGTGATTGGACACCTGCGCCGGCTGCGCATCCGCCCGCGCCAAACAAAACGGCAGACAACGAGCGGGGGGGTATAGGCTTCGCTCTACACTGAAAAAAGGTTTCTGCACGGCTCGTCGTGGGTGGAGATCCCGCTTTCCGCAGAAGAAGAGGATGCGAATGCGGTAGTTGCGGAAGCTGCGAAAGCCCCGGGCCGCGGCTTGGAGGCTCTGGATTTTCGAGTTCA
>JAKANS010000130.1 GCA_021823625.1 bacterium | reverse complement strand
CTTCGTGTATATCGTCGCCTCCGTGTTGCTGCTGGCCTTCTCTGCGCCCTGGACGCTGGCGGCCGGTTTCCGTTTGGAAACTCTTGGTGCTTGGTCGGCGTTCCTGCTCCTGTCCGGGTTGCTCGGCCGGCTGCCGATGAAGCTCGGCCGCCGCCGCGCGCTGCAATTCGAGTACTAGGTCGTGGCCGAGGACGTCAGTCCGCGCTGACCTGACGCGGTCTGCGCCGACTGACGTCGGCGACCACTGTGTTCCCCGAATTGAGCGCGCGAACCGGCTGCCCTCGGCGCCTCACGGCGCCCTCGTGGTCAAGTCGTGGCGAACCTGATGGCGGGGACGCAGCAAGAGCCAGTCAGGTCAACCAGCTCACCGACCGCCACCCTCCCTAACCGTCCGAATCGCCCGTGGCCAAGCGGGGCGGCGGTTCGCGCGGAGCGGTTGGTTCGGCGTTCCCTGCTCGCTCCACCAACCGCAAGAAGCGGCGCACCGCCTCACGTCCGTAAACCGGCAGGCGATGCTGTCGCCCCTTCGCGAAAGGCCGCCCCGGACGGAAGCCGGCTCGTCTCAGCAACGCCTCGAGGTGCAGCAACTCTTGCTCATCCTGTGCCGTCAACCGCACCTCATCGCCCTTCTTGTAGCCCCTGTATCCATCGCGTGCCAGACGCTTCGGGTTCTGGCGCCGCACGTAACCGTTGCGTTTGAAGTACCGCCCCAACTCGCTTGCGACTTCGGCCAAGGCCCGACTGGCGCTGACTGTCCTGCGCGGACGCATACTATGACGCCCAACGTCAGAACTGAGCGACGCGGGCGGCCCAACGCGTCCGCATTGCCAACTGCCGTGGCCCGCCCGCGTTCGCTCCAGTGATTTTGTTAGCCGTCATAGTCTCAATAAATCTCAAACACCGAGTCCGAGAGCAATCGTGAACGCCCGATGACCGTATTGCCGCGGTGCAAAATCTCTGGCTGGAAACCTTGCGGCGTCGGCCCGCAACGGACATGCAGACTGTATGATGGTGTGTGCCGAGCGCCGGTGGCCCATCCTCCATAGAACTGGATGAAGACCACTGGTGTAGCGTCCCTGTCCCGAGCGACCTCCACCAACTTAGGCTGAAGCGCGGAGATAGCGGGCGGTAGCGCGTTGGTAGCACCACGTCGCCAGTAGAAATAGCCATCCGGTTCTGCCTTAGTCTGCTCAACAAGAGCGGTGCAAGCGGTGCGCAATGCTGACCATCCGCCGAGGGACTCAACGCGGTGGAGGACCTGCTGCCGCTGCTCTCGACGCTCCATCCAGAACGGAGGGCCATAGTAATTGATGTTGAGATACGGCATGACGAGAAGCACGCACGCAACGCCCAACAGCAGGTGCAAGGCGGGACTCCGCTTTCCAGAGGCCAGACGAACAATCAACAACACACCCAGCAGAATCGTCAGCGACGCATGAATGACGTAGAACGCAGTGACCATGTGCGCGGTGACGGCTAACAGTTATTGAACCGTATGCGGTCGAACCCGGCTTTTCCGGGGAACAACCGCAATCTGTGCGGTTGTTCCAGGGGACGCGTCCGGGAACAACCGCCGAACGCGCGGTCTATCCTCGGGAAGGTCAGGCCTTGCGCTTGCATGAATGGGTGCACTTTGAGCCGCATTGACCCGCTTGACAAGACTGGCGGCGGTGGGCGCAACTCAATGTCCTGTCGGTGTCAAAGTCGAACCGATTGAAACTCACGTTCGGCCTGAAGGGTCGTTGGTGAGCCAGCCCTTTCAGGCTGGAAGCGATCACCCAGCGCTTGGTTTCGCCTTCAAGACTCGGGCAGAAACGGCGTCGCACCCGGAGGTACGCGCTTCATTTCCCAGGCGCGGATTTGAGAATGGGTGGCTTGGGTGACTTGCCTGCCCCGGTTGGCGGGTCGCTGATTGGAACGGCGGGAAGCCTCCTCCGCAAAAGACGCCCCCTTCGTGGTTCGCATGGTGATTTCCATTCCGTCCGGCGATCTGGCGCTGCGGGAATGAGTTGCGGCCAAGCCGGCTGGAAGCCAGCGCGCCGGAATGCGCGGTCAGTCGTTTCGCAGGGCGAGGGCCGCGGCGCCGACCAGGCCGGCGTCGTTGCCGAGCGCGGCGCGGGCCACGCTGACCGCCGGCCGGGTGAATTGCGTGGCGGGCGCGAGTGCACGGTCGATCGCCGCCGCGAAGAGGTCGAAGTGTTCGTCCATGATGCCCCCGCCGAGGACGAGCCGTTGCGGCAGGAAGGTGTGGCAGATGGTCCAGGCTGCGGTGGCTGCCGCCGCCAGCGCCCGGTCCACAATCGCCGCGGCGGCGGGATCGCCGGTTCGGCTGGCGGCAAACACGGCCCGGGCATCGGCGAACCCGACGATTTGGCCGGCCGCGCCGATCGCGGTGCCAGAGGCCAGCGATTCCAGACAGCCGCTTCGGCCGCAATAGCACGGCGGACTTTCGGGCAAGACCGGGATGTGCCCGAGTTCCGGATGCTCGCCATTCGCGCCGCGGTAAATGACCCCGTGCACGATGGCCGCGCCCCCGACCCCGGTGCCGAACGTGAGCATCACGACGGGATCGAATCCCCGCCCGGCACCGACAAAGCACTCGCCCAACGCGGCGGCATCGGCGTCGTTTTCCAGCCGCACCGGCACGCCAAACCGCTGCCGCAGCGGCGTGACGATGTCGCACCCGTTCCAACCGGTGAGGGTGTAGGGATTGTCGATGAGTCCGCACGCCGGATCCACCGGGCCGGCGCAGCCGATGCCGATTCCGCGCACGTCACCGGCCGGCCAGCCGGCCTGGGCAAGGATGGCGTCGAGGGCGTTCGCCAGGCGCGACACGGCGCGGTCGAAGCCGCGTTCCGCTTCGGTGGGGAGCGTCGTTCGGGCGTGAATCGTGCCGGTGCCATCCACGGCCGCGACGGCCATTTTGGTGCCGCCGAGGTCGAGGCCGAGGGCGCGGAGTGTCTGGGACGGGTGGTGCATCGTGGGTTCGTGGGCGAGGCCGCTGTCCGGTCCCGCAAATGCAACAGGCCGCCGAAGCTTTTGCCCGGCGGTCTGCGCGGAATCTCAGCCTGGCCGTAAGGTCAATCTTCGCCACCGCCGCGCGAGCCAGCGTCGCCACCCAATTGGTTGATCATTTCGATCAAGGGCATGAACAGGGCGATGACGATGCTGCCGACGATGACGGCGAGAAAAACGATCATGATCGGCTCGATCAGGGAGGTCATGGCGGAGACCGCGTTGTCCACCTCGTCTTCGTAGGTGTCCGCGATCTTCATGAGCATTTCGGGCAGGGCGCCCGTTTGCTCGCCGACGTCCACCATGCTGATGACCATCGGCGGAAAGACGGCCGAGCCGTCGAGGGGGGCGGTGATGGTTTCGCCCTCCTTGACGCTTTCGTGGACCTTGGCGACGGCGTTGCCGACGACCACGTTGCCGGAGGTTTCCTTGACGATCGTGAGGGCCTGGAGGATCGGCACGCCGCTGCTGACCAGGGTGCCGAGGGTGCGGGTGAACCGGGCGATGGCCACCTTCGAGATGACCGGCCCGAGGACGGGCATGACGAGCTTGAACTTGTCGAAGTACCAGCGGCCTTTCTTGGTCTTGAGCGCCAGGCGCAACAGGATCACGAAGGCCACCAACCCCCAGATGACCGGCCCCGGGTAGAAGTAGGGCGGGTTGTCGATGAGGACGATGGTCCGGCTCTTGATGGCGTTGGCGATGTCGAGGACGAACCGGGTGAAGCCGGGCAGTTTGGCGCCGCCGAGCATGTCCGCGAAGATCGACTCGAACTTGGGCACGACGAACACCATCAGCACGCCCAAAATGACCACGGCGACGATCATGACCGCCGCGGGATAGAACATGGCGGAGACGACTTTGCCCTTGATCTTCTGGGCCTTTTCCATGAACTCGGAGAGGCGGTTGAGGACGACTTCCAGCACGCCGCCCAGTTCGCCGGCCTTGACCATGTTCACGTAGAGCCGGTTGAAAATCTTCGGGTGCTGCGCCAGCGCCTCGGAGAAGGTGCTGCCGCCTTCGATGGAGACGGCGATGTCGCCGATGACCTTCTTGAGCGTCGGGTTGCGCTCCTGTTTTTCGAGCACGCGCATCCCGCGCAGCAAGGGCAGGCCGGCGTCCACCAGCGTGGCGAGCTGGCGGGTGAAGGCGGTCATGACTTTGGGTTTCACCTTGCCGCCCAAGCCGGGGATTCTGATGTTGAGGCTGAGGCCCTTCCCCTTTTTGCTTTCGGCCTTGGCGCCGCCGCCTTTGGGCTTCTTGCCGCCCTTCTCCTTGGTTTCCTTCGCCTCGACCACCTTGGTGGGGAAGTAGCCCATTTCCTTGAGGCGGTTGATGGCCTCGCTCTGGTTGCCCACCTCGAGGGTTCCCTTGGTTTCCTTGCCGCGGGAATCCATCGCCACGTAGTTGAACTTCGCCATAACGTACCTCCGGACTCTAGGTGTATTTGAGGATTTCCTCCACGGTGGTCGCGCCGTCAAAGATGGTGCGGAGGCCGTCTTCGCGGAGCGGCACCATGCCCAGCTCGACCGCCTTCTGGCGGATCACCACCGTGGGGGCGCGATCGTTGATGAGCAGGCGGACGGGGTCGGAAATCGGAAGCAGCTCGAAAATGCCTTTGCGGCCTTTGTAGCCGGTGTCGTTGCACTCTTTGCAGCCGCGGCCGTAATAGAAGACTTTGTCGCCGAGGTCGTGCGGGGAGAGGTTGAGCAGGGAAAGCTGGGCTTCGGTGGGTTCGAACGGCGTGCGGCACTTTTTGCAGATCGTGCGGACCAGGCGCTGGCCGAGCACGGCCAGCAGCGTCGAGGAAATGAGGAAGGGTTCCACGCCCATGTCCACCAAGCGGGTGACGGCGCCGGGGGCATCGTTGGTGTGCAGGGTGCTCAGCACCAAGTGACCGGTCAGGGAGGCCTGAATGGCCACCTGCGACGTTTCCAAGTCACGCATTTCACCCAACATGATGATGTCCGGATCCTGACGGAGGAAGGAGCGCAGGGCTTTGGCGAAAGTCATGCCCACCGCTTCGTGGACGGGCACCTGCATGATGCCTTCGATGTCGAACTCGACCGGGTCTTCCACCGTCAGCAGTTTCGAGTCGATCATGTTCACCCGTCTTAGACAGGAGTACAAGGTCGTCGTTTTGCCGCAACCGGTCGGCCCGGTGACGATGAAGATGCCGTTGGGCTGCTGGATCGCCTCGGCGGTGTAGTCGAGGATCGCCTTGGGAAAACCGAGGTTCTCGAGTTCGAGCTGGAGGGCGGAGCGGTCGAGCACGCGGAGCACCACCGATTCGCCGAACTGGGTCGGGAGCGACGAAACGCGTAGATCAACCTGGCGGCCACTGATGTTCATCGAGATGCGCCCGTCCTGCGGGAGCCGGCGTTCGGAGATGTCCAGGTTCGCCAGAATCTTCAGGCGCGAGGTCACCGGCAGCGCCAGGTGCTTGGGCGGCGGCGACATCTCGTAAAGCGCGCCATCCACGCGGTACCGAATCTTGAACTCGTCCTCGAACGGCTCGAAGTGAATGTCGCTCGCGCGGTCCTGGATGGCCTGGAGCAACACCAGGTTCACGAACTTGATGATCGGCGCCTCGCCGGCCAGGTTCGCCAGGTCCAACGTGCCGGCGGAAACCTCGGCGACTTCCTTGCCGATGTCTTCGGCGAGGCCCAGCTCTTTGAGCAGGTCGCCCATGCCCCCGGTTTCCTGGGGGTAGTGTTTTTCGATGAGCTTGGTGATCTGGGCGGGGTCGGCCACGACCACCTGGACCTGTTTGCCGGTGGAGAACCCGAGTTCGTCCACCGCGCCCGCGTTCAGGGGGTCCACCAAGGCGACCCGCAGGGTGTCGCCGTACAGGCTGACCGGGAGGCATTGGTACATCCGGGCCGTGGCCGCGGGAACGGCCTCGACGAGCTCCGGGGTGAACTCGACTTCGCCCAAGTTGACGACCTCGGTGCCCAGGTACTCGGCGATGAGCTGAAGCTGGGTCTCGTTGTCGATCAGCCCGTAATCCACCAGGATTTCGTTGAACGGTCGGCCGGTGCGCTCGTGCTCCGCCGTCACCTCCTCGAGCTGCATGTCGTCGATCAATCCGCGCTCGCGGATGATGCCGATCAGGGGATGCGAAATAACGTCTGCCATGAACTACTTCCCTCCCTCAATCTGCTCGAGGGTCTTGCCGGCCTCCAGTTCCTGCAGCTTCTGCAGGATGGTGACGGGGTCCTGGGATTTGGTGATGACTTCCTCCTGCGAGATCATGCCCTGGTTGTATTTGTCGAGCAGGAAGCTGTCGAGCGTCACCATGCCGTACTTCGCGCCGGTCTGGATGTCCGACTGGATGCGGAACGACTTGTTGTCGCGGATCAGCGCGGCGATGGAGGGGGTGTTGATCATGATCTCGAAGATCGCCACGCGGCCCGGCTTGTCGCAGCGCGGCAGCAACAGTTGGGAGATCACCGCCTGGAGCACCGTCGAAAGCTGGATGCGAATCTGTTCCTGCTGGGTGACCGGGAAGGCGTTGACCACACGGTCGATCGTCTTCGCGGCGCCGGTGGTGTGCAGCGTGCCGAACACCAAGTGGCCCGTTTCGGCCGCGGTGATGGCCGCGTCGATCGTCTCCAGGTCGCGCATTTCACCCACCATCATGACGTCGGGGTCCTGGCGCAGCGCCCGGCGAAGCGCTTCCGCGAAGTTCGGCACGTCCACGTTCACCTCGCGCTGCGTGATCAGCGCCTTCTTGTGCGTGTGGTAGTACTCGATCGGATCCTCGATGGTAATGATGTGCGCATCATCGCGCTCCTCGTTGATGATATTGATCATCGAGGCCAGCGTGGTGGTCTTGCCCGAACCGGTCGGGCCGGTGACGAGCACCAGGCCGCGCGGCTTGTACAACAATTCCTTCGAGGAGGGAGGCAACCCGATCTGCTCCAAGGTCAGCATCTTGTTCGGAATCTGACGGGCGACGACGCCGAAACGTCCTTTCTCCTTGAACACGCTCACCCGGAAACGCGCCAGTTCGCCGAACGCGAATCCGAAGTCCGCCGTGCCGCGCTCGCGCACCTGCTGGACGTTCTCCTCGGACGTGATCGTCCGCATCAACTCTTCCGTGTCTTCCGGCTTGAGGAGAGGGCCTTCGACCCTGTGGAGAATGCCGTGGAGGCGGATGACGGGCGGAACACCTACCCGGATGTGCAAGTCGGCGGCGTTTTCCTGCACCACCAACTGCAACAGATCGGACATGGAGTACGACATATCGAAATCACTGGCGTCCGGCCCGCACCGAGCCGCCGCCGACCGGGAGACGGCCCCACCCGCGGGAAGCCGGCCAGGGCTGGGTTTGACGGCAAGGAGGGCGCACGGGAAAGGGTCTAATCGGCATCCATGGACGTGGCGCGGATGACCTCATCCGGCGTCGTGAGCCCGGCCAGCACTTTGCGGGTGCCGTCCTCGCGCAACGTGCGCATGCCCAGTTCGCGGGCGCGGCTGCGCAGGACCGTGGCCGGCACCTTTTCGTAAATCAGCTTCCGCACGTCGTCCTCGATCACGAACATCTCGAAGATGCCCATGCGGCCCCGGCACCCGGTCTTGTTGCAGTCGCCACAGCCTTTGCCTTTGCGGAAGGTCGCCGCCGCCGCCTTCGCCTGGTCGATGCCCAGCGCGCGCAATTCGTGTTCGGTGGGCGTGTACGGCTGGATGCATTTTTTGCAGATCTTGCGGACCAACCGTTGGGCGATCAGGGCGCGGGTGGAGGACGCCACCAGGAAGGGTTTCACGCCGATGTCGATCAGGCGGGTCACCGCGCTCGGCGCGTCGTTGGTGTGCAGCGTCGAGAAAACCAGGTGACCGGTGAGCGACGCGTTGATCGCGATGGTGGCGGTCTCCAAGTCGCGGATTTCGCCCAGCATGATCACGTTCGGCGCCTGGCGGAGCATGGCGCGCAACGCCAGCGCGAAGGTCAACCCCACCGACTCGCTCACGTGCACCTGGTTGATGCCGGACAAGACGTACTCGACCGGGTCTTCGACCGTGATGATCTTGCGGTCCGGGCGGTTGATGTAGTTGAGCACCGCGTAAAGCGTCGTCGTCTTGCCCGAACCGGTCGGCCCGGTGACCAGCAGAATGCCGTCCGGCAGACCGATCAATCGCTCGAACGTCTGCTGGTCGTCCGAGAAAAAGCCCAGCTCCGCCAGGCCCAATTTCAACCCTTCCTTGTCCAGGATGCGCATGACGATGCTCTCGCCATGTGTCGTGGGCAGACAGGACACGCGCAGGTCGATCATCTTGCCGCCCACCTGGGCCTGGATGCGGCCGTCCTGTGGAATGCGCCGTTCCGCGATGGACATGTTGGACATGATCTTCAAGCGGCTGATGATCGAAGGCTGCAGTCGCTTGGGCGGACTCTTCATCTCGTGCAGCATGCCGTCGATCCGGTACCGCACGCGGAACCGCTTGTCCAACGGCTCCAAGTGGATGTCCGAGGCGCGCATTTTGAACGCCTCGACGATGAGCGTGTTGACCAGCTTGATGATCGGCGCGTCCGCGTCCACGGTGGAACCGTCGTCGGTCTGGGCCTCGGCGACCTTGCCGACCTCGACTTCGCCCTCCGTGATGTCCTGAATCATCTTGGACACGGAGTCTTCGCGCACGCCGTAGTACTTGCCGATGGCGCCCTCGATGTCCTCAGCGGTGGCGACCGCGGGGATGATCTCGGTGTTGAGGGTGTGCGACAGGCCGTCGAGCGTTTCCAAGTCCGACGGATCGGCCATCGCAACCACCAAGCCGTGCTCCTCTTTGCGGACCGGGACAATGTTGAAGCGCTTGGCGACGTCGCGCCGCACCGCTGCCAGGACGTCGTCCGGGATGCGCAATTCGCCGAGGCTGACGAACTCGGCCCCGAAGTGCGTGGCTTTGGCCTGGGCCACGATGGCGGCCGACAAAACCCCCTGGGCAACCAGCGTGTCCACCACGCCCTCGCCAGTGGAATCGGCCTGTTCGCGAACGGGTGCCAACTGCTCGTTGGTCACGTACCCCATCTCGATCAGGCTATCGAGCAAGTAATCGTCTCTTGCGGCCACAATCTCTAGAAATACCTGTTAACGGCTTGTCCGGTGCCGGGTTCGCGTGACGGTAGGCAAACCGCCAGCATTGTCAACGCGGCTCCGCGCCCCGATCCGTTTTCCTTCGTTTCCCGGCCGGAAAACGGCCGTTTTGGCGGGGCATTCGACACCCGCCGCCAGCTTGGACCGACCCGCCGGCCAATCGGCATCAGCGGGCAGTATTTTCTTAGCAAAGCGCGTGCCGCTTGGCCGCCCCGGCGGAGGTTTCAGAACAGGCGCTGCAGCCAGATCAACACCCGGCCGGTATCGTGCAGCCACCAGCCCAGCGCCGTGAGCACGCTCACCCCGGCCGTCAGCAGCGGCACCGCCACCAACAACACCAACACGTTGCCCAACCAAATCATCACCAGCGCGAAGAACGGTCCCTCCCGGGCGAGGTCGGACTGCGGCGTGCTCAGCGCATGCGCCGTGAACGTCACGTGAAAAGCATACGCCGCGCCGAGCAAAAGGTGAAACCACGCGACGTACGGCTCCCAGCCCAGGAAGAGATTCCCCACCGAGAACGACAGCGCCACCAGCGCCGCGTAGAACGGAACGAAGTACGGCGCCAACGTGATCACCCAGTTCGCCCGCTCCACCGTGACGCTGCCCGAAGTCCGACCCACGCGAATCCGCCGCACCTTGCGGCCGGAAAACCACGCCACCAGGGCATGGGTCAACTCGTGCCCGAGCACGTACAGCCGCATCGGCCGCGGCAACAGCGCATAAACCACCACCCAACAGGCCACGCCCGCCACCAGCGCCACCCAGAACCGGTCCGCCGCCGATCCGGCCTGCACCACCTGGCCCACGGCCTGCGTCGCCCCCACGCACAACGGAAGCAACAGCACCGCCACCACAGACTTCAACCACCTCGGCACGCGTATCTCCTTTCAGGTCCACCGCGCCGGGCGGCTGTCCAATTGAAACACCTGCGCGGAGACGTTTTGCATTCCGGTCAGGAACACGATGAAGGCCGCGACTTCGTCCACCGAATTCATCCGGCGCAACAGGTTTCCGGCCACCAGGCGCTCCCGCGCCTCCGGGTCGAGGCCCGCGGTCATCGCCGTCGGCAACACGCCGGGCAGAACGGCGTTCACCCGCACGTTGCGCGACCCCAGCTCCGCCGCCAGCGACTGGGTCAAGCCGGTCAAGCCCGCCTTTGCCGCCGCGTACGCTGCCTGACCGCGAGTGCCCGCCCGCGCGGCGAAGCTGCTCACGTTCACAATGTGCCCGCTCCGCTGCCGGATCATGGGCCACACCGCCGCCCGCGCGCAGGCCATCGCCCCCTTCAGATTCACCGCGAGCACACGATCCCAATCCGCGTCCGCGATCTGGAAAAAGGCCGCGTCCGCCGTCGCGCCCGCATTGTTCACCAAGGCGTCCAGCCGCCCCCACCGCTCGACCACCGCGCCCACCGCCTGCGTCGCGCGCTCAGGCTCGGTCACATCCAACGCCACCGGCCAGACCGCGTCGCTGGTGGCGTGGATTGGCGTGCGGTGAAAACCCGCCGCCACCCGCCAGCCCGCGGCCGCGAAAGCGCCGGTCAAGGCTTGCCCCAGTCCGCCCGCCGCCCCGGTGATCAGCACGACTTTGTTCGCTTCCATGAAAAACTTACGCGGGAATTCGCCCGCTGGCGGGTGCCAGCGCCCATTCGCCTCCGATCATGGAAGCAGCCACGTCACCGGCATGATGCACCACCGCGTCCGCAGTTTCTGTAATCGCTCCCGCGAACGGCACCGCGATCGCGTCCGCCCAGGCGCCCACGGCCAACGTGCCGGCCCGTCCGTCCAGGCCGAGCGCCCGCGCGCCGTTCACCGTGGCCAGGCCCACCACCGCCGCCGGCGCCACGCCGGGCGAGGACGCCATGAACTCGCGCATTTCGCAGAACAAATCGAGCACCTGCTCGTGGCGTTTGAGCACCGTGGTAAGGCTGTCGGTGCCGAGGCACACGTTCACACCCGCGCGCTCCAGGCCCAGCCGGGCAAACGGCCGGTGGCCGAAATAGGCGTGGCTACGCGGGCAATGAACAACCGCACTGCCGCTCCCCGCCAGCAGCTCGGCGTCACCGGGCTGCAACACATTCGCGTGCACTGCCAGGAAGTTCGGGCCCAGAACGCCATGTTGTGCCAGGTGTTGCACCGGCGAGACGCCGCCGCAGTCCGCCATGTCGCGTTCATTGCGGGCCAGCCAGTCGTACATCGTGCCGCGCGCCTCCATGAACATCTCGTATTCCTCCGCCGATTCCGCAACGTGCGTCGCCAGCCGCCAGCCGCGCGCGCGCGCCGCTTCCGCGCTGAGCCGGAGCAGCTCGGGCACCGTCGAGTAAGGCGCGTGCGGCGAAAGGCCGACCCCGCAGCGGCCGGTCGGCAAGGCATCGGCTTTGGCCAGCGATTCGCCCAGGATTGCGCCGGGATTGCGCCGGCTTTTCACGCCGGTCATTTCCAGAAATGAAATTACCCGCAGCGGCGTTTCCCGCCAAACATCGGGGAGCAATTCCGGCACCGCTTCGATGTCGGCCACGGTGGTCGCGCCGCGCCGGACGGACATCGCCGCGCCCGCCAGCCACGAGTCGCGAAACGCTGCCGCTGGCCAGGATCCTTTCAGCGCAGTGATGCATTTGATCCAATCCGTGAACGCGCTGGTCGGCGCGATCTGACCCGCCATGTGGGTGTAGTCCAGGTGACAGTGCGCGTTGACCAGGCCGGGCAGCAGGATCGCGTCGCCCAGATCGACCCGCTCGGCGCCGGCCGGCGACGCCACGGCGCGGACGCGGCCGACCTCGCGGATCGTGCCGTCCGCGACGACCAACGCGCCGTCGTCCACGGGCGGCTGGTCCACCGGCCAGACAATGCGGGCGCGGATGTGTTGGGTGCGCGTCATTTGGCCCGGCCATTTTGCGACCGACCCGCGCGTCCGGCGAGCGCGAAACGCGCCGCGCCCCAGTCACGATTCGCGTTGCCGGTCGGTGCACCCGGCGGCAATGATCCTGCCATGATCGCCGCGCGCGTCGCCACGGACCTCCCTTATTTGCGCCTGGCCTTGCGCCTCGCGCGGCGGGCGTACGGTTTGACGTCGCCGAACCCGCTGGTGGGCGCGGTGCTGGTGAAGCGGAGTCGGGTAATTGGCCAAGGCTGGCATCATCGGGCCGGTGAATCGCACGCGGAGATCGAAGCGCTGCGCGATGCGACGAGGCGTGGCCTTTCGCCAACAGGCGCCACGCTCTACGTGACGCTGGAACCGTGTTGTACCCACGGCCGTACGCCGCCCTGCACCGACGCCATTATTGCCGCCGGCATCAAACGCGTGGTCGCCGCCGCCACCGACCCGAATCCTGCGCACGCCGGCCGGGGCTTTGAGGTGCTTCGCGGTGCCGGCATCGAGGTCGTGCACGACCTGCTGGCGTCGGAGGCGACGCGGCTCAACGAAGCGTTCAACCACTGGATCGTTCACCGCACGCCGTTCGTCACGGTCAAGGCGGCCATGACACTCGACGGCAAGATCGCCACCGCCAGCGGCGAGTCCAAGTGGATCACCGGTGAGCAGTCGCGTGCGCACGCCATGCAACTGCGCCTCGGCGCGGATGCGGTCTTGGTGGGCGTGAACACCGTGCGGGCGGACGATCCGAGCCTGACGGTGAGGGGGCAGAAGTCAGGAGTTAGAAGTCAGGAGCCAGAAGTCAGAAGCCAGAAGGTGCTGAAGCCGGTTCGGCGGTTGGTGCTGGATTCGCGCGCCCGAACGCCTCTCACGGCGAAGTTGGTCAGCGATGAATTCGCCGGCCTCACCACGATCTTTGTCGGCAAGGAAGCGCCGACCCGACGCGTTTCCGCGCTGGCGAAGCGGGTGTCCGTGATCACTACACCAGTTCGCAGCGGCCGTCTGGATCTGCGGTGGATTCTGCGCCGACTCGGAAGGGAGGACGTCTCTAGTCTCCTGGTCGAAGGCGGCGGCGAGGTGAACGCCTCGTTTCTCGAACAAGGCCTGGCCCACCGCGTGGCGTTCTTCTACGCCCCCAAAGTCCTGGGCGGACGCGCGGCACGGAGAGGCGTCGCCGGCGAGGGCTTCGGTGGCTGGCCGGACATTCCGAAGTTGCGCGACCTGGAATGGCGCCGGTTGGGTGAAGACTTGTTCCTGACCGCGCGGGTGGGTGCGACTTGAAACTCAACGCGGCTCGCCTGAGACTCCGCCCGCCATGTTCACCGGCATCGTGGAAGAAACCGGCGTCGTCGAGCGGGTCAACCCGACCGACCAGGCCATCGAACTCACCGTCCGACCCCGCCTTTGCGCGCAGGGGCTGAAGGTCGGCGACAGCCTGGCCGTCAACGGCTGCTGCCTGACGGCGGTGAAGGTCGCCGGGCGCGGCGCGAAAAAATCGGTTCAGTTCGATTTGCTTCAGGAAACCTGGCGGCGGACCGATCTCCAGTTCGTGCAGCCCGGTTCGCTGGTGAACCTCGAGCGCTCGCTGCGCGCGGACAGCCGCTTGGGCGGCCACTTCGTCACCGGCCACATCGACGGCCTGGGCCGGATCAAGCGCTGGGAGCGTACCGGCCAGGATTGGGTGCTCGACCTCGACGCGCCGGCCGAGGTGATGCGCTACGTCGTGTTCAAAGGCTCGATCGCCGTGGACGGTATCAGCCTGACGGTGGCCGAGGTGTTCAAGCAAGGCCTCCGCATCTGGATCATCCCCCACACTTGGGAAGTCACCGCCTTGCGCGAACGCGAGGTCGGCGACGCCGTGAACCTCGAGGCCGACCTGGTCGGCAAGTACGTCGAGCAAATGCTCGGCAAAATGGACCTCCGCCGGCGATGAAACAGCTTGTCCCCGGCGGATTCCTGCTCGCCATCGAGGGCATCGACGGCGCGGGCAAAAGCGTTCAGGCCCGGGCCGTGGGCGCGGCGCTGGCCGACCGCGGGTTTGACGTCGTTCTAACGCGGGAACCTACGGACGGACCGTGGGGGCGCCGCATTCGCGAGTCAGCGGTGGCGGGCCGGATGTCGCCGGCGGACGAACTGAACGCATTCCTCGAAGACCGCAAGCAGCACGTCACTGAATTGATTCGACCCAGCCTCACCGCCGGCAAGTTCGTGATCACCGACCGCTACTACTTCTCGACCGTGGCCTACCAGGGCGCGCGCGGCTTTGACCCGGCCGAACTGCTGCGCCTGAACGAGGCGTTCGCAGTCGAGCCGCATCTGTTGGTCATCATCGACCTCACGCCCGAACAGGCGCTGGCGCGGGTCGGCAACCGTGATGGGCGCGCGAATGAGTTCGAGACGCTGGCCCAGCTCACCCGGACGCGGGAAATCTTCCACGCCTTGAACAAGCCCTACCTCGTTCGCATCGACGGCACGCGTGGACCGGATCAAGTGCGGGATGAAATCCTCGCGGTGGTCGATGCCGCGTTGGCGACCCGGAAATCCGAAGAAACGAGCGAAGGCGGCTTGGGTGGAGCTACCGCCCTTTGAGGCGGTGCTGCGTGGCTCGCTTGAGTTCACGGTCGGCCTCGCGGCGCTTCAGGTCCTCGCGTTTGTCGAACTGCTGTTTACCTTCGCCCACGGCAAGGGCCACTTTCACGCGCCGGTTTTTCCAATAGAAGGCCAGCGGGACAAGCGCGCGCCCCTTGATGGCCGCGGCTTCCTGGAGCTTCCGGATTTCGGACCGGTGGAGAAGCAGCTTGCGCGGGGCCTTCGGGGCGTGGTTCTGGCGGTTGCCTTGGGCGTACTCGTCGATGTGCGAGTTGTAGAGCAGCACCTCGCCGTTCTCGACCCGCGCAAAGGCGTCGGCGATCTGGCCGCGGCCGGCGCGGAGCGACTTCACCTCCGTCCCGTGGAGCACGATCCCCGCCTCGTAGGTCGCGAGAACGTGGTAATCGCGCCGCGCCTTCGCGTTGGTGACGATGTCGGCCATAAACGACTTCAGCCAGAAGGAATCCCTTCTGGCTGGCGCGCGATCCCCGCCGCGGTTTAGCTCCGCCGGCGCCGTTTGGTTGTCGGTTCCGGCTCGGCGATCGGCGCCAAGCTTTCATAGGTGATGCGGTCCTCGACAATCTCCCGCAAGGCGATGTCGGCGGCGCCCAGGGTTTCGTATTCCTCGATCAAAGGCCGGCTGCTCCCGCCGCCGCCGGAGTTCAACTGGCGAACCCGCCGGGAAACGAGGTTTACTAGGATGTTGGGATTGACAACCTTTTCCAGTGCTTTGCGACAGAGTTCAGTGTTCAAATTGAGTGGTCTTCTTGGTTCGATCGGGGGAGGGAGCTTAGCGCGAAACGAAGGGCTGGCAACTGCAATGTTGGCGTTGCGATGCTCGCGGGCGCATCTCAGTTTTTTGCGGGGTCGAAGGCGGGGTGGGGGAAGAGGAGCGCCCAGCGGTCGTTGCGCCAAAAGGTTTCGAGGCACAGGAGGGCTTCGTCGCCGGTCTGGCTCCAGAACTGACCCGGACGCTTGAAGCGGCATTGGGCCTGCCGACAGGTCGCTTCGACCGGACCACGGCCGAGGGGTTCGCCCGCCCGCCGCGCCGCCCGATAGTCCATGCGGTCCTGATGCTCGCGGAGGCAGGCCACTTCCTGGGCCACCGCTTCGGCCACGGGACCGACCGGCAAGTTGGCCAGGGCTTCCTCCAGTGGCCGGATCACTTTCACCGCCGACTCGTTCTTCAATTGGCGCACCAACGGTTTGAGCCAGGCTTTGAACTGGACTTTGTCCTCGCCCCAGAGCGCCCGCCCCACGGCCACGAGGTGTTGCACGGCAGGATAGAAATCCAGCCGCTGCTGGGCCAGCGGCCAGCGGTCGTCGGCCCAGCGCCCAATCCACACCGCACCATCCCCGATCACCAGCACGCTCGCCGCCTGGCCCAACCCGCGGCGCAACGCTTCGGCGTGGAGTTGCTCGCGCAAGGCGTCCAAGCCCTGGCGGGTGAACACGTCGCCGCGTTGGACGATGACGGGCCGCCCGCCGGCCGTCTCTCCCCGATGATCGAGCCGGAAGACCGTGCCGGTCCAGACCCAGTGCCAGCGATCGGGCTCCTGCCCGCGTCGCCGGAGCGAGGCGCTCTGCCCCCAAGCGTCGCGCTCGCGGAGGTTCCAGGCGTCCAGTTGAATGATCGGTGGGTAGGGTTGGAGGACCCGTTCGAGTTGCTTGGCTTCCGCCGCCGCTGGTTGATCGAGTTGAGTGCGGAGGCGTTGGGCGCGTTGGCCCTGGCGTTTGGCTTCGCGGTCGAGAGTGGCCGGGGGCAACCGCCCGCCGGCCAACTGTTCGCGCACCCCGCTGGCTTCAGCGACGGGCCATTTGCTGGCGGCCAGGGCCACCAGCGCCTGGACGGCGGGCGAGTAGCCGGCGGGGGCCTCCAAGCCGAGGGCGGGGTCCGCGGGCGGGCGCCATTTGCGGCAGCGTTTGCAGTAGCCGCGCGGGCGCGCCATCGTGATGTCGCCAAAGCGGGTCAGGCAGGTGCGGGCGTGACCCCGCGAGCATTGGCTCAGCGGCCGACCACAGACCGGACAGCGCGGCGGGGTGGCGTCGGCCCTGGCTTGGGCGGCGCGCTGGGTGGCGGTGCGCAGGAGTTCTTGCCCGTCGTGGGCCGCCTGGATTTCAAAAGGGCCGAGGTTGTGATCCGTGGCCGCCAGAAAGCCGGTGAGGGAGGCTTCCCGTGCGACCGCGGTGCGGGCGGCCCGCACGGCCAAGGCTTCGGGGAGCGGGGCGGCGGGAGCGCCCGAACGAAGGAAACGGGTCGAGGGTGGAACGACCGGGGGCGGAGCTATCGTCATTGTCATGCCCAAAACTTACACCCCCCCAAGAAACTGAGATGCGCCCCGAAGAACCGCCCGTGGCCGGCGAACAGGCCTACCGCCGGACGGGCTGCCGCGCCAAAGGAGCCGGCGCTGGCCAGCGGCCAGCCAGACCTGCG
>JAKANS010000129.1 GCA_021823625.1 bacterium | reverse complement strand
TCCCGCCGTTGCGCCACACCTTCTCGAAGGCGCTTTGCAGATTGGCGGGCGCATAGGTCTTATCCGCCAGGGCGAACCAGACCCGGTCTGCTGACTCACCCGAGGTGAGCCGCGTCAACCTGCGTTCTGTCCAGACGCCCCGTTCCACCCACCACCACGGGTCGCGTGGCGGGCAGGCTTCTCCGGCTTGTGGAGGCGGCGTGGTCACCGCCCCTGGCGCCGGGGTTGAGTCGGGGTTCTGCTTCATTACGCATCCCCTTTCCTGCGTCCCTTGGCTCCCCGGTCGTTACCCGCTTCCTCGCTACTACGGACGCTCTGACTCCCGCCGGGCGGCGCTTTCGGGCCTTGCAGCCATGAACACCGCTTGACCCCGGCGGGTCTCCCTGATTATCGCGGGAGGTCTTCCGGCCCTTCCGTCTCCCACCATCGGCGCGACGACCGGGGACCGCCCGGCGGTCCGGCGTTTCGGCTTGCCGCCTCGCGCCCGCGCTACTGGCTTCGCCAGTCACTCGCAGGCTCGCCCGTCCACGCCGACCGAATCGAGTTCACGGCGGACGGCCCGGAGGCCGCCCTGGGTTACGGACGGGTCGTTCTCGTTCCGTGGCTCTCCACCTCGCCTCGCGGCGACGCAGTTCCGGTTCGATACCGCCCGGTTCTTCGCCGCGCAGGAGCGGACTTCCACCGCTCTATCCCCTCGCCTTCTCAGGCGCACGAGCGCGGGTTTCCAGCCGGCTTGAAGCCGGCGCTCCGCGGGGTCGCCCTTCCGCGCGCCAACCCGTTTGGGATGCCTTGGGCGGCGGGCTCGGAGAGGGGGGGCATCAGCCGGGGGCGGCCCCGCGGTACCCGACGAACTCGCGGGTGAGGCGGCCGTCACCCGCCGCCGAGCACAGCCAGTAGCCTTTTTCCTTGGTGCCGTCGTGGTTGTCTCGGACCAGCGCGCAGCAGCGGTTGGTGACCAGCGGCGCCGAGCGGTGCCAGCACTCCGTGAACGCGTGGTAATGGCCGGAAAAGACCTCGCGCAAGTTGAAGTCGAGGAAGCGCTCCAGCAAAGCGTCCACGTTCAAAGGCAGCATTTTCACCGTGTGCGCGACCGGGAAGTGGGTGAACAGGACCGTCGGACGCGCGCGATCCAGGCTGGGCAGGTTCGCGTCGAGCCACGCGAAAGTCGCCGGCTGAATCCGGGTGTTTTCGTAGCGCTGGCCCTGGGTCGAGTCCAGGCCGATGAACTGCCAGCCGTCGTGCTTGAAATGGTAATTCAACCGGGCGGGAAAAACCTCGTCGTACGGGCGGCGGTCGTCGGTGGCCACGTAGTCATGGTTGCCAGGGACAGCCTGGAACGGCACGTCGAGTTCCTTGAAAATGTCCCGGACTGCGATCAGGTGCTCGCGTTTCCCGAGATCGGTGAGGTCGCCGAGGTGGAGGCAGAACTGGATCCCCGCGTGAGTGCTCATCTGTTTGACCAGGCCGCGGAGCCAGTCGCCGCAACGCGCGGTCGCGTAGTGCGTGTCGTTCACCGCCACAAAGCTGAAGCCGGGCCGCCCGGTTTCGCCGCCCCGGAGTGATCGCCACCCTGGCCAAAGGCTGGTGCCCACCAGACCGGCGAGGCCGAGTTTCATCGCTTGTCGCCGGGACAGCGGCCGGAGGGCGCGTTGAGCATTTGATTTCACGCCCCGAGCTTGCGAACCGTCGCCGGGGAAGGCAATCGCGCACAGTGGCCAAAAGCCCGCGCGCGGCCCCCCTTCTGCCGTCTTCTCCTTGCGCTTCGCCATTTCCGGGGAACAATCCGCCTTTCCGGACCGCCGCCGGCGTGGCTCTTCGGCGGCGGACCTTGGTTCGAGCGATGCGAAAGTCTCTGGGTGGGCAAGTCGAACGCGCAGCGACCGTGGGCAGCTCCGCGGCGGCGGCGCATCGCGGCACCTTGCCGTGGTTCGTCGCTGGCCTGCTCTTGTTGGCCACCGGCTGTCAGACGTATTCGCGGCAGGCCGAACACATGACGAGCACCTGGGCCGCCGGCAACGCGGCCACCGCCGCCACCGAGTTCGCCCGCCGCGCGGACAAGAAGGCCGATTCCAAGGATGGGGTGATCTGGCAACTCGAGGCCGGCACTGCCTTGCGCGCCGCCGGCCGGTACCCGGAAAGCAACCGCCAATTCGACGCCGCGGCCGTGCGCATGGACGATTACGAGCGCCAGGCGAAGGTGAAGCTGGGCCGCGAAGCGGCGGCCATTTTCTCCAACCAGCAAAACCTGGCTTACGAAGGACGCAGCTACGACAAGATCATGCTGCACACGTACGAGGCCTTGAATTACCTGGCCTTGGGCGAGGTGGACCGGGCGCGGCCGGAGTTGATCCGCGCTTACCAGCGCCAGCAGGATGCCGTCGCCGAAAACCAGCGTCGCATCGAGGAAGCCCGCGACGCCGAGCGCGATTCCGGTCAGGGCGAAGCCATCGCCCGCACGCGCGCCGATCCGGGCTTCAACTCCGCCATCAACGGCCTCACGCAGAATCTGGAAGGCTTCAAGTTTTACGCGGACTACGTGAACCCGTTCTCGGTGTACCTGGACGGCTTGTACTTCTTGTACGCTGGCGAGGGGCCGTCGGACCTGGAACGCGCCACCAAATCGCTGCGCCGCGTGGCGGAGGTCGCCGGCAACAACCCGGTCGTCCTCGCCGACCTGCGCACTGCCGAAGCCGCGGTCAACGGCCACCCGCTCACGAACGCGCCGCTCACTTACGTGATCTTTGAGACCGGCCGCGTGGCGAGCCGCGAGCAGGTGCGGATCGATATTCCGATCATCCTCGCCGACGTGTCGTACGTGGGCGCGGCGTTTCCGAAACTCGCCTTCCACGATGACTACGCCCGTTCACTGACGGTGACCGCCGGTAACCAGCAGGCGAACACAACGCTCGTGGCCAACATGGACGCGGTGGTGGCGCTGGACTTCAAGAACGAGTTGCCCGGCATCATCACCAAGACGCTCATTTCCACGGTGGCCAAAGCCGCGGCCGGCTGGGCAGTGAACGACGCGGCGCGCCAGCAGGACGAGGGTCTGGGTTTGCTCGCGCGGATCGTGACCGCCGCCGTCCAGGCCGCGGTCAACATTGCGGACACGCGGTCGTGGACGACCTTGCCCAAGGAATTCCAGGTGGCCCGCGTGAATACGCCGGCGGACCGGCGCGTCACCGTCAACACGCCGGGCAGTGCCGCGTACACCGTGACACTCGTTGACGGGCGGGTGAACGTCGTTTATGTAAGGTCAACTTCGACCGGCAGCCCGCTGCTGGTCAGCCAATTCAGATTGAAATGAAGACTTTCGGTTCGCTTGCCGCCGTCGCCTTGGGCGCGGCCGTGGGTTTGCTCAGCGGCTGCGGTTCCACCGCCGTGAACTCCGTCGAGCCCGCCCAATCGTCGGCCCAGCGCGCGATGCTCTCCGACAAATGCGTGTTTAACGACCGTTCGCTGGCCAAGGCTGTGCGGGTGTTGGGCATCAACACCGCCACCGACCAGGGCGGGTTCCTCAAAATCCAGATCGAGGTGCAGAACACCACCCGCAGCCGGAAGCTGTTCACGTACCGGATCGAGTGGTTCGACGAGCATGGAATTCTGATCAGCCTGCCCACCACCGTGGCCACGCCGCGCTCGCTCGAAGGCAGGGATCTGGCCGACATCACCGCCACCGCGCCGACCGCGAAGGCCAAGGACTTTCGCATTCAATTCCTCGAGCCGGTCAGTTGAACCGGCTCCGCTCCGTTTAAGACTATGAAATCGACATTGACCTCCGCCGCGCTGGCCGCGACCGCGCTGATCGTGGGCTGTTCCAGTCCCAAGACCACCTACGTCGAGCCGGGCAGCTCGCGCCTGGTGACGAACGTGGACCAGATCAACATCCAGGACTTCGCCCAGGCCGCCGACACGATGGTGAATTCGCTCATCGACAACCTCATCAACCCCGGCCAGCTCAAGAGCGGCGTGCCGGACCAACCGGCGCTGCTGGCGATCAGCCGCATCCAGAACAACACCGGCACCCAGCTCGACACCGACCTGCTCGTGAAGAAAATGCGCGTGGCGTTGTTGCGGACCGGGAAGGTCCAGACGAGCACCACCATCGCCTATGGCGGCGCCGAGGATCCGTTGATGGCCGAGGAGGAGAAGAACAACCAGTTCTTCAACGACAAGCCCAAGCGGCGTCCGGATTACACGCTCTCGGGCAAGATCATCGAAGACCGCACCCGCGCCGGCAACGTGCGCCAGTCCGCCTTTGTCTTCCAACTCTCGCTCAGTTCCCGCGACGGCATCGGCGTCTGGGAAGACGAGAAAACGATCGTGAAACAAGGCAGCCGCCCGACCGTGGGTTTCTGAAGTTCGGCGCTGCCCGTCTAACCCAGGCTTGCTTATGCGTCCGACGTTCACCGCTCTGTCGATGGTTGGCTTACTGCTTGCCGGTTGCAGTTCGGAAGGCCGGGTCACCAATCCCAAAGCGCCCGGACCCGCGGTCGGCAACGCGGTCGGAGCCGGGGCAGGTGCGGTGGTCGGCAATGCCGCCGGCGCCGTGGTCGGTTTTGGCGAAGGCGCCGCCGCTGCCGCCAGCCAGCCGTTTAAATACGACCCCACCCAGCGGGTCGTCCGCCATTGGCACGAAGAGAAAACGCCGGACGGCCGGACCATTCGCGTGGCGGAGTACTACCTTGTGGACGAGCAGGGGCGGATCATCCGCCGGCTGGAAGAAAGCCAAGCCAAGTAGAGCGTTACTCGGAATCAATGCAGCGTTGACCGGATAAGCGTCACGAGTTGGGGCTCGGCTTCGATCTGTTTTCTCAAGGAAGCTGCCACCCGCTCAACGGTTTTCGTATCCGTGAACCCGCAGTACTCGACAGCAGTGAATTTCTCCACCACGTTAAAAAGCCGCGGCCAAGCTGGGGTTCCGGTCTGGCCGCCAAGAGGGGCCAGCCGAAAGGTCGCTTTGACCGTTACGGGCTGTTCGAAGGAGACACGAATGCAGTCCAACGTGAAGCACTTCAGGAAGGCCGACTCCTCCAACTTCAAGAGATATTCCGAGACAGTTCGCTGGGCAGCGGCTGAATAAACGACTTGTTCCGGAGAAGGTGCTGGGGGCGGAGGCACGATAACCCCGTTTTGAGGTGCGCTCGAAGTAATTCTTCCGGCCTCCTCTTGTGGTTCAGGGAGGTGGTTTTCAACAGACTGTCGGGGTGCTACCGGGATCTGTTCATTCTTAGATCTCTCCGCCTGTTGTTGTGTAAACCATTTCGTAATCTCGGCCCGGACTTCCGCCACGTCTGCGGGCTGTAGTTTCACGCCTGATCTGTGAAACCCCGGACTATCATAGAGTTCGAAGCTGCCGTCCTGGCCTTGGAAATACCAGATCTTGTTTGTGCCGGTAACCGGGTCCACGAACTCGATTAAGTTGCCATTTTGGATATTGAGGGCGTCGGGTTTACGTCCGCTCGGAGGCGAAAGTGGAGGGTGCGTTGCTCTGATGTGTGCCTTAAGAAGTCGAAGCAGTTCCTCGCGCCGCTGCGGAGTCTCAACTGGCATCAGGGAATCTTTAGTGTCTGGATCCGTTCCTTTGCCGTTCCAGAAACGAACATCGCCTGCCGGCCCAATTGAGGACCAAATCAAGGTCTTGCCCTGAGGTTGCCCGAAAAATGCTGGAGGACTGTCGGGATCAACCATCACGCGTTCCGGGGCCGCAATTATACCGATTTTAGCCTTCAACGATTCCGCTAGTTTTTCAGCGACCGCTTTGACCTCTGGCGGCATTTGGGGCACAACGAAGATTAGCAGCACGACCAACGCTGCCTGCATGATGATGAAGCGCTGCAACCACTTGAACGGCAATTTGATCAGATTAAGAAATGACATCAGGGCGAAAGCGGCGACGATACCAACCATAGTCAGAAAGTTACTTGGTTCTCGCAGAGACGGAAATCGGCCGATCAACCCTATGAAAACGACAGCGACGAGTGCCAACCATGCGGGGAAGCGCAGATTCGCAGTAATCTCCTCCTGAGCTTCTTCGATGAATCTGCGAACCTCCGGAAATTGGGCTACAAGTGTCTTCAAAAGCGACAAGCACAAAACCGCAAATGTATAGAAGCAGACCCAAAAAAGGGACGGCAGGATTACTGCAGTCTGGTACCACAATTCATTCTCGATCCCGATCGCCCTTCCCAGCGCCCACCATAGGGCGGCAAAAGCGGTTACGGCTACGCTTGCCCAGAAGAAGTTTCCAACCCGTCGGTACATCTGCCGCAGGTTTTCTGCCCTAGCTCGAAACCACTGCTGTGCGCCGTCCGCCAGGGCACACAACACTTCGCGCTTCAACTCTCCATCCTTCTCGAAAAGGGCTGTAATGAAGTCACTCCAAAGCATTGTTCTATCCCTTCTTTCACCGACTATTGCGTGCCCGCGTAGCTCGCAACCGAGCGACACGTGCTGCTATGTCGGCTTTTGCAGCCGCGGGTGTTTCATGTGGTGAAGTAGGTTCCGGCTGCTGCGACAAAGCCAGAAGGCTTCGCGCCTTTTCCGGAGGCAAAGTCATGATCTTGCGCTGTTGTTCCTCGCCCAAGTTGGCTATTGCCCGAGCCATTTCCGCACGCTCTTCGGAAGACGTGTGTTCAAGCCAACCCAAGAACACCTCAAGCTCCTGGACGTTCATTCGCAGAAGTCCCTCCAACACCGTTTGCTGGTCTGAAGCTGTTCCATTTACATCAACCATGCCGCTTCTTTCCGAGACTAGATTCTCACCATTCAGCAGTCGCTTTGACAATTCCGAAGGGGCGTCCTTTGCCACTTCCCAAAGGAACTCCTTGACCGGGGTGTTCGCGGTCCCGCCTTCCCTGGTCGCAAGGTAGGCCACTACCGAGTTCAGAGCAGCTTCGATGGCCAGTTTTGACGGTCGGTTCAAACCGATCAGCGAATTGGCAAGCCCGGTCTGGAAAAGCCGGTTGTACTGTCCCTCCATCATCCGCTTGGCGTAACCTGCGGCAAAACTCACCGCAGCCTTCTTTAGCTTCGGATCCCTGACAATTTTGTCGAGGTTCATACAGGCTTGGTTCGATTACTGCTAGCTTAATCTTCAGGACGGGGCGGGACAAGCACAAATTCATCGAGGACCGCACCCGATCCGGCCGCGGCATCGCCAAAGCCCTTGCCGCTCGTTCAGCCCGCCGGCTAAGCTGCGCCAATGCAGCACGCGGTGGCGGCCTGTGCGCCAACATCCCCAACATTGTCGCGTCAGGTCGAGGCCGGCTTCCATCTGGTCCGCCTGCCGTTCGCCGGTTCGGAGGAAATGTTCCTCACCCTGCCGGCGCGCCCGGGCGAAACCCCGGCGCAACTCTTCCAGCGACTCTACCGGTTCGCGGAAGCCAACCCGCGTCTCCATTTCGTGCGGCAGGGTGTCTTCGGCGTGCTCGGCGACCCACTGTCCGACCACGCCCAGGCGTACCACCTGAATGGCACCGAGTGGCCCATCACCTGGGTCCAGGAGGGCAACGGCGGAGGCCAGCCGGTCGCCGGCATCCAGGTGCACGCCGTGGGCGGCTACGAAGTCCAGCCGGTGCAACTCGCTGGCCAAACGGTCGGCGCGGTCTTCGAGGACGACGCGGCCCGGTACTGCGTGCTCTCGGGGATCCAGCCGGCCGATGCCCGCGCCAGCCGCGCGACCCAGGCAGAGGCGACGCTTCTGCGGATGGACCAGGCGCTGGCTGCGGCGGGGATGAGTTTCGCCAACGTCTTCCGAACCTGGTTCTACTTGGACGACATTCTCGACTGGTACGGCGAGTTCAACCGCGTGCGCAACGCGTTCTTCCGGGAGCGCGGCGTCTATGACGGCGTGGTGCCCGCCAGCACGGGCGTCGGTGGCCGCAACGCCGCCGGCACGGCGGTGGTGGCGGACCTGCTGGCCTTGGTGCCCAAACGTCCGGAGGTCCGTTGCCTGCCGGTGCCTTCGCCGCGGCAATGCCCGGCGCTCGATTACGGCAGCTCGTTCAGCCGCGCGGTCGAGTTGAGCCTGCCCGGCCAGCGCCGGCTCTACGTCTCCGGCACCGCCAGCATCCTGCCGGACGGACGCACCGCCCACGTCGGCGACGCCGCAGCCCAAGTGGAGCTGACGATGGAAGTGGTCGCGGCCATCCTGGCCGTGCGTGGCATGACTTGGAACGACACGGTCCGCGGCATCGGTTACTTCAAGCACATGGAAGACGCGCCGGTGTTCCAGCGGTGGTGCGCCGCCCGCGGTTTGTCCTCGTGGCCGGTGATCCTGGCCAAGAACGACATCTGCCGCGACGACCTGCTGTTCGAGATCGAACTGGACGCGGTGAGGCTCGACTGACGTATTTGCGTTGCGGACTTTCCGCTTGTCGGCGCGGCTGATGGAGGCGTAAACCAACGCCAACATCGCCACCGCCATGAACACAAGCTTTGCTGCTTCGCGTCGCAACTTCCTCAAGACTTCATTCCTCGGCAGCCTTGCCCTGGCCGGCGGCGGTTTCGGCTCAGTGGCTCGCGCGGCTACGGAGTCTGCCTCCGCCAAGGCGCCCACCCGCCTTGCGCTCGCGACCGGCACTGACCGCGTGGCCATGGCGTTCGATGGTCTGAAACCCTTCGCCGAGGAACTGAAGCGCGCCATCGCTTCGCGTCGCGTGGTCATCAAGCCGAACAACGTGGCGATCGACACCCCGCTGTGCGCCACGCACGCGACACCATTCAGGGCATCCTCGAGTTCCTCAAATCCATCGGCAAACTGGACGGCACCCTCATCGCCGAATCTGCCGCCGGCGGCCCGACCCGCGAAGGTTTCGACAACTACAAGTACACGCGCTTTGCCGGCCAGTACGGCGTCAAGCTGGTGGATCTTGACCAGGAAGAGACCGAGGTCCTGCACCTCTTCGACGAGAAAGACTTTCGCCCGCACCCGATGCGCACCAGCCGGACGCTGCTGGACCCGAATTCGTTCATCGTCTCGGCCACGCGCTTCAAGACCCACGACCGCGTGGTGGCGGCGCTGTCGTTGAAGAACATCGTCGTGGGCGCGCCGATCAAGGACGCGGGCTTTCGCTGGGGGCGCGGCAAACCGGGCGCGAAGAACGACAAGCCGATCGTCCACGGCAGCGGCTTCCGCGGGATCAACTGGAACCTGTTCGCGTTGGCGCCGCGGCGTGAGCTACCGCATTTACGGCGGCGCGCTGCTCTTCGAACACTTGAAAGACGCCGCGCAGGTGAAGGGCTTCGTCAAGAACGAGAGCGGCGATCCGCCGTACCGTCCCGCCTTTCCGACCGATGTGGCGCTGGCCCAGCGGTTCGCCGACGACATGGCCAAAGGAATCACCGCGCGTTTCACCTGCCGCACGCTCGGACGCGATCATCCCGAGCCCGGTGGCCGGGCCGTAAACGAGCCACTGGTCCACGACAACGACGAGGCCACGGGGATTGTGGTCGAGGCCGTGAGTCGCAGTCCGCACTGGAAAGAGATGGCCGTCTTCATCGTGCAGGACGATCCGGGCAACTATATTGACCACGTCTCCACGCACCGTGTTCCCTGCCTGGTCGTCAGTCCGTATGCGAAGCGCGGCCACATTGACCAACGTCATTACTCGTTTCCGAGCATTCTGCGCACCGTCGAGATGATCCTGGGTTTGGAGCCACTGAGCCGCTAGAGATTGGAGTCTGCGCCTTGCGGTGGCAGGGTTTCTTCTTTCCTGCGCCGCGTTGGCCGCAGATGCCGAGTCCCGGCCCTCCCTGCCCGCCATGCGTGCGTCGTCGCCGCCGGTGATTGACGGGGACTTGTCCGAGCCTTGCTGGCAGACTGCCGCCAAGGCCGATGGATTCACGGACGAGTTTCACGGCACCGTTCCCGCTGACCTCACCGAGGCTTGGCTGTGCTATGACGCGACCAACCTCTATGTCGCGTTCCACGCCTACGACACGCACCCCGGCCAAATCGTCGCGCGCGAGACCAAGGAAGAACGGCCTCTGAGCGGCGAGGACACGGTGACCTTCACCCTCGACCCGTTTCACACCCATCAGCCGACCGACCAGTCGTCGTTCACGGTCAACGCGGCGGGCGCGCACACCGCGGAGATTGGCACTGGCCGGGGGCTCAAGACCGAGTGGAAAGGGGCGTGGCAATCCGCCGCCAAAATCACCACCAACGGTTGGACCGCGGAGATGGCGATTCCCTGGGCCATGCTCAATTACCCGCGCAGCAAGACGCAGGTGGTTATGGGCCTGAACTTCAGCCGCGCGCAACAGCGGACGAAAGTCCGATCCATCTGGTCGTATTTGGAAAGCCACCGGCGGCTGGAGTTGGCAGGACATTGGAAAGATGTCGAGCCGCCGACAACGTTCAAGCCGCAGTTCAGTTTCCTGCCCTCCGGACTGGTGCAGGCGGGCCAAAGCTCGCGAGCGACCGCCGGTCTGGATGTGCGCGCCGCGCTCACGCCGACGCTGACGGGCGTGTTCACGGCCAATCCCGACTTCAGCACGGTCGAGCGCGCCGTGGAAGGAATCGAGTTTTCCTACGGTGAACGTTTCGTGCCCGACCGCCGCCCTTTCTTTCTCGAAGGCGAACGGTTCTACTCCGAGCGCGTCTGGATCGGGAGTTGCTTTCACTCGCCGCGTGTTCCCGACTTTGACACGGGCCTCAAGCTCTACGGCAAAGCGTCGCCCAAAACCAGTGCCGGCATGTTAAACGCTTATGACGCCGACGGTCGCAACGACTTCATCCTCCGGGGACGGCAAGAGCTGACGCAGACCGACAGCATGGACGTGAGCCTCATCGGGCGCGACAGCTCCGCAGCGCACAACCGCGTGCTGGTGGCCAAGCCGGAACTGCGCCACGGCGGATTGACGCTGGTCACGCATTGGGCGCAAAGCGCGGCCAACCAGCGCTTGGCCGGCGACGCGCTGAATCTCGATGTGAATTATCGGTCCAAGCATTTCGGCCTGGGCGAGGTCTATCACTTATGTCAAACCCGACTTTCGCGACGACCCGGGCTTCATACCCTTCACCGACTACGACGGACATCTCGCCTGCGGGCTTTACGAGAATGAATGGCGCCAAGGGACCTTCCGGCGGCTGTTGACGGCGGTTTTCTATCATCACTCGGACCACTTTGATGGCCGGCCGTTCCGCCGCCAGCCCGGGTTCTACTTCAACACCGAGACCCGCAGCGACTACGGCATCACTCTGAAGTGGGACGGCGGCCAGTTCGAGCAATACCACGACAGCGTGTTCTCCGTTGATCTGAAGTCCCGTGTCTCCGACAAATTCCACAACTACGGCCTGGGCGTGCAGTTTGGCCGACAGAAGGGCGAAGACCTGGTCTTCCTTACACCGTCGCTCACATGGCGGTTCGGCGAGCGGTTCACAGTCGGCGCCGCCACGGCGTTCCTGCTGCATTTTGAAGACCGCCAGCAAAACGTCCTCAGCCTGAACTACGACTTTACCAAGGCGATCAGCCTCGGTGGCCGGCTTGTGCTGGAGGACGACCGCACCAGCGGCTTCATCGCCCTGCGCCGCTCCGGCTATGCCGGGAAGGACTACTACATCCTGTTCGGCAACCCCGACCCGGAGAAAAAATTCGCGCCGCAGCTCATCGTGAAAGTGGTGGTGCCGCTTCAAGCGGGCTGGGCAATGGGCACAACAACGAGGAAATACATGGAGTGCTGGCCGCCTGGCCTGGCCCACCGCTTCACGTCGCGCGACTCGCCACCGATTACGGCTCGGTTTGAAACCGGTCGAATCGGCCCTGGCAGCAGACCGTCGAATGCCCCGTGAGCTCAATCTACGACCTACTCCGCCGAAGGATGCGTGCCACGTCCTGGCTTTGGCGCGCTGTGTTGATGTTCCAACCTTTGCTTGTGGCCGTCGAAGCGCGGGGGGCGAGCCTTCCGGCGCTCGCTGTCCATCCCGATCACCCGCACTACTTCCAGACGGCCAACGGGCCGCCGCTCCTGCTCATCGGCGCTTACACCTGGGGCGCGTTTTCGGACGCGGACTACGACTACGAGGCAATGTTCGACACCCTCCAGGCGCATGGATTGAATTTCGCCCGCGTCTGGCTGTGGTGGGGCTGCGAGCAGTTCCCGCCGCCGGGCGACAACCGGCGCGTCGAACCGTTCCTCCGTCCCGGTCCCGGTGAAGCCAACGACGGACGGCCGAAATACGACCTCACCCAGTTCAATCCCGCGTTCTTCAAGCGGTTGCGCGACTTTTGCGCGGCGGCCCGCGAACGTGGTCTGTTTCTCCAGTTCATCACCGTGGATGCCTGGATGCTCAAGCACGCGCACCTGTGGAAGCTGCACGCCTTCCATCGCGACAACAACATCAACGGCGTGGACGGCGACCCGCGCCACACCGGCACGGGCACCGACGGCCAGCAAGGCTTCTGCTCGCTGGGCAATCCCAAGGCCCTGGCGGCGCAGCGGGCGTATCTCCGCAAGCTCGTGGAGACGCTGAGCGGCTTCGATCACGTCCTCATCGAAATCGCCAACGAGAACTACTACAGCGAGGCCTGGGAGCGGCGCCTGTGCGAGTTCATCCGCGAGTTGGAGCGCGGCCAGCCGCGGCCGCACCTGCTCATGCCGCTGGACTTGCTGAATCACAGCAGCGTGGTGCAGACGTGGGACGTGCGGCGCATCCACGCCGCGCTGCTGGAGAAACGTCGCCTTCGCCAGCCGCTCATCTTCGACACCGACTGGACCCTCACCCAGAACGACGCCCAAGTGCGGAAGGCTGCGTGGACGGCCGTGCTCAGCGGCGACCACTTCAACTACCTGGATGACAGTTTTCAAATCGACGGCGAACACCACGGAGGCGTCCGCGGCAGCCGTCGCGAGGCACTGCATCGGCAGATCGGTCATCTGGCGGCGTTCATGCGGCAAACCCGTTTCTGGGAAATGGCGCCGGCTGATGGGTTGGTCAGGAAGGGAACCGCCTTTGTTTTGGCTTCGACAAACGAACTGGCGGCCTATCTGCCCAGCGGCGGCGATGTCACGCTCGATTTGTCGAAACTCTCCGGCCCACTCGAAGCGCACTGGTTCAATCCGCGCGAAGGAGCGTGGGGCGCGAAGGTTCCGCTAGTCGGCGGCCTGCCCCAGGCCCTCGCGGCCCCGGACGCGGACGGCGATTGGACGCTGTTGGTCGGGCGCCGTCGTTGGCCCTTGACATCCGCCGAGCCAGACAAACACTGCCCGCCATGAAAACGCAGTCCCCAGTCTCTCGTCGGCACTTCCTAAAAACCACCGCGCTCGCAGCCGCCGCAATGCCGAAAAGCCTCAATGCGGCGGCGGACCCGCGACCAGGCGGAGACATAGCCGCTGGGCTTGTGAGCCATTGGCCCATGGATGAAGGAACCGGCAAAGTGGCCAAGGATACCATCAGTACCAACCACGGTGTCTTCGAAAGAGGCGAACCTGAATGGGTGGAAGGAAGGATCGGCAAAGGCGCGCTCAGATTCTCTGAATCGTGCTATCTCAATTGCGGCAAGCACGAGAGCCTGAATATGACCAAGGCCATGACCTTTGCCGCCTGGATCAAGAAGAGCAAGGACGGCAGGAAATCAAGGATTGCGTCCAAGCACGGTTTCGTCAAAGAGCAAGGCGAAGATGAGAAGAATGCCGGCTGGCTGGTCCTGTGCGGCGGCGTTCAAAAGGTCAATATCGAGTGGCGCATATCGACGACCGGTGAAGACTGGCACGGCGGATTCACCACCCCCAATTCCTTTCCGTATGCCCAATGGAACCATCTGGCCGTGACGTATGACGGCGCGGTCATGCGCGCGTACATCAACGGGGTCGAGGACACGGGCGGAGACTTCCCCTGCAAGGTCGGCGGCTCGATTCACGTCTCCAGCGCCGAAACGCTGCTGGGCCAGGACCGGGCCTACGGCCCGAAGTTCGGCGGTCCCCAAACCTGGTCGTTTACTGGAACGATGGATGATGCGCGACTTTACAACCGGGCCCTGAGCGCTGAGGAGGTTAAAGCCCTGGTCGCGTCCTCAAGATGAGGACGGTGTTACACCAAGACAATTTCTGCGCCACTTCGGCGTTACGACCGGCGCCGTTGCATCCGGGCGAACTATGCATGCTGCTGCTCGAAGCCATTTGCCCCGGGGCATCGAACCCCCTATCGTGAAGAACAAGTTCCCGCCCTTCCTGGTTCTGCTGGGCATGTCCTGGTTCGTGAGCCTGGACTTGGCGGCGCAAGCTGCCCCCACTCTCACGGCCGCGCCGGCTCAGGCTGAAGAGATCAGCACGCTGGCAATCCCCGCGAGGTATCCACATTACTTCGCGCACCCGGGCCAACCGGTCATGCTCATGGGCAGCCCGGCGACCCCGAGGCGTGTGCAGGCGAAAGCCTTGGCAGCGCACGAGGATACCTTTGGCATCCACCCACTTTTCCCGAGGCACTTTATTTTTCGGCGCCAGCCCTTTTTCTTCGTCGGCAAGAGCGCCTTTCCCTTGATTGACGCGGACTGGCGCGGCTTCGTGGACGAAGCGGAGCGAGACGGTTTCACCGTGCTGCGCGTTTGGCTTTGCTGCCCGTCGCTGACCCGGAAACACGGCAAGGATCATTTCCATCGCAACCAGGCGGCGGGTGATGTCTGGCCTTTCGGCGGCACACCGGCAAAGCCCGACTTCACGCGCTTCAACTTGGACTATTTTCGCCGCTTGGATGCCATCCTCGACTACATGGAATCCAAAGGCATGGTGGCGGAACTGACGCTGTTCACCGGCGGCGATTTCTGGCCGGGCGGGCCGCTGGCCTGGGACGAAGTCAAGCAGCATTACGTCCGGTTCGTGCTCGACCGCTACCGGCACCGGCCCAACCTCTATTACGAAATCGCCAATGAATACTACAGCCCCGAGCAGCAAGCCTTCGTGGAAAAGGTCGGTAACTTCATCTGGGCACACGATCGGGCGCACTTGGTGACCGCCTCGGCGGGCGAACTGGTGCGCTTTGCCGACAAGCCGTGGTATCGGCTGCACAACTTTCACCCGTCGCGCGGCCGCAACTGGTGGACGCGAGTCTATGACGAAGTGCTGCTGCCGGCTCGCCATGCCCGGCTGCCGTTGGTCAACGACGAACCGATGGGCAGCCGTGCGGCTGACGACAAAGAGGAAGGCTACCCTGGACGCGACGCGGACGCGGCGCATCACCGCCTGAACTTTTGGGTCACGGTGCTCGGCGGCGGCCACGTGACCTTCCACAGTTACAAAGGAATTAATGCACTGCCGGGCTACAGCCCCGGACAAGAGTTCGTGAAGCCCCTACGCCAATTCTTTGAGCCGGTGCGATTCTGGGAACTGCAACCCGCGCCGGAGCGGGTCCAGGGCGGAACAGCCTGCGTCGCGTCGTCGTCGAGCGAACTGGTGGCGTATTTGCCCGCTGGCGGCAGCACCGCACTGGATTTGCGGCAGCTCGGTGGTCCGCTCACCGCCCGCTGGTTCGATCCGCGCGAGGGGAAGTATGGGGACGAGTGGAAGGTTCAAGGCGCCGGGAACTGCGAATTTCGCGCGCCCGATACGAGCGACTGGGTGTTGCTGCTGAAACAGACCCGTGTTCCCTGAGCCTTAACCCGAATCAGAAAAAACCTATGCGCCCCCCACCCCACCTTCTGAGCCTCGTTGCCAGCCTGGGCCTGACGTTCCGACTGACGGCGGCACAGCCGGCTCCAGCCCCCGCAGCCGCGCCCGACCGTTTCATTGTGCTTTCCGAGTTCCAGGTCTGGGCCGACGCCGCCAGCCCGGAAGTGTTCAAGGAACTCAGCCGGCTCTACAACGAGAAGGGACGCAGCCACATCTTTGACCTCTATCCGCGCTATGAACTGTTTGTGTGGGACGCTGCCCGGATGCGCCATTGGGTGGACGAGGCCAAGGCCCTGGGGTGCTTCAACCTGTTTTGCCTGGGCGACGACACCCGCACCGCGCAGGGCCACTTGTTCGACAACCAGGGCGTCAACCCCAAGCTGGAGGATTTCCTCTTCGAGACCGTGGCCTACGCGCACCAACAGGGATTCCTCGTGGCGGTGGAACCGACGCATCTGCCGCCCCGGCGCACTCGCGAGGCGTTCGTCCCGTGGCTCAAGTCCTGGCTCGGTCCGCAGGTGCCGGCGGAAAGCCGTGTGGACATTATCAAGCTGAGCATCGAGTGGTTTGGCGCCTGGCCGGCCAACCCGGAGATCGCCGTCGAGGTCGAAGCATTCTTCGAGGCGGTGCAAGAGGTGTCGCCCGGCACCTTGGTTTATGTGGATTCGATAGGCGGCTTTTGGCGCCAGCCGCAGGCATTTCATCGCTGGCTGCTGAAACGGTTCCCCGGCACCATCCTCAGCCATACCTGAACACCGATCAGATTCCGGCCTTCCGCGCCCTCGGCGCCCGCAACTTGATGGTGCAGGTGAATCCCTCGGAGACCTTCGAAGCGGCCGGACAGTTCTTCATTTACCACGACTTCACCGTGCGGCTGTTGAAGGAGGTGGTCGCGCAGCGCCTCCGGTTCGTTTCCCTGGCGGGGGTCAACTTCGGCTACCACCGTTACAACTACGAGCTGTTCCTGGACATCATTCGTCCGCACCTGAAGCTCGCGCGCAGCGTGGCCGAACTGCGCGCTGCGCTGCAGCCCGAAGATATCCAGGATGCTCCCACCGCCGAGGACGTGGCGCGAAGCCTTGTGGAACTGCAACGGAAGCGAGCCGGGGCCAAGCAGACCGTTGCGCCGCCCATCCCGTTGAATGCCGCGGGTCATCCGGCCTTTTTCGGAGAAACGCCGGACGGATGACTCGTGGGTCTGGGGAAGATCGGTGACGGCCGAAGCGGCGCGAAGTTCGAGGGCGCTTACACCGAACCGGTCCGCCGCAGGCCGGTGCGGGCGACCTTTGGTCTGGACTTTGGCGTCCAGCGCCAGATCAGCCGGCTCACGGTGGTACCCTGCCTGGCGGAGAGCGGTGGGGTTGACCCGGTTTGATGGACACCCTGGGGGCGGGGCGCTACAAAGAAAGCGCACATGACAAAAGCGAAAGCCAAGAACGAATCGGTTGCTGCCCTAACGCCGAG
>JAKANS010000128.1 GCA_021823625.1 bacterium | reverse complement strand
ACGATTTCCGCTGGCAGCCGGACGGCGACCGGATTTACGGACCGGGCACCAACGACATCAAGGGCGGCACCGTGATGATCTGGCTGGTGCTTGCGGCCTTGCAGGCGCAGGCGCCGGAGCTGTTCGCGGACCTCACCTGGCGGGTGTGTCTCAACTCGTCCGAGGAGGTGTTTTCGCCCGATTTCGGCGAGGTCTGCCGCGCGCGCTGCGACCGGCACACGCTGGCCGCGCTGGCGCGCTCCCTGCCGTCCTCCGCGTGGCAGGCGGTCACGTGGCGCACCGGCGCCAAAGGTCCGCAACGTTCGCGCTTTGCCAAAGGCAAAGTGTGGGCGGCGCACGGGGGGAAGGCGCAGCGCCAGCCGGAGCGGGTGGCCGCATGGCTGCCGATCGAGTGGGCGCCGGGCGTGCCGGCCCCCGGCGACTACTGGCGGGCGGATTGGGGGGCGCAACCGGCCGGACTGCGAAGGCTGGTGCGCATTGCGCGCTCGCGCTGGCGGGTGGGATTGGACGACCGGGAACTCCAGGCGGAGCTGGGGTTGGATCGCTACGAGGGGCGTCCCTGGCTGGGCTGGCACCCTCATGTGACGCTGGTGTCGCTGGCCTTTGCGTTCCGGCGTCAGGAACAGGTGCGCGCTAAAAAAAACTTCTGGTGCGACGCGGCCGCAAACCCGCCGCGCTTTGCAGGCGGCGCGGATTAGACTCTCCGGCTGCTGCCCTTGGTGTCAGACCCAGTTCAGGGATACAGGGTAACTCTTAACCTGGTATTAGTAGGGCGGTGAGCCAGCCCGTCCGCTGCGCGGAGTCGCGGATTGGGTTTGGCACACAATCTGTCGCACTTGCGACAGATTGTGACGCATCCACGTTGTGGGTTTTGAATTGTCGGTCGGTCGGCTCAGGCGGAGACTCGCGCCATCGCATGAAAACCATTTCCATTGCTTCACTCAGCCTGGCTTTGACCGGCGCCGTTGCGCTCACGGCCGCAGACCTCAGGATCGGGATGATTGGCCTGGACACCTCGCACGTCGTTGCCTTCACCCAGGTGCTCAACGATCCGGCCAACCCGGAGCACGTCCCCGGCGGGCGCGTGGTCGCCGCCTTCAAGGGCGGCAGCCCGGACCTTGAAGACAGCCGCACCCGCGTGGACGGCTATACCAAGGAACTCCAGGACAAGTGGGGCGTGAAGATCGTGGACACGCTCGAGGCGCTGTGCGCGGAGGTGGACGTGGTGATGCTCGAGAGCGTGGACGGCCGGCCGCACTTGGAGCAGGCCCGGCCGGTGATTAAAGCGCACAAGCCGCTCTTCATCGACAAGCCGATGGCCGGCTCGTTGCGGGACGTGGTCGAAATCTTCCGGCTCGCGCGCGAAGCGAAGGTGCCGTGTTGGAGTTCGTCTTCGCTGCGGTACTACCCCGGACTGATCGAGTTGAAGCAGGCGGTCGTGGGCGAAATTCGTGGCGCGGTGTCCACCGGGCCGGCGCCGATCGAGCCGCACCACCCGGACCTGTTCTGGTACGGCATCCACCCGACCGAGGCGCTGTACGCGGTGTTGGGCACGGGTTGTGAAAGCGTCGTCCGCACGAGCACCCCGGACACCGACGTGGTCACCGGCATCTGGAAGGGCGGGCGGGTTGGGACGCTGATCGGCATCCGCAACGCCGCCGCGCCGTATCGGGTGACGTTGTTCGGAACCAAGGCCGTGCTCGACCAAAAGCCCGGCGGCGATTACGCGCCGCTCTTGCGCGAGGTCATGAAGTTCTTCCAGACCAGCATCGCTCCGGTATCGCCCGAAGAAACGATCGAGCTGTTCACCTTCATGGAAGCCGCCGACGTCAGCAAACGCCGTGGTGGGGCGCCGGTGAAGTTGAGCGAAGTGCTGTCGCGGTAAGCGCTGAGGACTGCCGGTCAGCTCCGTCGGAGTTGCCCGCCAAGGCAGAACTCAGTGCGCGCTCAGACCGCGGGCTGCTGCCGTCAGGATCGTCGCTGCCAGAGGGCGAAAGCACCCATGCCCAGCCCGGCGACCAGCGCCATCGCTCGCGGCTCAGGCACGGTGTTGTACGAGAAGTCGTCGATCACGAAGGCGTTCGGCGCGCCGAGGATTTCGATGCGGCTGGATGCCACCGGGATTGAAAGCCAGGTACTGCTCCGGGTCCGGCGCCAAATTGTCCGGGCCGCTCACCGTGCCGATGATGTTATCCGCCGCGTCGTAGGCGAAGAGGTTGAGGTCCACGTTGGATCGGTAGTAGGTGCTGACCGAGCCCACAAGCCCGCCGGCGAAGGTCACCGTAATCCTGTCTTGGGACGGCGAGAACAAGACCGCAGTGCCGGACTTTGCCGGGAACAGGCGGTTCCGTCCAAGATCTCCGCGTCGGGCCCAAAAACCGGAGCGTTGGGTTGTCCGGAATAGTAAACGCCGAGGTTCAGGCCCGCGCCGTTGTATTGAAAATCGGACGGCACGTTTTCGAAGTCGAACGTGATGACCGCGGCGGACACGGTGGCCCCGCTCGCCAGCGCGAGGGAGGCCAGCGCCGCTGACCGCTGGGCGGCGCCAGCACTCCGAGTGAGACGATTCGCTTTCACGAGAAAATGGTTTTGTTCGTTGGAGCTTGAGTTGGGTTGTGGCGAGAGCCAGAAGTCGCTGGCGTCATTCCGGCAGACCGTAGTCGATCTTCACTTCGTCCGACCACCGCTGGGGAGCCGCCTGGCGGTTGAACAGCATCAGACCTTGCTGTGAGGGCGACCAAGCATCCCCCTGATCGTAGTGGGAGAGCGGAAGTGTAGTGGTGCCGCCTTTGGGAACTCCGACTCCGAAGGTGCCGGGCACGCCGCTCACGTAGAACCTCGGAACTCCTGGGTGTAAAGGATCTCATTCGGGCCGCCGCTGATCACGTCCGTGACCCAGCCAGTGAAGTAGTCGTCAATGGCATAGGCTACGATGTTCATTGGATACCCGAGGTCGGGCAGGTTGAGGGCGGAGAAGGGCACCGTCATCGCCACGACGCCGGAATCCATGTCGCAGTCCGTGTAGGCGGTCGTCACTGTCGTATTCGCCGTATAATCATAGACTTGGGTGACGCTCTGGCCGGCAGCGGCGAAACCGTTGTTCTCGATGGTGTAAACGGCGTAATCAGCCACGCCGTCGCCGGAGGTGTCGATTTCGACGTCGAGGCCCACCGGATAGTTGGGCTCGGCCGGCTCGCCATAAGTTGCCAGGGCGAACTGCAGGTAGTACTGCCCGGAATCCTGAATCACGCGGGCTCCGAAGGATTTCAAATCCGTGAGGGTATAGTCCGATCCAGGAGGCGCCGGCGAAGGGTAGTCCAGCGGACTGGTGCCCAGCAGGTCGAACACTTCGGTGGTGCCGGCCATGTGCTGCCTTGGGAGTTCTTCAAGGTCAGGGTGCCGGTTTCGAGTCCCGGATCTCCGATCAACTTGAGTTGGCGCGAGGTTGGCCGCACGGCGGCGGCTTTGCGCGGCAGCATCTGCCAGGGCAGCGCCACCGATTGCTCGCCGCACGTGAGCGTGACAAACCCGTCGTACTCGAGTTTGCGCAATCCCTCGCCCTTGCCGCCCAGAGAACCGCCGTTCAGGTAAGCGTCCCAGTCCGGCAGTTTCGTGCCGTCCACCGTGACTGTCATGCGGACATAGCCGGTGCCGTTCGCAGGCACGTTCACGCTGCTGGGGCTGAACGAAACCGTCACCGCGCCGCTGGCGGCGTCATCGCTGTAGCGGAAGGCGTTTGCGACCTCGTAGGTGCAAGCGGCGGTGCCGAGATTGCGGACCGCAATGGTGCGTTTGAAGGCGTTGACCACGCCGGCACCGTTGATGCCACGATAGCCAAACGAGAGACTTGGAATCAGGGTGCTGGCATCGTAGGCGATCGTGGTGGCGGCGAACGCGCGATCCACGCGAACTTCGCCGGTGCCGATGCGCGTGATGGGGGCCGGCACTCCCGGCAGGCTCACCGGGTTGAGCAGGATGTTTTGCTCCGCGTTGTTCATGAGCCGGGCCTTGACTTCTATATGGGAGCAGGCCGGGGAACGCTTGAAGCAACAAGGCCGCCGCGCCTGAAACCATCGGCGCCGCGCCCGACGTGCCGCCAAACGCCGCTTCGCCCGTGCCCGTGCCGACCACCGCCGATACCGAGGCGCCCGGCGCGCCGATGTCCGGCTTGATCATCAGGGTGCTCGCATCCGGTCCGCGCGATGACGTCGAAACCATGCTGCCCGCGACCGAAACGAAAGAAGCCGGACCAAAGGAGGCGACCACCGTGCCGCCCGCGAGCAGGGACTTGATGGCGTCGCCGTCGCTCTGTGAAATCACCAGTGTGGGCACGAACGTGGTGCCGTTGCCTTGGGAGAACGACGGCGGGTCACCGGCGACGTTGTTGGCAATGATGACGCCCGCGGCGCCCGCATTGGCGGCGCGGTCCACCTTTTCGCTGACGTTGCCCGCGCCGCGGTCAATCAGCACCACCCTGCCCGTCAAATCGCCGGCCGGATAGGCGTCCGTCTGATCACCCGCGGTGCTGGGGTCGCTGTCCACGCAACCCCGGCCCACATAGACCAAGTCGCCGCTGATGTCCGCGTTGACGGGGTCCCAGTCCAGGGAGGCTGTATTCTTGATCTCGAGGGGCAGTGTGGGTACGCCGTCCCCGGTGAGAGTCAAGGTGAACACTTTCGCGCTGGGCACTTGCGTTTGGGCCACGCTGATGGCGCCGGCGGCCGTGGAAGCGGAGCCGACCACGTAAGGCTTGTCGCCATCGTTGCCGGCAGAGATCACTACCACGACTCCGAAATCAACCAGGTTCTGGACCGTCAGCACGCTGTCGTCCTGGATCTGGCCATAGCTTGTGCCCAGCGACATGTTAACCACGTCCACTGCGTCCGAAAGATCGCCGTCATCATTCGGGTCGGCCGCGTAATCAAGGCCTTCCCAAATGGCCACGCCGCTGCAGGAGCTCGCGGTCGCGCTGCAGACTTTGACGGCGTACAGACTTGCGGCCGGGGCGACACCATTCACGCCGGCAATAATGTCCGCCACGTGCGTGCCGTGGCCGCTGAAGTCTGCGTTGTACGCGGAATCGATGGGGGCGTCGTCCGGCGCCAAGTCGCTGACGGGCCAGGCCTCTCCCACGAAGTCATAGCCTTCGATCATCTTGGCGGTGGGGAAGAGGCCGTCGCGGGTCATGTTCAGAGGGTTGGTAACGTCCGTGCCATACGCGGCGTCGTAATCGGCGGTAGTGCCCGGCCCACCGAGATGCGCGTGGGTGTAGTCGATTCCGGAATCCAGCACCGCCACCCGGATACCGGTGCCGTCCACCCCCGCCGTGTGCAGTGCGGCGGCGCCGATGTAGGGCACGGTTTCGGAGAGATCCAATTCACAATCTGCGATCGGGCGGGTCGCAGCCACGGACGCGTTCTTCGCCAGGGTGGGCAGTACCGTGGCGTCCACCGTCACCACGACTGCGTTCAGAACCTTGGTCAGCCGGGCATTGACCTTGCCGCCGCCTTGGATCACCTCGGCGATGATCGGCTCCTGCTTCTTGAGCAAGCCCGCAACACCGCCCGCTGGCTGGCGCCGGTGGCCTTGGTCCTGAGTTTTTGCCTACGACCACCGTCAACGGTGGATCGGTGAGGCGAACCACGGCAGTGACCTGGCCTTCGGCGATTAGCAACGCGGGGGCAATCTTGGCCAGGGTCAGCGGGCGAATTGGCGGACGCGCGGCAACCGTCTTGACCGACTCGGTCACCGGCACCCGTTTGGGGACCGCGTTGGCTATTGGTCTCAGCGGCGAGTTCGGGCTGAGCTGGGGGGTTGGGGGGGGGCGAGTGCCACCGCGGCCAGGCCCAGAGAGAAAGCTGCCCCCAAGGTATAGTTCTTACGCATCGGGTGTCACAGGTTTGGAACGCGTCCGGGTTCAGGCTTGAGTCCTAACTCAAAAGGGTGATCTCTCGCCCCGCGCCTGGGCGTCGGGCTGGCCGCCAGTTTAGGGTTGTTGACTGCGCCAATAGGGAAAGTTAATAGACGCGGCCGGAGCCACAGTCAAGTGATTCGTCTGGCTCTTCGCGGGGCCGGCGTTCCGCAACGCAGGCTGTGTGGAGCGGATTCGGCCGCGTCCCCATCAATGGTCACGCGGTGCGACCCGGCCGCTTCGGGAAAGGTCAATGGCCGGGCGTGGATGGGTTCCGCGAAGCCAGGAAGGCGGCCAGCGTTGCCAGCTTGTCGGTGTTGATCAAGTCAACGCCCGCCTCGAATTGCGCGCGCCAGAGTGGTTCGGAATCGGGTCCGCCCCAGAACCGCACCATCCGCCCTTGGGCGTGCGCCCGAGCCACCAGGTCGCGTAGCTTTTGCTGTTCGGCCGCGGGCATCGCCTGCCAGCCGCGCCACTGAAAATGGCGGGTCCAGTCTTCGCTGATCCAAGGAACGAGGTGCGGGCTGGGATTAGCTTCGAGGTCGGGCAACCGACCGTCGATGGCGGCGAGGCGGGCCGGTTCGGAAGCCAGCACGACGCGAGGTGAATCGCCGCTGAGCACCACGGTTACGGCGTTGGTCTCGGTGGCGTCGTTCTTGAAGACCGTCAGCATCGCACGGTAGCGTTCGAGCATTGGGCGCAGCACCGGCCAGATTTCCGTTCCGGGCGATTTGCAGTCGATCAGCAGGTAGAACGGCGGGCCGTCCTTGAAGACCCGGCCGCTGTTGGCCTGCACGCGCGCGAGCAACGGATCGAGGTAAAGGGCCTCCAGGGTTCGGTCCGGCCGGGTTTGGCGCCGGTCGTGCGCCACGAGCAACTTGCCATCCACGAGGTTAATATCGGCCTCGACGCTGTTGAAACCTCGGTCGAGTGCATCGAGCAGCGGGCGGGTGTGCTCGTAGTCGTTGTGGGCGTGAGCGCGTGTCAGGGGTTTGACCGGGGCATCAGCCGCGAAGACAGCCGGCGCCAACAGCAGCAACGCTGCGCCAAGCCAGGGAGAGGCCCGAAAGGAGGATTTGTTCATCATGCGAGTGGCGAATTTGCGAATGGCCTCAACTGTGGTCGAGGAATCCGGCCGAGTCCAGTGACCATCAGGTGTCGGCAGGTCGGGACGCGCCAAAGAAAAAGGGGGTGGAAACTCGAACTTCCACCCCCCCAAGTCATCGGCAGGCGCCGAAAACGGGTTCAGACTTTGCCCAGCACGGCCTCCACCTCGCGTTTGAAGGTGTTCTCGGCCACGTTCACAATCCGCATTTCGCGCGCGGCGTTGTCGGGGGAATCGCTGGCGTGAGCCGCGTTCACCATGATGTTCAGGCCAAACTCGCGGCGGATCGAACCCGGCGGGGCCTTGGTGGGGTCGGTCGGGCCCAGCACGTCGCGAATTTTGGCCACCGCATTGACGCCTTCATAAACGAGAGCGATGCACGTTTCGGTGCCGGGCGCGGTCATGAGCGCCGGTTCGCACTCGCTGGGGCTGCGGCCCGCCATGAACCGGACGATGTTCTCGAACTGGTTTTCGCCGAACAGCGGCCCGAGCACTTCGCCGAGCCGCTTTTCTTCCGAGCCGGGAATCTTGAAGCCCAGCTCCTTTTCGAGCAGCGTGCGCGCCTTTTCCGCCACGACGCCTTGCAGCTTGGTGCGCAGAATTTCGCGGACGGGTCCGTAGAATTCCATGGCTTGAGCCACGCTCATCTGGTGGACCTTAATGCCCACGATGAACAGTCCGGTGCGCGAGAAGAAGTCGATCATGTTGCCCGGCCGGCCGGAGGCGAACCGGAAATTGTCCGGTTTGAGCAGCACCAACGTGCGCTCCGGTTTCTCGTCCGGGCCGTAGTTGACCACATTCCCGAGCACTCCGCCGTCGCTGGCCGAGTACCGCGCCCAGATTCGCAGTTTGGCGGCAGCCTCATCAGGCGTGGGCGCGGCGAGGACGGCGGGCTCGAAATAGCGAACGTTATCGTTCTCGTCGATGATTAATTCGCCGTAAGTGTCGCGGATGGTTTCGCCGCCGCGGCGGTGCGCCGAAAAGCTTCCCACCACGCTGCGCAGCTTGCGGACGGCGTCGTCGCCTTTGAACAACAGCAGCATAACGCGCCGGCGCTTTTGGGTCTTCGGATCGGTACCGAAGTCGTTCAAAACGTAATCGCGGAGCAATTCCTGAACGCGCCGATCCTGCGGGTCGTTGGCGGAGACAATCGTGGCCGCGTACTCCTTCAAGAGCTCGGGGCCGGGGGCGAACATGCGCGCAGCGACCAACTCAATGCCGGTGCGCGCAATCAGGCGGGCGATAATCCCCCCGGTGCGCGATTTGTGGAGCGAGTGTGGGGTGATGATTGCGTAAGCAAGTTGTTCGGACATAAATGGATGTATTTCTAGGCTGCGGGGGTTTCACCCGGCGAAGTCGAGGACGAAGAAGCCGGCGGTGTCGCGGCCGCCGGTGCCGGCGCCGCTTCCGCTTCAACCGGCGGCGCCACCGCCTTGCCGCCGAGAATCTTGAACATGACCACGCCGCAAGTCGGGCACCGACCCTTGATCGCCTTCCGGCCATTTTTCATGACCTCTTCCACGCCGTCGGCGATCTCCTTCTTTGCTTTGCATTTGACGCAGTAACCTTCTGCCATAAGAAAGGGCCAGAGAGGCCGCTTCAGGCGACCTCTCTGTAACTGGCTCCGAGATTAGGGGGGGCGTCTGAGGAGCGTCAACCGGGAAAACCGGCGTCCCAAGTTTGAACTTGACAGGTCCGAAGCGGGTAATTGCCGGCTTCTCCAGTGCTCCATCGGCCTTGCCCGGCCGGGGCAGAAGCGCCGCTCAGGCATGGCGGCTCGAATGGGGCGGCAGCTTGCGGAGTTCGGTCTTGAGGATCTTGCCGGTGGCGTTGCGCGGCAGGCTGGGTAACTGCACGACTGCCCGCGGTACTTTGTAGTCCGCCAGGTGCGCTTTGAGGTAGGCCAACAACCCGGCGGTGTCCAGCGGCTGACCGTCGTCCAGCGCGACGAAGGCCACGGGTTGCTCGCCTTTGCGGGCGTCGGGGCGGCCAATCACCGCCGCCTCTTTGACGCCGGGGAAGCGGTACATGACTTCCTCGATCTCGCGCGGATAGACGTTGATGCCATTGACCAGGAGCATGTCCTTTTTACGGTCGGTGATGTAGGTGTAACCGTCCTCGTCCATGTAACCGATGTCTCCGGTGTACAGCCAGCCGTCGCGGAGCGCAGCGGCGGACTCCTCCGGCCGGTTCCAATAGCCGACCATCACGTTCCCGCCGCGCACGCAAAGCTCACCCACCTGGCGGCGCGGCAATTCCCGGCCGTCCTCATCGCGGATGGTGAGCTCGACGTTCGCGATGGGCAGGCCGATCGAGCCCGGTTTTTGCACCCCACGGAGCGGGTTGATCGAGACCACGGGGCTGGCCTCGCTCAGGCCATAGCCTTCGACGACCGGGATCGGATAGCGGGCGTCGAAGGCGCGCATCGTGTCCGCCGGCAACGGCGCGGCTCCGCTGATGCAGATTCGCAACGACAGATTCGGCGGCACTGGCGCGCTGGCCAGCGTGCGGAAAAGTTGCGGAATGCCCGGCAGGATCGTGGCTTGGTGGCGGATGATTTCCGTCAACACGGCCTTCGGTGGTTGCAGCGAGCGAACCAGCACGATCGAGCCGCCCACGATGAACGGCAGCAACACACACACCGTCAGCATGAAGCTGTGAAACATCGGCAGCAACAGCGCGAACCGGTCCACGGCGACCGCTTCCAGCACTTGCCGGCAACTCTCTACGTTGTGCAGCAAGTTGCCGTGCGTGAGCATTGCGCCCTTGGGGTGGCCGGTCGTGCCGGAGGTGTAAATCAGCACCGCCAGGTCCGCGCGTTTTCGCGCCGCAGGCTCGAACCCGGCTGGCGCGGTGTCTGCGGCGGGGAAGGTCTCCTTTTTCCAGATGCGCAGCAAAGGGTGGCCGGCGCTGAGTTTGCCGAGCATTCCGTCCATCGCCTGCTCGCTCAAAAGCACCTTTACGCCGCAGTCTTCGAGGATGTAAGCCACCTCCTCGGCCTTGAGAAAGCAGTTGATCGGCACCACCACCGCCCCGGCTGCCAGCGCGCCAAACAGGGCGGAAATGAACTCCGGGCTGTTGTTCATCCACAGCCCTACGCGGTCGCCCGGCTGCACGCCCAGCTCGCCTCGCAGCCGCGCGGCCACCTGCAGAGATTGGCTACGGAAATGCGCGTAGGTGAACTGGTCGTTACCCCAAAAGACGGCGGTTTTCGACCGGTTGGCCCGGGTGGAATCGAGAAAAGCGCTTGCCAGGTTCACGGAATCTTCACGCGAATTTCAGCGGGATTGAAAAGGTCGGCCCGCCCCGCGTCAAGAATGGGCACAGCCCGGCAGTGTGCTGATTTCAGATAGGTGGCTGCGCCGCTGCGGCGGCGCAGGACGGTGCAGCCGCTCCGCCCCCACCAAATACCCGCAGCCCGGCGACCACAGCCGTGGCGGACGCCGCTTCGCAGGTTCAACGAGGTGCCTCCAGGCCCGCCAGAATCTGCTCAGCCGCGGCGCGCGGGTCAGGGACTGCGCAGATCGGGCGGCCGATCACCAGCCAGTTGGCGCCGGCCGCCAGGGCTTCGCATGGCGTGAGCGTGCGTCTTTGATCGTCCTGTCCCGCGCCGGGTGGCCGGATGCCGGGGGTGACGAGTTGCATTTCTGCCGGCAAGGCCGCGCGCAGGAGACTGATTTCGAGCGGCGAACACACCAGGCCGCGCAAACCCGCTTTCGCCGCCAGCCGGCCGAGGCGCGCCACCTGCTCGGCCGCCGTGCCGTTCACGCCCAGTTCGGCCAGCGCCGCGTCATCCAGGCTGGTGAGCACGGTGACGCCAAGGACCAAAAGCGGGGTGCGACCGAGTCTGCGCGCCTCAGTTTGCGCCGCCTGCTCGGCGGCCTGCAGCATGACCAAACCGCCGGTGGTGTGGACGGTGAGCATCTGCACATCCAACCGCACCGCGGCCTCCACGGCCCGGGCGACGGTGTTCGGAATGTCGTGGAACTTGAGGTCGAGGAAGACCGCGGCACCCGTGGCCCGCAGCCGGCGGACGATTTCCGGCCCGGCGCTCGTGAAGAGCTCCTTGCCAACCTTCACTGCGCCGACGACCGGTGCGAGCTGGGTCGCCAGTTCGAGCGCCCGGTCGGCGGTGGGAACGTCGAGGGCAACGATGATGGGGTTGCGCACGCGGCCGAGTTAGCCATGAAACCGCCGGCCGGGAAACTCCGTTCTTCAGGCGGCCAGAGCGTGATGCCCCAGTCTGGCACACCAAATTTCGCGGCGTTGTAACTTCCAATCCCCGAAGTATTTGGCTAAAAGAACGAAAACGCAAAGCGCGCTGGCCGCTCCACTTAATGGCCTGTTTCTTGCTTACTTTTCAGGGTTAACAACAAGCCATTTTGGATGAATCACTCCGATAACAGACCAACCGTACTATGCACTTGAACGCCACCTCTCGAACAACCGGCCTCGCTCTGCTGAGCGGCCTGGCTTTGATTGCGACTGCGGGTCAGGGCCTGGCCCAGGACGATTACATTATCGGGAGCTTCGACACCAATACCGACGCCAGCCAGTGGTCGCGTTGGTGGGGCGCGGCGCCGCAGACGTACGAATGGGATCCCACGGTGGATGCCGCCAACAACCCGGCCTCGGGTTCGCTGAAGGTGACCGTGGATTTCGACTTGGCGGCCTACGCGGGCGACAACCAGTTCGCCGCTCAAGGCAACTTCCCAAACGGCGAAGTCCTGGACGGCACGAAATACACCAAGCTGGACTTTGACGTCCGGTTTGACCCCAGTTCGCCGCAAAACACCGACGGCAACTTCGGCAACCTCGAATACGGCCTGGGCCCCTCAGACTGGTCGCAGATCGGCCTGGGCTCGCTCGCCGTGCCCACCACCCCGGCAAATGAATGGATCCACGTGTCGGCCCCGATCGACCCCGCCACGGCCAAGCTCAATGCCATTGCGCGTGTCTGGCTGAAAATCTGGTCCGGGGGCACGGGCGGCCTGACGGGCACGACCATTTTCTGGGTGGATAACGTCAAACTGATCGCCAGCACGAACGTGGTGACCCCGCCGCCCACGTTGACGCTGCAGCCCGCCACGCCGGGCCTGCTCATGGCGGCCAGCGCCGCCGGCCAGCAGTACCAGCGCCAGAACGTCCGCACGCTCGCGACCGATCCCGACGGTTACCCGAACTCTTATTCTTGGGTGGATGCTTCCGGACCGGTCACTTACTCGATGACCATCAAGAATTTCCCGGACGCGGCCCACAGCGGGTTTCAAGCCCACATGTTCCTGGTGCCAGAAAACGTGATGCCGTACGGCGCGAACGACAACTCGATCGATTGGAACGCCGCGAACGTGGTTTTCCTGCAAATTGCCAACAATGCCGATGGCACGGCCACGGCCGCGTTCATGTACAAGACCAACCTGCCGAGCGGCAACGCGATGTTCTGGAACACCGACCCGGCCAACGGTGCGGTCGGCCGGCTCGTCACCGTTTCGGACGCCTCCGCCATGGGCACTTGGAGCCTGAGCTTCAAGAACAACACCGACGTCACGCTCACCGCCCCCAGCGGCGCCAGCACCAACTTCGCCCTGCCCGCGGACGCCGCGCTGCTGTTCGCCGACCCGCTCTATGCCTATTTCGGCATCCAGCCCAACCAGACGGGGAACATCGGCCAGGCGGCGGTTTTCGGTCGGGTGCAAATTACCGGCACGCTCAATCCGCTCGAGGACACCTTCACGGGCGACGCGTTGGACACCACCAAATGGGCCGTGGTGGCCGCCGATGCGGGTGGCATTGTCCAGGTTGCGGCCGACGCCGCGTACTGGCTCAAGTGGACCGCTCCCGCCAGCGGTTTTGAACTCCGGACCAGCCCCACACTGCAGCCCGGTTCCTGGTCCGATCCCGGCCTCACCAACGTGTTTCAGATGGGCTCGCAGAAAACGGCGTTGGTTTCCAAGTCCGCCTTGCCCAGCGCCCGCCAGGGCTTCTTCCAGCTTGTGAAGCCGTGACCAGTCACGAAACCCGTCGAATCTCGTAGGGCGCCGGGATCACCGGTGCCCTTTACATGGCCGTGCGCGGCAGCGGCTGCGCCAGCCCCGTGTCTTGGGCAATCGCGGCTTGTGCCGGCACGGGCTGTGCTTATTTTGAGCCGTGGGCCGAAAGTTGAGGCGAAAGCAAAGTGCCAGCCGGCCCGCGAGTTTATGAAACCCGCTCTGATCCATTTCGGCCTGGACGGTCGGCGCCACCGGCGACTACCGGTGTGCGCGGCGGGCTTCACCTTGATCGAACTGCTGGTGGTGATGGCGATCATCGCGATCCTGGCCAGCATGTTGTTGCCCAGTTTGAGCGGCGCGAAGGAGCAGGCGTACCAGGCGGCTTGCCTCAGCAACCTCCGCCAGCTCGGCATCGGCCTGCAGCTTTATCGTGACGATTTCGACTTTCGCTTCCCACCCAAGCTGGTTTGGGAGGCGGACACGTCCGCGGCCAGTACCACCTGGCGGGCCAAGGACCTGCAATTCGCGATCGGCGGGCACGACCCGGCGCCGCCTTTCTTGAGTTGGTCGGCGTCGGCGAAGTCGCGTCCGCTCAACGCATACGTGGCGCCCTCGGCGGTGTACAAATGTCCGCGGGACAAAGGCCAGCCGGCACTGGGCCTCGTGCCCTCGAATTACGAAGCGCTGGGCTGCAGCTACCAGTACAACGCCGGGAACCTCACGGTGCCTCAAGGCGGGGGCTTCCGGCAGCCGCCCGCCGACCCGGAGAACGGCATCGCGGGCCAGTTCGAATCGGCCGTGTCCGAGCCGGTCCGGTACATCCTGTTGCACGAGCCGCCGGCCCGGCCGTACGCGCGATCCACCGACGGCACCATCTTCTGGTATCAATGGCATCGGCGCGCCGGTGCCTCGGAGTTCATGGACCCGGCGATCGCACCGTCGAAATTCATTTCGCCCATCCTGTTCGTGGACGGCCACACGGCGGTGCTGAATTTCAGCCGTGCGTTGCAGGCCAACCCGTATTATCCGTACGAACCGACCAAAGACTGGGTGTGGTACGAACCCCTGCGATGAACACCGCCGAACGCCACCGCTGCCGAACTGCTCCTGACTATGCCTGAAACTCCGGTCCTGACCCGTCAGGTGGACCTCCGCCTGGCAGTGGCGTTTGCGCAGAGCCTCGTCGCTGCCGTGCGCAGCGCGGCCGGCAGCGCGGACGCGCTGGCGATCCTGCGCTCGGGCGTCCACGCCGAGTGCCCGCAATGCCACCTGCGGTTGTTTGGCGAAGACGTGCTGGCGCTGGCGGGGAGCGAAGCGCCCCAGGCCGAAGTCAGCCCGAAGCTCCACCGGCTGGCGCAAGGTTTCTGCGGCCGGCAAGACTGCGAAGCCTTGTTCTACGAATTCACCTTCGATCCGGCCCCACCCGTGGATTGGGCCGCGGTGCTCGCCCAAGTGGACGGCGCGGTTACCCCGGAGGCCAGCGAAGCCGGGGCCGCGGAGACCGCGCTGGCCGACCAAAAAGCCATCGCTAAAAAGCGCACCCGACTGCGCGTCCTGGCCGGCCTGGCGGTGGTGTTGTTGCTCCTGCTCGCACGACATTTGATGACCGGCGGCACGATTCCGTTCCTGCGCGAGCCGCGCCGCTTTACCGCGGACCCCGCGTCGCTCCCGCATTTAGGCGAAACCGGCGCGCCGCCGCCAAGTCCCGCCACGAACAAGGCCCGCACCTTCCGCGCTGCGCCGTAACCGGGCTCGCCTCGCCGCCGCTGGGCAGCCGGCCGTTTGTAACCAAAGCGCCGCCCCCGGCTCTGTCTGGCCAGTAAACGAAACTGGAAACGACTATGACTGAGCTGAACGAAAACAACTTCGCGGCCGAGGCGCTGAACTCGGAACTGCCGGTGCTGGTGGATTTCTACGCCCCTTGGTGCGGGCCATGCCGGATGGTGACGCCGGTGTTGGACCAACTGGCTGGCGAATTCGCCGGCCGGGTCCGGTTCGTCAAGGTGAACGTGGACGACGCGCCCGAACTGGCGCAGCGGTATCGCATCACCGGCGTGCCCACGCTGATGGTGTTCCACCGCGGCCAGGTGGCCGATACGATGGTGGGCTTTGCCGGCGCCGGCGCGTTGCGCGCCCGCCTCGACAAGGTGGCCGGCGCCCCGGCGCAACCCGTGGGTGCGGCCTGACCGCCCGGCCTTGAGCCGCACATAATTCACCCGCCGGCCGGCGTGCTGTGCGCGTCCGGCGGGCGGTTTGCTTTCCGGAGGTTCTGCGGCAGACTGGGCCGCATGGCTTACGAGTTCAGGTTGCAGCGCCGGGTGGAATTCTCCGAAACCGACGCCGCCGGCATCGTGCATTTCTCGAATTTCTTCCGGTACATGGAAAGCGTGGAGCACGCGTTTTTCCGGTCGCTGGGACACTCGGTCATGCTCAAAGACCACGAGCCACCGCTCGGTTTCCCGCGGATCCACGTCGAGTGCGATTACCAGTCGCCGCTCCGTTTCGAGGACCTGGTGGAAATGCACCTGTTGGTGCGCGAAAAGAAGCCCAAGACGCTCAGCTACCTGATCCGCTTCGTGAACCTGAGCGCCGAGCCGCCGCGCGAAGCGGCACGCGGAATCCTCACCGTGGTGTGCGTTCAGAAAAACGCGGACGGGAGCTTCGCCTCCACCCGCATCCCCCACGAACTCGCGGAGAAGATCAAGGTGGCGCCGCCCGAACTGCTTGCCTGAGCGCGCGCCGCCGGTTAACGCTTTCGCCGTATGTTGAAGGACCTGATCCAATGGTACCTCGCTTCGCTCGACGCGGGCGGCTATCCGCTCATCGCCTTGTTGATGGCGATCGAGAGTTCAGTGGTGCCTTTGCCCAGCGAACTGGTGATCCCACCGGCTGCCCACCTGGCCCACGCCACCGGGCGCTTCAGTCTGGTCGGCGTTGGGCTCGCCGGCGCGATCGGTTCATGGGTGGGCGCGAGCGTCATGTACTGGGTGTCGCGGCTCGCCGGCCGGCCGTTTGTGATGCGCTTCGGAAAATATGCCTTCATCACGCCGGAAAAAGTCGTCGGCGCGGAGCGCTGGGCGGCGCAGTTCGGGGCCTGGGGTGTCTTTGTCGCGCGAATGCTGCCGGTGGTGCGGCATTTGATCGGCATTCCGGCCGGCATTGTGCGGATGAACTTCAAGATTTATTCGCTCTACACCCTGATCGGCTCGGCGTTGTGGTGCGGCGTGCTGTGCTGGCTGGGGGTGACGATGGGCCAGGACGAGCAACTTTTAGAGGGCAACGCCAAGCGCATCGGCGTCTGGCTGGGCGGAATCGTGGTCGCGCTGTTTCTGATCTACTATTTCTTCGTCCACCGCTACATGAAGGCCGGCGCCACGAAGACCGAGGCCCCGCCGGCCTGACCGCCATGTCCAACGCCGAAGGCCCGCGCTTTGCCCTCGCAAGCCTGGACGAACTCCCGGCGCTGGCCTGTCCGTGCGGCGATGCCCGACGCGCCTTCGCCGACGTCGCCGGCGCGCCCGCCAGCGTGCACCTGACCGACATTCACGCGGACGCGCGCACGCATTACCACCGGCGGATGACCGAGATCTACGTGGTGCTGGAAGGCGAAGGCGAAATCGAACTGGACGGCCAACGCTTCGCGCTGAGGCCATTGACCGCCGTGCTGATCAAGCCGGGCTGTCGTCATCGCGCCATCGGCCGGCTGCGGATTCTGAACGTGCCCATCCCCGCGTTCGATCCCGCCGACGAGTGGTTCGATTGAGCCGCGGGGCCGCGCCGGCTTTGCGCCCTCGGTTCCGAGACGGTGACTTGCCCGCCGCGGCCAAGAAGGGCGGGTTAAATGCTGTTGTGGTGATGCTAACGGTCGGCCACAGGCAGCAAACGCGGATTCCAATCCCGCGGAGACTGGACAAACCGAGCGCCGCGAGGCCCGCCAACCAGCTTGGTTCGGCACAGCAGGGTGTGAGACAGAATTCTTCGTTCAAGCTGCCCGCGGGAGAGGGTCATTGCGGGCGGCGTGCTGGTTGAGCCTGTATTTCCAGAAGCTCTCGCGACGGCGACTGGCGTGGAT
>JAKANS010000127.1 GCA_021823625.1 bacterium | reverse complement strand
GCGCGGGTTTGCGGCCATCGCGGTTTCGAGGAGGGCGATCTCCTCCAGGCGCGAAGGAAAACAGTAATCCGGCGGCGCAGCGGCGGCCCGGCGGTAATGGTCCAAAGCGAGCCGCGCGTGCCGATTCGCTCCCCGGTTCTGTGCATCCTTTTGTTGCATATGCAACGAAAGCGAGCCCGGCGCCATCGCGCTCCCGTTCCGCGGCGAATTCCGCACCGGCAACGGTCCGTCGGCCGCGGCTTGGGCGGACCTCGATCAAGACGGCCAGTCCGACCTCGCGGTGGCCGATGAACTTGACGGCACCGTCCACGGACGGCGGCCAGCTCCCCGAGCCGCGAGCTTCGCTCGTCACCGGCTACGATTTCCTGGCGGATGCCGCGGAGGCGATCGACGCGGAATTGCGCGCCGGGCATGGGCGAAGGTGCAATCCGGATCCACGACCGCCTCATCGCGCCGCGCGGCACCGCGCCGCAGGCCGATCCGACGACGACGGCGAATTGGACCGCCACCGATCTCGCGAACGTGCTTTTCGTACGCCGGCACGACCTCGTTTTCCTGGCCGGCCACTTCAACGGCGGCGGGGCGCTGGCGGCGGATTACGAGACCCAGTTGAAGGCGTCCCAGGTGGTGACCTCCGCGGTGGACATGGTGAACGCCATCGTCTTCGGCGCGGGCTGCCGTGGACCGGCACTCCGGCGACCGAAATCCGCGGTGTGGCGATGGCATTCCAATCCGATTTCTTCGTGCCGGTCCAGCCCTGGAATGTGGATTACTCAGACAACGTGTGTGATTGGGGCCAAGGGCGCATTCGCCTCAATTTGTTCCCGGCGCAGCATCGCAGCAGCGGGATCGGAGTGGACCAGGTCACGCGCCGCCAATTCACCGGCTTCTCGTTCCGGTTGTTTTACAGCGGCGATGTCGCCACCTACACCGATCCGCCGAATCATCCCGACCCCGACACGCCGGCGCTGGCGGGCGCGCCGACCATCACGGCCGTCGAGGACGTGGTCGAGCCGGGGCAGGTGCTGATCAGTGCGCAAGTGGTGGGCAATCCGGCTGCGGGCATCCAGGAGGTCTGGGTGACTTTCACGGCGACCACGGGCGATTGGCGCGGCAAATGGGAGTCGCTGGACCTCACCCAGCAGTCGGATACGCGCGTGTGGGCGGGCATGTTGAACCTGCCGGCGAACGTGGCGCCCGCCGACGTGCGCTATCTCGTGCAGGCCGTGAACGGCGTGGGCCTGGTCGCGATGGACGCGAACGGCGGCGGCTTTTACACGCCGGGGCAGGCGCCGGAAGCCCAGCCGCAACCGCCCACGGCCACGACCCTGACGTTCGACGATTTTCCGCTCGCGCGGCCGTACGGGACGACGGCGCAATTCAGCGCCGTGCTCGCCACCGCCGCGGGACCGCTCGCCGGCCAGCGCGTGGTCTTCGGCCTCGGCCAGCAACAAGTCCTCGCCGTCACCGGCAGCGACGGCCGGGCGAAGGTGGCGTTGCCGCTGGTGGGTGCGCCGGTGGCGTACCGGTTGCAGGCGACCTTCGCGGGCACCACCGACTTGAGCGGGGCCTCGGCCACCACGCAGTTCAACATCGTGCCCCAGGACACGGAAATCGTTTTCGAGGATCTGACCGCCACGCGGCCGAACTTGAACGTGCGCGCGACGCTGCGGGACGCCGCCAGCCACCCGCTTTCCGAGCAATCCATTTTCTTCGTGCTCACGGACGCGACCGAGAAAGTGCTGGAAGCGCGGCCGGTCATCACCGATTACGCCGGGCGGGCCTCGCTGGGAACCGTGCCGTTGAGCGACGCCGGCACCTACACCCTGCGGGCTTATTTCAACGGCGAGGTGCCGCTGAATGGCAGCATCAGCGCTCCCACACTGGCCACGGTGTTGATCGACCCACGGTATAACGCCGCAACCACGAGCGGCACGTACACGTTCGCCTTGGTGGCCGCGCCCGCGACGGTCCGCCGAACGGCCGGCCAGGTCGCGCGCGTGAACGGGCACGATCTGCTGGAATCGTCGCGGACGTTCACAGATTCGGTCCTCAGCCTGGTGAGCGTGCAGGCGGCAACGCCGGACGGCGCCGTCGTGGCGGTGGATCCGGAGGGGCAACGGATCACCTACCAACCGCCAGCCGGCCCCGACGCCGCCGGCAGTTTCACTTACACAATCGGCGACCAGAACGGCAATCGAGCCACGGGCATTGTGACGGTGGAACTGGTCTCCGGCCCGCCCACCCCAAATCTGGTTTTCGTCGGCATCGAACCGGGGGCGAACGGCGGCGTGCGGCTGCGCCTGACGGGCGTGCCGTTTGTGACTTACCAGATCCAAGCCTGCGATGCGCTGGGCGGCGGCGCGCCTTGGAACGACATCGGCCTCGCGACTGCCGACGCCGCGGGCGAGTTCGAGTTCACAGACCCGGACGGGCCGACTGGCGCCGCCCGTTATTACCGGGCCGTCGGACCGTGAAGACCGCGCGCTGCGATCGCGGCTGGTTCCAGACTGGCGAGCAGACGCTCAATCGGCGGCGGGGCTGAAGCGCCGTTTTGGCCCGAAAGCCGAAGTTGAATTGGGGAGCGTACGCGCCCCGCGTGCGGTTTTCGGCGCCCTCGCCGAAAACGGTTGTTGCCGGAAGTCGTGCGGCCACCGCCGGGACTGGGCGTGCCCAAGGCGCTAGACGCGAGGCGCGTCCAGCCGCACCCGCGGGCGGGCGTGCTCCCCAACTTCAGAATCTAGGTTTAAGCCAGCACCTTTTCGTACACCGCGCGGATGTGCTGCCGGTAGCGCGCGACCGCGGCCAGGAAATCCTCCGTGGCCGCGAATCCGCAGCGGATGGCCACGCGATATTGCGGCGCCGGGTCGTCCGGCAACTCTGTTTCGCCTTCGTAACTCCAGCGCCGCAGGATGCCTTCCACGCGCCGCAACCGACGATAATTCTCGATCAACAGGTCGGCGTCGGTGCCTGGCAGAACGCCCTCGGCCTTGGCGCGGCGCAACGCCCGGAGCGTGTTCGGTTCATGCCAGCCGTGTTCGAGGCAGAAGACCTGGGCGAGGAATTCGGCGTCCACCAATCCGCCCACGCCGGTCTTGATCGCCAGGGGGTCTTTGCCCACCGGCGTGCGCTCCTTTTCGATGCGGAGGCGCATACGCGCAATCTGCTGTTTCCAGTCGGGTGTGCGCGCCGTGGCGGGGCAGTCCGCGCGGCTGAAGTCGGCGAGGCCGGCGACCATGGCCTGAAATTGCGCGCCCACCGTGGCGTTGCCGGCGACCGGCAGGCAGCGGGAGAGCGCCTGGATTTCCCAGAGTTGGGCCCGTGACCGGTAGTACTCAGTGTGCGCGCGCAGCGTGTTGACGAGCAGGCCTTTTTCGCCGTCCGGCCGCAGGCGGGCATCGATCTCGAACGCCACGCCGTGTTCGGTCTGGCTGGAGATCAGGTCCATCAAATCGGTCGCCACGCGCTGGAGCGCCGGCAGGTTCTTCACTTTGTCGTCGGTCACGAAAACGACGTCGAGGTCGGAGCCGTAGTTGAGTTCGCAGCCGCCCAGTTTGCCGAGGCCGACGATCGCGAGCGGGCAGGTCTTGAGGCGGTGTTTGCGCAGGACGGCTTCGAGCGCGTACTGGAGACACGCCTCCGCCAGCGCGGAAAGCTCGGCCAGGTTCTGCTCGAAATCGGCCAGGCCGAGAATGTCGCGCAGGCCGATGCGGGTGAATTCCGCCTCGTGGTAGCGGCGAATCCACAACCGCTGGTCGGCGTCGCCGGCGCCATGCCGGAGGTCGGCCAGCGTGCGCGCCGCGGTCTTCGTTTCGCGGAGCCGCCCGCTTTGCGCGAGGTCGTCGATCAAGTCCGGCGTGCGGATCGCGGTCTCGGCCAGAAATTCCGAGCGGTCGAACAGGAATACCATCAGCTCGAAGAACGAGGGATTGGCCGCCCACGTCTCGAAGAGCAACGCCCGCGTGCCGTAGGCCGCGACGAACGTGTCCAGCCGCGCGAGCACGCGGTCCGGATCGGACAGCCAGCGCGCTTGCGGGTCGCCCTCCGCGCCGGCCGCGGCCCGCCGCTGGGCGAGCGTGTCGCGCCGGGGGCACCAGTTCAGGAGCCGGGCGAAGAGTTCGCGGGCGAAGCCTTCGGTGCGCGGCGACGTGTGGCCGAATCCGGGTCCGTGAACGAAGGTGCCGGCCAGGCGGAAAGCGTGGGCGGGATCCCGGAACGAAGCGTTTTCCAGCCGCGGTTTCCAGAACGCTTCGTTGCCAGTGAACGGCGGCCAGCCGGCGGTCCCGCTTGGGGCCTCGGGAGCATCTTCTTCTTCACCCAACAGTTCCTCGTAGTGGCGGCGGACCCGCTCGCGGTGTTTGTGCAGTGCAGTCTCGAAGTCCGCCAGCGTGGCGAAGCCCATGAGCCGGGCGAGCCGCTCGCGGGCGTGGCGTTCGGTCGGGAGCGTGTGCGTCTGGAGGTGGTTCTCCATCTGGAGGCGGTGCTCGACGTCGCGCAGGAATTCGTACGCGCTGACCAGCGCCTCGCACGCCTCGCCGCTCAGCAGGTGGTATTGCACGAGCTTGCGCAGCGTGGGCACGGTCTGCGTGCCGCCCAGGAACGGCATCCGGCCCGCATGAAGGATCTGCATCGTCTGGGCGATGAACTCGATCTCGCGGATGCCACCGCGGCCCAGCTTGACGTTGCGTTCCTGGTCGGCGGCCCGCACCATTTCGAGTTCGAGCCGACGCCGCATCGCCATGATTTCCTTGGCCGCGCCCAGACCGAGCATCCGCGGGAAGCGAAACGCCTGCACCGCTTCGAGAAACTCGCCGCCGAGCGCCCCGTTGCCGGCGACCACCCGCGCCTTGATCAACATCATCCGCTCCCACGTCTGGCCCCATTGCGCGTAATAGTTCTCGTAGCTTTCCAGCGAGCGCGCCAGCGGGCCGGCCTTGCCTTCCGGGCGCAGGCGCAGGTCGATGCGGTACAGCGTGCCCTCCGGCGTGGCGCGGCCGACCTCGGCGATGAATGCCTCGCTCAAGCGCCGGAAAAACTCGTGGTTGGCCAGGCCCTTGCCGGCTGCGGAACCCTTGCGCGGCGGTTCTTTGAACACCGCGCCTTCGTCGCTGTAAACGAACAACACGTCCACGTCCGAGCTGTAGTTCAACTCCTGCCCGCCCAGCTTGCCCATGCCCAGCACGCAGAAGCGCGTCGGCACCCGGTCGCCGGCCGGCGTCTGTTCGTAAGGTTGGCCGAACCGCCCGGTGAGTTGCCGCCAGCAGACGCGGAAGACCGTGTCGAGACACGCGTCCGCCACGTCCGACAACTCGCGGGTAATCTCGCCCACACGTCCGAGCCGGGCCAGATCGCGCGCGGCAATGCGGGTCAACTCGCGCCGCTGGAACTGGCGCAACTGGCGCAGCGCGGCGGCGTGGTCACCGTGTTCGAGCGCGGGTTCGAGCCACGCTGCGATCTCGCGCCGGAAGCCTTGATCCACGCGCGGGAAGCGCAGCCCGTCCACGTCCAGCAGGTCAGGCAGCCAGTCGGGGTTCTGCACCAGCCACTCGCCGAGCACTTGCGAGCCGCTGAACAACGCGCAGAGCACCCGCGCGGCCTCCGGCGAAGCCTCGCGCAGCAACGCGCCCGCGCCCGCCGCCACCAGTCGCTCATGGAACTGGCGGGCGCGCTGTGGATCCGCGCAAGCCGCGAACGCGGCCGGCCAGACCGGGTTTTTCATGGCGGGATTAGACCCGTCCCGCCAGCCAGGTGCAAAACGAAATCGGCGCCGCAGGACAATGGCCGGGCAGAACGTGTACCCACAGATTGAACATCGCAGGATCAAGCCGACGCGGCAGGAGCAGCGGCGCGCCAAAGCGCGTCGCCTTCGCTCTCGTTCGTGGTCTCCAGTCGCGACTGGCTCGACTTGGGTCAGGGTGGGCGGTCTCGAGCACGCGTCATTTCGCTTGTGAGCCGGCCTGTCTTGGCGCCAAAAGAAGGGCACGCGAACCGCCGCTCCGTGGCGCCGCGCCAGGAACCGAAACCTATGTTATCCACTCTTGCCCGCACCGGCTTTGCCAGGCTGCACCGTGCCGTGCCGCTGGCCTGCGGCCTCGCCGCCGCGCTGACCGCCCACGCCGACCCAGCCACGCTGAACACCCACGCCCTGCGTTTCACCGTGTCCACCGATACCGGCGCCTACGAAATCATGGAGCGCGTGGAAGGCGTCGTCTGGCGCTCGAATCCATTCCAGGCGCGCTTCGGCGAGGCGGAACTCGAAACCGGCGGCCGCTCGGTGCGGGCGCCGCTGGACCGCTGCACGGCACAGCTCGCGGGCAACCATCTCGCGTTGACCTTCCGGCCGGTCGCGGATGCGGACGCCTGGCTGCGGGTCCACGTTTATGCCGATGCCCAAGCGCCGGCGCTCGATTTCTTTTACGAAGCGCCGCCGGGCCTGACCGTGAAAGCCATCCGCCTGCTCGACCAGGCGTTGGGCGTGAGCGATGCCGACGGCGGGGGCGTGGCGGTGCCGGTGCGTGAAGGCCTGTTCATTCCGGCGAACAGCGGCAAGGCGTTCACCCACGTCTTCGACACTTACGCTTACGAAGGCTGCCACATGGCGATGCTGGGTGTGCTCAAGCGCGGCACCGTGGCGCTCGTGCATTGGCGCGACCCGTACGTGTCCACCGAGGTGCGCAGCACGGTGACGAGCCGGCCGGGCGCCGCGCCGGCGCAATTCGTCGCGCCCAGCCTGGTGTTGCGTGGCTCGGCGCGCGGGTTCCGGGTCGAGTTCCTGGGCCGCGGCGACGTGGTTACCTTGGGGCAGGCTTACCGGGCGGTGGCGCAACGCGAAGGCTGGTGGGTGCCGTGGTCGGTCAAGCTCGCCGGCCATCCCGACCGGGCGAAATTATTCGGCGCCTCGAACTACAAACTCTGGAGCACGCTCGACCGCCAGATGAACGCCGACAGCACCCGCGAGGAAAGCATGCGCGTGAACTGGACCTTCGACGAAGCGGCGCAAATCGCCGAGCACCTCAAGCGCGACCTCGAGCTCGACAAAGTGCTCTTCCTCATGGGCGGCTGGATTCATCGCGGCTACGACAACCAGCACCCGGACATCCTGCCCGCCGCGCCGGAATGTGGCGGCGACGCCGGCCTCGCGGACTGCGCCCGGCGGGTGATGCACCTCGGCTACCTCTTCGGCCTGCACGACAACTACCAGGACATCTATCGCGACTCGCCGTCGTGGAACGAGGCACTCATCATGAAAAACCGCGATGGCTCGCTCGCCAAAGGCGGCAAGTGGGCGGGCGGCCAGGCGTACCTGACCTGTTCCCGCCAGGCGCTCGCACTCGCCGAGCGCCCGCAAAACCTCCCGGCCGTGCGCGCACTCACCGGCGCGGATGCGTACTTCATCGACACCACCTACGCCGCCGGCTTGATGGAATGCTTCGATCCCGCGCATCCGTTGAACCGTCTCGACGACCTGTATTGGAAGCAGGCGCTCTCCGATTATGCCCGCGGCGTCTTCGGCCTTTTCGGCAGTGAGTGCGGACGCGAGTGGGCGATTCCGCACAGCGATTTCTTCGAGGGCCTCACGGGCGTGAGCGGCCACCATTATCACAACGCGGGCCTGGAGCGCGAGGTGGGCGGCGTGGTGGTGCCGCTGTTCGAGGCGGTGTACCGCGACTGCATCGCCATGTACGGCAAGTACGGCTACGACATCCGCCAGGCGGCGCCTTACGTGCTCGATCACGTCCTGTGGGCGCGCCCGCTGAATTACCACAACGTTCCGCCACACTTGTATTGGCAGCAAACGGCGGCCGACCCGGACAAGGAAGACATGCAGCCGTCGATCGGCGAATTCGAGGCGGCCGGCCCGCGGCAACTGCTCATCAGTTACCGGTGGAACGTGCGGCGCGTGCCCGCCAAAGACTGGCGCGTGCTCGTCCATTTCACCACGCCCGAAGGCGAGATTGCCTTCCAGGACGACTTCGATCCAGCCACGCCCGCCCGCCAATGGAACGTCGGCACGATGGAGTTTGGCACGTTCCGCCGCTCGGTGCCCGAATCGTTGCAAGGCACCTTCGACATCCGCATGGGCCTGTACAATCCGGCCACGCAACGCCGCGCGGAATTGTCCGGCCGCGACGACGGCACGCGCCGGTACACGGTCGGCCGCCTGACGGTGCAAGGCGATCAACTCCAGTTCCAGCCGGTCGCCGCCGCCAGCCAGCCGACTGCGGACCCGGCGGTGTTTGTCTCCGGCGACGGCGGCTGGACCGCCGGCCGGCACCCGTTCGATCGCTTCGTCAAAAACACCCACGAAATCCTGTCGCCGCTGAACGAAATCACTGCGCAGATGCCGTTGACCCGGCACGAGTTTCTGTCGCCGGACCGCAAGGTCCAGCGCACCGTGTTCGGCGCCGGTCGCGAGGCGGTCACCGTCACGGTGAACGCCGGCGAAGGCGCGTGGCCGGTGCACTCGCCACTGGGCGGCGACGTGGTCCTGCCGCCGTACGGCTTTCTGGCCGAGTCGCGTGGGTTCGCCGCCTTTCACGCCTCGACCTGGGCCGGCCACCGCTACCCGGCACCGGTGCTGTTCACGTTGCGCAGCCTCGACGGCAAACCGCTCGCGCGCTCGGCACAGGTCCGCGTTTACCACGGGTTCGGCGACGCCGAACTCACGCTGGGCGGGCACACCTTCACCGTGCCCAAACAGGCGATCATCAATGTGCGAGGCGGAAACTGAAGCGCCTTCGGCACCGGTGGCCGCGGAGCGCCTGATCGTTTTCGTCAAGGCCCCGCGGCCGGGCTTCGTCAAAACGCGGATCGTCGAAGCGCACGGCGCGGAGGCAGCGGCCGCGATTTATCGCACGCTGGTCGAACGCGTGCTGGCCAACCTCGCCGGGCTGAGCGAAGTCGAACTCCGGTTCGCGCCCGACGACGCGCTGCCGGAGATCGAGCCGTGGCTGAGCTGCGGTTGGCGCGCGTGGCCGCAAGGCGAAGGCGATCTTGGCGCCCGCCTCCAGCGTGCCTTTGCGGAGGCGTTCGCGGCCGGCGCCCGGCGGGTGGTGGTGGTCGGCTCGGATTGCCCGGACGTGTGCGCGGAGGACATCCGCGAAGCGTGGCAGGCCTTGGCGACGGCGGATGTGGTTTTGGGTCCGGCAAACGACGGCGGTTACTGGCTAATCGGACTCGCGCAACCGCAGCCGCGGCTCTTCGCGGACATGTCTTGGAGCAAGGCCGAAGTGTTCTGCCAAACAGTCGAACGTGCCGGGTCGTTTGGCCTGCGCGTTGCCCAACTACGCCAACTCGCCGACGTGGACACCGCCGCGGATTGGCAAAACTTTGTGGCCGGGTTCAGCCAGGCGGCGGAGCACGGCGGCGAAGTCAGGGCAGGCCGGTCTTGATCCAGCCGGCGCGGAAACGGCGTTTGGCGGGGTCGGGCAGGAACTTGCAGTCGCAACCGTCCACGTCGCGCGTGCCGTCGTCGCTGACGACAAAAATCCGCTCCGGCCAGGCTCCCGGGAACAGGACCAGCGCTTCGGGCGACCACTTCTTGGGCGCTTTCCAATCCAACAGCGTCGGCTTGGTTCCCGGTCCGCCCCACTCGTAAAAGCGAAATTTGCCCCCCGACCCGAACGGCCCGGCGATGATGAAATACCGCGTCCCATCGCGGACGAAATCGCGCACGCCCAGCCCGCCGAAGTCGAGCGTCACCGGGTCGCCCAGCCGCGCGCGTTCGCCGGCGATGACGCGGTCCGGGTTGAGCAGCGGCACCACCAGCGCGCAGCCGTCACGAATCGGATTCCGAAAGCCGATCAAAAGATGGCCGTCCGGCGTGTCGCACAGGCCTTCGATCGCGAGGCCGCCTTTGTCTTTGGGCGCGAGCTGCGCCGCCGCGGAAAGCCGAAACCGCAGCAGCCGCGGGTCGGCCTCGAGGTCATGCAGGAGATCCTTGTACGGGCGGCCTTCGAGCCGGACGTCAAAGCCGCTGGCTGTTCGGTCAAGGCGCGTGGCGAAAAAACGCTGCCGGCTGGCGCGCTCCTTGCCATTCAGGTTCCGGCCGTGCGAGCCGATCCAATACACGCGCTCGCCGACGCGCACCGCCGCTTCCAGGTCGGTCTCGGGCGACTTGGTGTCGAGTTCGAGGACCGGCGCCAGATCGAACGTTTGCCGCGGCGGTCCCGGCTCGCGCAGGTCGTAAAGCCGCAGCTTGCTGTCCTCGTCGCTGCCGAGCAAAAACCGGTGCGCGTCCAGCGCCACCGCGGCCGAGGCGTCGCAAGTGCCGAAGTACTCGGCGGTCGATTTGACCTCGTGCGCGCCGAAGACCCGCGCGCCGGCGATCGACGTGAGGGCCGCCAAGCCAAGTCCAATCAAGCGCTTCATTGCGCCTGACAAAAGGCCAGCCGCAGCGGAATGTCACGCGCGATGTTCACGCGTCCCCAACCCGCCGCGCCCGCCGCCTGACATGATCTCGGTGGTCATTCCCACCCTGAACGAGGCCGCGCTCCTGCCCGCCACCTTGCAGGCCCTCCAGGCGAACGCGGCGCCGCACGAAGTCGTCGTGGTGGACGCCGGCAGCGCGGACGCGACGCGGGAAATCGCCACGCTGGCCGGGGTGTCGGTGCTGGTCAGCACGCACGGGCAGCGAGCTTCGCAAATGAACCTTGGCGCGCGGCACTCGCGCGGCGAAGGACTCTTGTTTCTCCACGCCGACACGCGTTTGCGACCGGACTCGCTCGTCGCGGTGGAACGCGCTTTGACGCGCAGCGGTGTGGTCGGAGGCGCGTTCGCGCGCCGGTTCGATCTTCCTTCGCGCATGGTGCGGTGGAGTTGCGCGCTCGCCGACTGGCGGGGCCGGCTCACCGGCTGGTTCTTCGGCGATCAGGCGATTTTCGTGCGCCGGGAGGCATTCGCGGCCCTGAGCGGCTTCCGTGAGTGGGACGTGTTCGAGGATGTCGATTTTGCGCGGCGGTTGCGGCGCCGGTGGCCGGACGGTCTTGGTGGGCCCGCCGATCGTGAGTTCCGGCCGGCGATTCGCGCGCGGCCCGGCGTGGCGGCGGGTGTTGGGTGACGCTTGGCTGACCTGCCGCTATGCGCTGGGCGCGGACCCGCAGGCCGTCGCCGCCGAACTGCGACGCGCCCGCGGCTGAGCCGGCGCGCAGGCGCGAACGATCGTTTCTCGCACGATCGTTTCTCGCGCTTGCACGCGCCGCCCGGATGACCGTCAATACCGGTCGTGACCCCCACGACATCATCGACGGCGAAGGCTGCGGCTCGCGCACTGACCGACAGCCAGAAAGCCGCGTTGCTCACGCTACTCACGGACGAGGATCCGCAGGTGTACCAGACGGTGCGCGCGCACATCGTGGCGTGCGGACCGGCCGCGCGCGCCTGGCTCCAACCGCACGCCCTCAGCGCGGACCCGGTGATGCGCCGCCGCGTGGCGGACATCCTGCATCACCTGGCGCGACAGGAGGCCGACAACGCATTCCTGAGCTTCTGCCTCCGCCACGGGGAGGACTGCGACCTTGAGGAAGGAGTCTGGTTGCTGGCGCGCACGCGTTATCCGGAAATCAACGTGGCGGCTTACCGCGCCTTGCTCGACAGCTACGCGGAGGACATCCGCGAGCGGTTGGGCGCGGAGTTGCGGTCCATCGGTTGCCTGCCGGTGATCAACGATCACCTGTTCAACGAACTGGGCTTCCGCGGCAACGAGAAGAATTACTACGATCCGGACAACAGCTACCTCAATCGCGTGCTCGACCGGCGCACCGGCAACCCGATCAGCTTGTGCACGCTGTACTGGCTGGTGGCGCGGCGGCTCGGGCTGCCGGTGGTGGGCGTCGGCCTGCCACGCCATTTTCTGTGCCGCTATCAGACGCCCACGGAGACGGTGTTCCTGGACGCCTTCAACCGCGGCAAGCTGCTGACGCGCGCGGACTGCATCCGGTTCCTGCAGGAGATCGGCCAGGGATTTCAGGAAAGCCATCTCGCGCCCACGACGCCGGGGCGGACGCTGTTGCGGATGTGCTCGAACCTGCACCAGATCTACCATGAACTGGGCCACCACGACGAAGCGGCGACGCTCCAGCGCTACGTGGTCGCGCTCGCGCGGCACTGAGTTGCCGGGCGGGATTTCGCGGCCGCGGTGGCGCAGATTCAGTTGGAGGTTCAGGATCTCCCTGATGGTGGCGAGGGCGGGTAGCATCGAAAGAACCGTTTGTTACCCGTCCTCAGTTTTCGGCCCGGCCGTCGGTTTCCGACTTGCGACTCTTCAAGAACCGGTCGAGGGTCTGGCCACACCGACGGTCAGCCAAAACCAAGTCATCGCATGCCATTCACTGCTGCTCAGATCGCGGAACAACTGGGCGGCGAAGTCCTCGGCGACGGCTCTGTCCCGCTCACCGGTTTCGCGCCCGCCGACTGCGCCTGCGCCGGCGATCTGACCTTTGCCGAGAACGAAGCCTACTTCGCGGCTGCCGAGCAAAGCCCCGCGACGGCCATTCTGGTGGCCGGTCCACTCGTGTCGGCGCAGAAAGTGATCATCCGGGTGCCGAATGCGCGAGTCGCCATGGCCAGGGTGTTGCCGGTCTTTTTCCCGCCGGACGAACCCCCGCGCGGCATCCATCCGAGCGCGGTCATTGACGCCTCGGCGCAGATTGATCCGACGGCGCACATCGGACCCCATTGCCGCGTGAGTGCGCGGGTGCGGTTGGGCGCCCGCACCGTCCTCATGGGCGGCAATCACCTCGGTCGCGATTGCCAGGTCGGCGACGACGTGTGCCTGTTTCCGAATGTCGTCATTTATGCGCGGTCGCAGATCGGCCACCGCGTGAGCATCCACGCCGGCACGGTCATCGGCTCCGACGGTTACGGCTACGTGCTCGACGAAGGGCGCCATCGGAAGCTGCTGCACCTGGGCAACGTGATCCTCCAGGACGACGTGGAGATTGGCGCCAACACCGCCATCGACCGCGGCGTGTTCGGCGCCACCGTCATCGGCCAGGGCACCAAGATCGACAACCTGGTGCATATCGCGCACAACGTCGTCATCGGCCGGCACTGTCTTATCCTGGGCCAGGTCGGCTTTGCCGGCAGCACACGCGTGGGCGATTACACCGTGGTGGCTTCGCAGTCTGGCATTGCGGATCATTTGAAGATCGGCAACCAGATCACTATCGGTGCGAAGTCGGGCGTGATGCGGGACATTCCGGACGGTAGCCGGGTGCTGGGGATCCCGGCCCTGCCGGATCGACAGGCCAAGCGGCAAATAATCGCGGGCCAGCAATTGCCCGAGTTGATCCGCCGCCTGCGCGAGTTGGAGCAACAGGTGGCAGAACTCCGCGCCAAGATCGACGGCTAACGGTGCCGTCAGCAGGGGAAGCAAGCCGGTTTGCACCGGCCCGCACGCTTGAGGTGCGGGTTGCCCGGGTGCGTCATGACCCAGTTCGCCCTTCTTGAACTCTTCCATCATGCGGCTGTTACCTGTGACTTCGCTGGCGATGAGATGGCGAGAAAGCGGGTATCAGTTGGGGGCGGGCAAGCCGAGGGAACGACAAATCTTGCGTGCCAAGCCGTCTTTGATCTCCGTGTGGCGCGGCACCGCTTCCACCACTCCATTTTGAGGATTGGTCCAGAGCGAATGGGCCGCCCCCTCGCGCTTGAGGTAGCAACCGTGACGTCGAAGATGCTTGAGCAGGCCGTGGCGTTTCACGGCACCGCCACGATGTCACGGATGGCTTCCTGGGACAGTCCGCGCAAGGCGTCTTCCCGACGGTCCTCCAGGATGAGTTGGATGGCAGCCGCGAGACTCCGCTTGGTTTCCTCAATCGTCTCGCCCTGGCCGTTGGCCCCGGGAACTTCCGGGCAGATGGCCCAGTAACCGCCTTCCTCGGCAGGCTCGATGACCGCAGTAAATTCGGCTCGCATGACGGCACAGTATGCTGTCCGTGACACGCAGGCAACCGTCGCCTGCCGGCTGCACATCGCAGACAGGCGGGACGCGCGGTCCTACTTCTTCGCCGGCTTCGCCTCGAAGACCAGTTCGTCCTTCTTGAGTTCCACCGTCACGCGGCTGCGGTCGGTGATGTCGCCGGAGATGAGCTGGCGGGAGAGCGGCGTTTCGAGGGCGCGTTGGAGATAACGCTTCAACGGCCGCGCGCCATAGACCGGGTCGTAGCCTTCGCGGGCGACGTGTTCCTTGGCGGCGTCGCTCAGGTCGAGCGCGATGTGGCGGTCGGCCAGGCGGGCGCGCAGGAGCGTGAGTTGGAGTTCCACGATGCGCTTGATGTCGTCCAGCGTGAGCGGCTTGAAGACCACGGTGTCGTCCACGCGGTTCAGGAACTCCGGGCGGAAATGCTGGCGCAGCTCGGCGACGACTTGCTTCTCGAGTTCGGACCAGGCGGAACCCTCACCCCGGCCCTCTCCCATCCGATGGGAGAGGGAGTCATCACAATGCCTGTTCATGAAATCCAGGATCGGCGAGCTGCCGAGGTTGGAAGTCATCACGATGATGCTGTTGCGGAAGTCCACCGTGCGGCCCTGGTTGTCCGTGAGGCGCCCGTCGTCGAGGATTTGCAGAAAGACGTTGAAGACGTCGTGGTGGGCCTTTTCGATCTCGTCGAAGAGGATGACGCAGTAGGGGCGGCGGCGGACGGCTTCGGTGAGCTGGCCGCCTTCCTCGTAGCCCACATAGCCGGGCGGCGCGCCGATGAGCCGGGCCACGGCGTGTTTCTCCATGTATTCACTCATGTCGAGGCGTACGACGTTCTCCTCGCTGTCGAAGAGCGACTCGGCGAGGGCGCGCGCCAGTTCGGTTTTGCCGACGCCGGTCGGCCCGAGGAAAATGAACGAGCCGATGGGACGCTTCGGATCTTTGAGGCCGGAACGGGCGCGGATGACGGCGTCGGCGACGGCCGGCACGGCTTCGTCCTGGCCGATGACGCGCTGGTGAAGAATCTGGTCGAGGCGCAGGAGTTTCTCCTTCTCGCCTTCGAGGAGGCGGGAGACGGGGATGCCGGTCGTGCGAGAAACAAGTTCCGGAACCTGTTCACACCGGAGCGGATCGGCAATTGACGGCACGCGGCGAGGTAAAAGAAACTTCGGCCATGTTTCCGAATGAACACCGGTTGTTTCGCGAGCGACGGAAGGTTGCAGCACGTAAAGGGCCGTCAGTGTCTGCCGGAAGCGAACGCTACTCGCCGCTATGAACGACGAAACACCAAGACCGCATTCCAACGGCGGCCGAATTCTGTTCAAGCTGACACCTCATGCGTTGGTCGTTGCCAACACTGGCAGCCGTTCAGCCTTCACGGTTTAGTGTCCGTAGTCTATGGTTGGACAAGTTCCAAGAAAGCGGGGCCGACAGCTTGGGAAAAAGCAGACAGAGTGTTCACCGACGAAGTGGACGCGCGCAAGGCTGTGACCGACCTCTTTGAACGGCAACGCCAGCATTTCTCCGACCGTTACCACCAAATCAGGGAAGCCAGCCAGCAATCACAAACCGCACAAGGCTACGCCGACCGGGCAATTCTCGAACTGCTTCAGAACGCCATCGACGCTGAGCGCGAGAAGCCGATTGGATCAAAAGGAATTGGATTCCGTTCCATCCTGAACCTGACCACCGCGCCGGAAATCCACTCAGGCAGCCTCCATGTCCGGTGGTCTCAGGAAATCGCAAGCGAGGCGCTGAACGGCGCGACAGTGGACCCCTTCACGGTGCTTTGCTTTCCTGCATGGTCGCCGGTCCAGAACGATCACTGCCGCGACTACATCACCCAGATCATCCTTCCGCTGAGCGGGGATGCGCGTTCACGCTTACAGGAGGAGTGGAATGCGATTACGAGCGACCGGTCGCTGATCGTCTTCCTTGATGGCGTCCAGGAAGTGCGTTGGGAATCGGGACAACCACCCAGAGTTTGGCAACGCGAGTTGAACGCGGGCTTGGTCTCCGTCGTGGAAACGGTGGGCGATGGGAAGCCTGAGTTGTGGCGTTGGCGCTTGCACCGTTCCGCCTCCGGCCTGGCCGAAGTCGCCGTGCTCGAAAACGCGGATGGCACATTCGTTCGCACGTCGCGCGAAGCCGCCGGAAAGCTGCGGTGCTTCTTCCCCACTGAGGATCCCAATCCTTTCTCAAACGTCCTCATCCATGCGGCATTTCCTTTGGCAACGGACCGGAAGCGTATTGACCTCGCCCATGCGGATTGCTCGGCACGCGTGGCCGGTGTCGCTGAGGCCATTGCTTTGGCCATTGCCGGAAGACGGGAGGACGAAATACTCGACATTCTCGATCACACCGAGGTCGCTCAAGCCCAAGCGGGACGTATCGAGTCTCTCCTTTGCGAAGCCGTGCGAAAAGCTGTCGGGGGGCATGCGGTTTCGCAGGTGCGCTCCTGCCCCGACCGCCTGCAGTTGCCGTATCCGGTGCGGGAAAACCCCGCGCGGTTCGCAAGCTGGGAAAAGTTCAAAAGCTGTGTTTCGGTATTTCGACGTGGCGGACTTGGTAAGTTGCCGCTGCTCCCAGTGGGAATCGAGAGCGAAGTGAGGGAGAAAACATTGCTTTGGCTGAACCCGAAGGCTCCATTGACGAAAGAAGAACTGGGCACCTTGTTGTGGGCACCGGTTGAGGGCGAGACCGAACCGGCACCCTCATCGAATCCGCCACTGTTCGAGTTGCCGGCCGACAACTCACCGTTGCCGCCGATTCCCGACGGCATTCGGCTTCACTTTCTCAGCCGCGCATTTCAGAAAGCATTGCACACCCATCCCACAAGGCTTTAGGACTGGGGCAAAGTGCATGTCTTTGCTTGCGGTTTGAAGCGTTGGCGGGAGTGAGGCATTAAGACTTTTGGGGTGGGGTTCACATGGCTTGTCTTGGAGAAATTGTGGTGGGTTCACCGGGCTGTCCCACAGGCTCAGCCCCTTCCGGGCAGAGAGGCCTGTTCGGGGCGGGCCACCAGGTAACGGAACTGTCCATCGGCTGTCCCCTAGCCTCGATTTCCACGAAGGTGGGTTGACCTAACTGCGAAGCTATTTGCCGGAGGTGGCCGCCCAAGGGTTCCGTGCTCCCCACTCCTTAAGCGTTAGTCATATCCGATACCGAACGAGACGTTT
>JAKANS010000126.1 GCA_021823625.1 bacterium | reverse complement strand
CGGTCCACCGCCGAACCCGGCAGTCCTCGTTGAAGAGCTGCCGGCAAAGTAACAACCAAACAAAGCACAAACCAAAGGTTAAAACATGAAAAGAGGAACGTTACTAACGCTCGCAGCAGGAGCCATACTGCTGGCGCTGCCCACCGTTTCGCGGGGAGCAACAACCATTGCCGGGACAGCCCACGACCTTTCGGCTCAAGCAGGATGGGGTATCACGGAGATCTGCGTGTCCTGTCATACGCCGCACAACGCACAGGCAACGCAACTGGTGCCCCTGTGGAACCACACCAGCACAGTCGCCTCATTCACGCCCTACACGAGCGGCACCTTGAACGCAACCGTAGGCCAGCCCGACGGCACCTCGAAAGCCTGCTTGAGCTGTCACGATGGCACCGTTGCCATTGACGCGTTTGTCGGAGGCGGGGGAACTCACACCATGACGGGCGGTGCATTGCTGGGAACGGATCTGCGCAATGACCATCCGGTGTCGTTCACTTATGACCTGGCGTTGGCGACTGCCGACGGCGGACTCGTGACGCCGGCTTCAGCGAGTCTGGTCGTTACTGACATCCCGCTGTTCAGCTCCAAACTCGAGTGCGCCTCCTGTCACAACGCGCACAACAACGCAAATGGCGACTTCTTGCGCGTCAGCAACGCAGGCAGCGCTTTGTGTTTGAAGTGCCATAGCAAGTAGCAGGCGAGATGGTCAACACGCCCTCGCTGCTGGCAGACGAGATACGGGAAGAGGCTTCCACAATGGGGCCTCTTCCCGCCGGGGTCGCACCGGCCTCTCACCGGCCACAAACTCGTGGGGGGCCGTGAGCCTGTTTCAGAACCGTAGCCGCCGACGTGAGGAGGCTCACTTTTCAAACCCCAAAATCGATCGGAGCCTCGTTACCACGGCCGCTACGGCTTTTGATAATGCCTCTTGAACACTGAACCATCGACTCGGAACGGGATGAGGCCCCTGAAAACAGTCCGGTGGCTGGGCTGGGCGCTGGCCCTGCTGGCTTCCGCCACAGTCGCGCAGTCTGGCATTGTCGGCAGCGCGCATGATTTCTCGGCGCAAGGGTGGTCCCAAGGCGAAGTGTGTATCGTGTGTCACACGCCGCACCACGCCAGCCAGGCGCTGGATCGGCCGCTGTGGAACCACGAGGTCACGACGGCCAGCTTCACCCTCTACAGCAGCGCCACGCTGCACCAGACGCCCGAACAGCCCCTGGCCCCCTCGAAGTCGTGTCTCTCCTGCCACGATGGCACCGTGGCCCAGGACTCGTTTGGCGGCAGGACGGGCACGCAGTTTGTGACCGGCGACGCCTTGATCGGCACCGACCTGGCCAACGATCATCCCGTGTCCATTCGGTGGGATCACGTGGGCAGCGCGAGTTGCGGGAACTGTCACAATCTGCATGGGGGGGGTGTTTCTGTCTTGCCTTTTTACGATGGGAAGGTGGAATGCGCGACGTGCCATGAGCCGCACAATGCGGTAGCCGGAACCACGAAGATGTTGCGCAAAACCATCGTCGGTTCGGCCTTGTGTTTGCACTGTCATGGAAAATAGCTGCCCAGCGGGGCGCAGCCGCAACCGAAGGAGCGCGGAATTTATTCCGCTTGGGGTAACGGGTGCTCACCAGGGGGCGGAATAAATTCCGCGCTCTCATCCCTCGCCTAAAATCTTTGCGGCTTGAGAAGATCTTGCAAGATAGTAGTTCAGGGACCTGGCTTGGCGGCGGAGCACCCGCTGGGAGTCAATTCAAGCACTACTACGAGTCAAATGACGGATGAAAACACTTGAACCGATCGAACGGGCGCGATGGCGGAAGGGGGTTGTGGCCGGCCTGCTCGGCCTGCTCGCGGGCTGCGCGACGGCACCGGCCCCGAAGCCAGCACAGAACTTCATCTTCTATCCGCCGCCTCCGGCGCCAGCCCGCCTCCAATTCCTGGCGAGCTATTCGAGCGAGGCCGATTTGGGAGGAGGCGCGGGCAAGTTTGCCACGTTTGTGACGGGCAAGGAAGCTCCCAAGACCCCCATCGTCAAGCCGTACGGGCTGGCCTTCAGCCAGGGCAAGCTTTACGTCTGCGATGTCAGTTCCAGAACCGTCCGTATTCTCGACTTGGAGAAACGCAAGATGGCCACCTTTGTGCCGCAAGGTGAGGGCCGACTCCGCTCGCCCATCAACCTGGCCGTGGATCGAGACGGGACCCGGTATGTGGCGGACACCGCGCGCAATCAGGTGTTGATTTATGGTCCGAACGACGCCTATCTGGGCGCCCTCGGGCAAAGCGCGGAAGTGTCGCCGCCAGGAGGGGCGGTGACGTCAACGAACCCGGCGCAGGCCGCCGCCGGGAAACCGGAAATGAAGCCGATCGATGTGGCCATCGCCGGGAACCGGCTGTATGTGGCGGACCTGAACAACCACTGTGTGCGGGTGTACGACAAGGCCAAGCGCGAGTTGCTGTTCAAGATCCCGCAGAATCCGGAAGGAGAGAAGGACAAACTGTTCGCGCCGACCAATCTGGCGCTCGATTCCCAGGGCCGCCTCTACGTTTCGGATATCGGTGGCTTCCGGGTCCAGGAATACGACGCCGAGGGCAAATACCTGCGCACGTTCGGACAACTGGGGGACCGGCCGGGCGAGTTCGCGCGGCCCAAAGGCGTCGCCGTCGATCGCGAAGGCCGCCTGTACGTGGTGGACGCCGCGGCGCAGGTGGTTCAGATTTTCGATCCTGAAGGGCGATTGCTCTTGTTCTTCGGTGAGCCTGGCGGCAGCGCGGCAGCGCTGGACTTGCCAGCCAAGGTGATCCTCGATTACGACCATGTAACCCTCTTCCAAAAATATGCGGCTCCGGGTTTTGTGTTGGAATACCTGGTGATTGTGTCCAACCAGTTGGGTGACCGAAAGGTAAGCGTGTATGGTTTCGGCCAAAAACGCTAATTGCCTCGTGGGCCGTGGCGCGGCAAGATACCGCCGTGCCGCTCTCGAGCCTTGGCCCCACGCATGAAAAGTCACCGAACATGGCCGCACCTCGTGGGGGGAGGGGTCTGTGGGGTTCTGCTCCTGGCGGGGTGCGCCAGCCAGACCAAGCGGGAGTGGCTGGCGTGGTTCTTCGATGGCGTGCCCACTCAGGAGGCGGCCAAGGCCAAAGCGGCGGAGCAAGTCCCCACGGCGGCCGAACCGAAGACCAACAGCCCGGTCACACAAGTCACTGCGAAGGCGGGAGCCGCTATGGTCGTTCATGTCCCTTACGGCGATCGGCAGTGTGGCGAGTGTCATGCGTCACGATTCTCCCAGAAGTTGAAGGGCAAACTGGTCGATCTCTGCTTTGCTTGCCACGACGATTTCCTGGCAAAGGCCAGGTTCCGCCATGCGCCGGCGGAATCCGGCGAATGCACCGGCTGCCATGACCCTCATGAGTCGAAGGAAAAGGCCTTGCTGGTGAAGCCCGGCTCGCAGTTGTGCTTCGAGTGTCATGAACCGGCGGATATAGCCAAGGCGAAGGCACATGGTCCGATGGGCGACGGCGCCTGCACCGCCTGCCATGATCCGCATCGGGGGGAACGGAGATTCTTTCTGAAACCCAGCGCGGATAAGCCTCCGGACTAACATGCCAGCGCACGTGGAAAATGAGGAACCGTTGGCCAGGCAGAATGTGGTGGAGAGGGCTCGGGATTTTTGTTTTAGGTGCCGGGATGAATCTGCGGGCGCAAACGCGGGGCCCAGTCGAAGAGCCCCGTTGGATGAAATTGAAGATCTCCGAGGTCAACGTCGGTTTGGAAGTCGAAGGGAACATGGAAAAACGAACCGTGACGAAATCGAATCAGACGGCCACGCGGGAAGTCCTCTATGCGGTTCCGACCCTGGGTTTGGGCCTGGAGGGATCCTTCTACCACCCGAACTTCCTGGAGTATCATCTCGACACCCAGGATGGGGTGGGCTGGCAGGAGTCGTCCTTCAGCGGCCTCGGCGGAGGAACCCGGTCGGGGCCGTTGTTTCTGCAGCGTTACGACGGGGGCATCGCGATTTTGAAGGAAAAGCCTTACGCGGCCAATCTGTTTGCCGCCAAAGAGCGCACGACCCGGGATTACGATTTTTTCTCCCGCGCGACCGTGGACACGCAGCGCTATGGCGGACACGCGGGATATACCGCCGGACTGGTGCCCGTGAGGGTTTCGGCGACTCGCTCGGCAGAGGACATCACGGGTTTGATTCGCCCTTCGCGCCTGGACGAAACCGCCGTTTCATTGGCCGCTTCCCCTGAGCGGGGCTCGGAGAACCAAACCGAGTTTTCCTACACGCTCGATGAATTCACCCGGCGTGAAACCGGGCTTTACACCCAGGAAGGAATCAACCACTCGGTCAACCTGTTGGACACCGAAAGCTTCGGCCAGAAAGATTGGATCCAGCTGAATTCGTCGCTCAACTACAATCAACTGGACAGCACGACCCGCTCGGACCTCCGCTCCGTCACGCGCCTCCCCACGAGTAATTTCACGAGCCATGAACACCTCCGGTTGAAACATAGCAAAGAGCTGGAAAGCGACTACAACTACAGCTTCAACCAGCGTTCTGCCGGCGCGGTGGAGAGCGACGGGCATTCGGCCTCGGCGACCGTGCGCCACCAATTATACGAAAGCTTGACCTCCACCCTGGACGTCCACGGTCAAACGGTCTCCTCCGGCGGCGAGGGCACGGCGCTCGACACCACGGGGTATGGCCTGGGACTCAACGAGAACTACACCAAACGGTTGGGGAAAGGGAGCCGGCTGACGCTCGGCTGCAGCTGGCTGCTCGATCGGGAACAGCGCGAGACACTCGGCGAGTTGGTTTTCGTCACCGCCGAATCCCACACGCTTAAAGATGGCGTGACCACCGTCCTGAACCAGCCCCGGGTCGAGGGGGCGAGCCTCCGGGTGACGGACTCCAGCGGCACGCTTCCATACCGGGAATTGCTGGACTACCGCGTCCTCGGGCGCGGCGAACAGACTGAAATCCAACGCGTTCCTGGAGGGACGATTCCGAACGGTGGCACGGTGCTGGTGGATTATGTGGCGCTGGCCCAGCCTTCCGACTCGTTCACGACGCTGGCCCAGCGATTCAACTTCCGCCTGGACTTGTTGGGCGACCGGCTGGGGTTGTTTGGCCGTCTAAGCTTCGTCGATTATTACGGGGGCAAATCTCTGATCCTGCAAGAGATCGTCGACCAGGTGGTGGGTCTCGATCTGACGGCCGGCTGGTTGCGAGCCGGGGCGGAGTACGAGGATTTCCAATCGAACCTGTCGCCCTATACTGCGGTACGGCTGTTTCAAAACCTCAGCGTTGAGCCGTACGAGGGCTCGACCTTCTCCCTCGATGTGGGGGAAACGTGGAGTCGTTTTCCGGAGGACGGCCGCAAACTCACCACCTATCATTTCATCGGGCGATCGCGGCTGCGGCTGACCTCGCACCTGTCGATCAACGCGGAAGGCGGCGTGCGGGTTCAGCAGGGGGAAGGCTATGACCAGACTCTGAATACGGCCCGCGCGGACCTGGATTTCCATTACGGGAAGCTGGTCGTGCAAGCGGGCTACGAGTTTCAGGACGAGAATTACCTGGGAGAATTGCGCGAAAGGCACTTCTTCTTTCTGCGGGCCAAACGAAGCTTTTGATATGCGACCCCGGCGACCCGAGCCCTTTTCCATCGCGCGGCACGGAGGCCTGGGCGCGACGGATGGGCTTCATTCCGCGAGTGCGGTCGGCGTACTCACGCTGGCAGTGTGGTTGGCGTTCGGTGTTCATGCGGCGGAAAAGAACGGTTCCTTGGACGAACAGTTCCTGGGCGTCTGGCCGGCACCGCCAGCCGCGCCGCGCGTGGCTTATGTGGGGAGCATCTCGGGACCGGGCGATCTTGGGATTCGACCCTCAAGTTGGAACCGGTTCGCCAACTTGGTGACGGGAGGAGACCGGGGGAAAGAGCAACTGGTCAAACCCTTCGGCATCGCCTTGGACGAGGCCGACAACCTCTGCCTGACCGACACGGGCAACGCTCGGGTGTGGTTCTTTGACCGCACGCTTAAGACCTGCCAGCACTGGGACAAGGTTGGGCGCTTGACGTTCGTCTCGCCGGTGGCCGTGGCGAAGCGGAAGGGCATCTTCTACGTTGCGGATTCCGCGTTGCAGAAGCTCGTGGCGTTTGACGGCAAGGGGAAATTGCGCTTCGAGATCGCGAAGGAACTGGAGCGCCCTTCGGGACTGACGATCGCGGGAGAGAGATTGTATGTCGCTGACACGGCTGCCCATCGCGTCGTCATCTTCGATCTGCGCGGAAAGTTCCTGTCGAAATTCGGGCGACGAGGTGTGGGGCCTGGCGAATTCAACTTCCCCACCCACCTGGCGGCCGGGCCGAACGGCCGGGTCTGCGTGACCGATTCGATGAATTCGCGCATTCAGATGTTCGACGCCGCCGGACAGTTCCAGCACGGGATGGGTAGCGTGGGCGACGGCTCCGGGCACTTCAGCCGTCCCAAAGGCGTTGCCGTGGATGGCTTCGGCCATGTGTATGTGGTGGACGCGCTGTTCGATAACTTCCAAATCTTCGATCCGCAGGGCCGCTTCCTGCTGAGTGTCGGGGCCGCGGGTTCCGGCCCGGGGGAATTCTGGCTCCCGACCGGCATCGCGATCGGCCGCGATCACCTGATCTACGTGGCGGACGGCTATAACCGTCGCGTGCAGGTGTTCAAGTATCTGGCCAAACCATGAAACCGAACGGTCCCCAGGCAACTTTTCCCCGGGCGGGACGGCGGCGGCGGCGCGGGCGGGTCAGGTGGGCCGAATTCGTCTGCGCCTGGGCGGCAACCTGGCTGTGCTTCGGGGACAGCATTGTGAACAACAAGCACAACCTTGCCGTCGGCGGCCCCGGCACGGTGAAAGCCGTTACGGAATCGGAGATCTGCGTCTTCTGTCACACGCCCCACAATAGCTCAACCGAAGCCCCGCTCTGGAACCGCTACAGTTCGGGCGCAACCTACACCCCTTACAGCAGCACGACGACGAAGGCCCTGATCGGCCAGCCCACCGGCGCCTCCAAACTCTGTCTCAGTTGCCACGATGGCACGATCGCTCTGGGCATGGTCCGCAGCCGCGCCTCCACCATCGCGATGCAAGGCGGCGTCACCATGATGCCCGCGGGCGTGCCGCGCCTCGGCACCGACCTGGCCGACGACCATCCGGTTTCTTTTACCTATGACGCGTCGTTGGCCAGCCAGAACGGCCAACTCAAGGCTCCTTCCTCGCTCACCGGGCCGGTGCGGTTGGACCAGAACCAACAACTGCAATGCACGGCCTGTCACGATCCGCACAGCAACCAGTACGGGAAGTTCCTCGTGCGGAACAATACCGCCTCCGCCCTCTGCAACACCTGCCACAACCAAACGTACTGGACGGCTTCGATTCACAGCACGGCGACCAGGACCTGGAACGGCGTCTCACCCGACCCGTGGCCCCACACCGAGGAGACGACCGTTGCGGCGAACGGTTGCGAGAACTGCCATCGCCCGCACACCGCGGGCACCAAACCCCGGCTGCTCAACTTTGCCGGGGAGGAATCCAACTGTGACCCGTGCCACAACGGCAACGTGGCCGCACAGAACATTCAGCGCGAGTTCAACAAGGCCAGCGTCCATCCCATCGCCAACACAACCGGCGTCCATGATCCCACGGAAGACCCGGTGAATCCCAGCCGCCACGTCGAATGTGCAGACTGCCACAATCCGCATGCCGCCAAGTCCCAGACGGCTTCGCCCCCCACTGCCTCCGGCAGCCAGGCGGGAGTCAAAGGAATCAACGCGAGCGGGACGCTCGTGAGCCCCCTCGTCAATCAATACGAACTCTGCTTTCGCTGTCACGCCGATAGCACGGCCCGCGGTCAGGCGCGCGTGACCCGGCAATTTGTGCAGACGAACACCCGTCTGGAATTCCAGTCCTCGAGCGCCTCTTACCATCCCATCGAAGCGATTGGCAAGAACCCCAACTGTCCGAGCCTGATTTCGCCCTGGACCACCAGCAGTCTGATGTATTGCACGGATTGCCACAACAACAACCAAGGCCCCGGCGCGGGCGGCGTCGGGCCCAAAGGACCGCACGGTTCGGCTTACCTCCCCTTGCTCGAGCGTAGGCTGGAGCTGACCGATTACCAAACGGAAAGCTCGGCCATCTATGCCCTCTGCTACAAATGTCATAGCCGAAGCAGCATTCTAGCCAATCAAAGTTTCGACGTGCACGATGAACACGTCCGTGGCGCCGACATCGCGTGCACCAGTTGTCATGACCCTCACGGCGTCGCGACCGTACCCCACTTGATCAATTTCAACCGCACCTATGTCACCCCTTCCTCGAGCGGACAACTCAAATATGAGAGTACGGGTATCAATCGTGGCCGTTGTTACCTGACGTGTCACGGGGTGAACCATAACCCATACTGGTATCCGGGAATGTAACCCAACTCCCATAACAACATCACTTGAACATGAAACAAAGCACACAAAATAACGAGCTAACAGTGGCTGGAGGCGTTCTCTTCTTTTGCGTCCTGCACTGCGGCAAGCTGTTGGTGGAGGAACCGGCGGACTTATGTTTAGGATGCACGACGACATCAAAGCCTTGGCCCTCCAATTCACCGAAACCTATCGGGGGAGTTGTTACCTGACCGGCCAAGGAAAGGACCACAATCCGGAATCCTATTGACCTGAATCCAGAATAGAGAATAGAGAGAAAAGAATTATGAACATGCACCACCAACTGATGGGCACGATGCTGGCCGCGCTCCTCCTGACTGGTCGCGCCCTGGCTGGCACGGACGCGTCCGAGGAAGACGCCAAGCCCCCAGTGGCCGGCAAGGTGATCGAAACCACGAATTCCGGCGACTACACTTACGTCCTGGTGCAACACGGCGCGCGCAAGACGTGGGCGGCTTCGCGGCAGTTCAAAGTCGCGGTCGGCGACTCCGTCAACATCCCTGACGGCTGGGTGATGAAGGATTTCAAAAGCCGAACTTTGAACCGGACTTTCGACTGGATTCTCTTCGCATCCGGGGTCGAGGTCAACGGCAAGGGGGACAAGCTGACGGCCCCAACGCTTCCCCCTGGCCATCCGTCGTTGTCCGCGACAAATCCGGCTGCTCCGGCCACCCCTCCGCCGGTTGAAATCAAGCAGGGGTCGGTCGAGAAAGTCCGCGGCGGTTACACCGTCGAGGAATGTTACGCGAAGAAACGTGAACTCGCCGGCAAGTCCGTCAAAGTGCGCGGCGTGGTGGTGAAGTTCACGCCGGCTATCATGGGCAAGAACTGGGTTCATATCCGGGACGGCACCGGCAAAACCGACACCGGCGATCTGACGCTGACCACCCTGGAAGATGTCAAGACGGGAGACACCATCGTGGTGGAGGGGAAGGTCGCCTGCGACAAGGACTTTGGGGCTGGTTACAAGTATCCGCTGCTTATCGAAGACGCCGTGACCAGAAAGTAACGCTATGCGCACAAAAAAACCGCTATTCCGCCTTCGCAACCCCACGTCTGCCACCCGCGTCGCCGCCTTTGGCGGGCGATTCATTGCCATCGCGGCCGCGATTCTGTCCTGCGCGGCGGTAATTCAGCCCGCTTGGGCCGCTGACGCCGTCGAAAAGAAATTGCCGGTGCCCAAAACGAAAAAGAACGATTTGAATCCTCTTCCAGCAGGGGAGAAAACCGTCACCACTCACGCGCCCTTTGAAGACGGCGATTGCAGTCTTTGCCACAAGAACAAGGATCCGAAAGAACCTGGCCCAATTTCGTTGCCCGTGAACGAATTGTGCCTCGGCTGTCACGAGGATTTCCAGCAAGTGCTGGCGCGCAAATCCAGCCACGGAGCGGCGCAGGAAAGCTGTGTCAACTGCCACAACCCGCACAACTCGAAGCTGCCCAAATTACTGGTCGAAGAACCCGGCAGCCTGTGCCTGAGCTGCCACGAAGACATCCGGAAACTGGCGACGGATTCCAAAGTGAAACACGACGCCCTCACGGTGGAGGCCAAGTGTTCCAACTGCCACAATCCGCACGGGGCGAACGTCGAACATCTCCTCAACAAACTGGCGTTCGACTTGTGCGTCAACTGCCACGGCCAGGACAACCTCAAGGACCACGCCGGCAAGACACTCACCAACATCAAGAAGCTGCTGGACCAAAACCCGGAATGGCACTTCCCGGTCGCCGCCAAAGACTGCAGCGCCTGCCACCAGCCCCACGGCGGCGACAACTTCCGTCTTTTGATTCAGGAGTATCCGCCCCAATTCTACTCGCCCTATGATCCGAAGCTTTACGCCCTGTGCTTCGAATGTCACGAGGAGACGGTTCTCCAAGACCCGCAGACCACGACCCTGACGCAATTCCGCAACGGCAGCACCAACCTCCACTACCTCCACGTCCACAAAACCGAACGCGGCCGAACCTGCCGCGCCTGCCACGAGGTCCACGCCTCGAAGCAGAAGCACCAGATTCGCGACGCCGTCCCCTATGGTTCGAAGGGCTGGATGCTCAAGATCAACTACACGCAAACGCCCACCGGCGGTTCCTGCGAAAAGACCTGCCATGAAAAACGCAGTTACACCAACTCTATCGCCACCGCGGTCAAGCCGAAGTAGGAACTCCGTCTCCATGCGCATCTCCTGTCTCCATTTTGCTGCCGGCGCCGCGCTTTGGACCTCCGTCGCCTGGGGCTTTGCTCACGCGCAAGTAGGCAGCACCATTGAGAATCTCGAGATGCCGACGCTGGAGGGGAGCAAACACCCCCTCTTGAGCAACGCGGCCGCGAACGTCTTCATTTTCTTTAAACCCGGCCAGGAATACTCCCGTGCCACCCTCAAGCAACTCGCAGTTTGCGAAAAGGAAATGGCTGCCAAGTCCGTGCATTGGGTCGCCATCGTCTCCGACCGGTTCACCAAAGCCGAGGTGGAGGCTGAAGTCAAGGAAACGGGCATCACGATGCCCGTCCTCATAGACGTTGGCGATGCATTCTACGGGAAACTCGGCGTGGCTCTTTGTCCCGTCGCTGGCATCGCCGACAAGAACCACAAGCTCGTGGCATACCAGCCCTTCACCAAAGTCAACTACGTCGCAGTCATCCGCGCGCGCGTTCGCCACCTGCTGGGGGAAATCAACGAGCAGGATCTGGAAACCGTGCTCAAGCCGCCTGACACCACCAAGGGCCGTGACGCGCACGCTACTCGCAGCCGACTCAAGTTGGCGGGACAACTCTTTCAGGCGGGGAACCACGCCAAAGCGCTCGAGCACGTGAAGAAAAGCCTCGAAGGAGATCCCACCCAGGCCGAGGCGCATGTGTTGCTGGGCCAAATCCTGGTCGCTCAAGGCAAGCCCGCCGAAGCGGCGAAGGCCTTCGCCCAGGCCCTCCAGCTCGATCCCAATAACGCAAAGGCCAGCGACGGCCTGAAGGCCTGCCAGGCCAAGAACCGGTAGTCCCTCTATGGCTGAATTCCACCCGCAATCCGAACCCCTCTCCGCCGAATGGGGCGTCATTCCGCCCGATCTATTCACGCTCGACCACCTGCCGCCGCGCAGCCGCTTTTTTTCAATTCGATCCGTTCCCCACGCTGCCGCGCGAGACCGACGAGCCGGCCGCGCAGTTGGAGAACACCGAGACCGCGCTGCGCCCCTACCGGACCGTGGCCGAAACCGAGCTGTCCGTCTATGCCTACCACGGCTTTTGGCGGAGCTACGCGCTCCAGCCCGACAGCCCCGTCGCGCCGACACGCGCCATCGAAACCTTTTCCGCACTGGCCGTGTTCGGCGCGAGCGCCCGGCGCAGCGGCCTGGGCGGCGTGTGGGGCGCGGAGATTGGTTACTACGATTCGCTCGACGACCGCTCCGGCACAAACCCCGCCATCGAAAACCCCGAGTTCCGCTTCCTGCTCACCTACCAGCGTCAACTCGCCCAAGACCTCACCGGCAGCCTCGAATACTACGGCGAATGGATGCAGGACTACGCCGCCTACCGCCGCAGCGTGCCGGCTGGATTCCCGGCGCGCCCGGAGTTGCGCGACCTCATCGGCCTGCGCCTCACCAAACTCCTGCGTTACCAGACGCTCAAGCTGTCGCTGTTCTCGTTTTACAGCCCCCTGGCGCGTGATTACTTCCTGAATCCCGAAATCAGCTACAATTTCACCGACCGCCTCTGGGCGGCTCTGGGCGGAAACATTTTCGGCTGGCCGGGCGATTCCTTCTTTGGGCAGCATGGTCGCAATGACAACGTTTACCTAGCGCTGCGGTATAGCTTTTAGAAAGACCCAGAGTCAGAAAACACACTCCACTGCGATGGCATCCGAGTCCCCTCTAATCCAAAACAAGCACTACCGCAGCGCGGCCGTCTTCACGCCCGCGAATCTGCTGCGGGAAGCGCGTCGCCAAAAATCCCTGCCTTCCGGTGACGTGCCGCCGGTGTGCGTGCTCGACCCGGATGGCGACATCGTGGCTTACCTTCTGCGGAAGAAGCTGGCGGAGCCGAATCGCTTCTGGGCCTGCTACCACACGGTGCTCCACCAGTTCCAACTCAACGGCCTGTCCTATGGCATCATTGGCTGCGCGGTAGGCGGCCCGTTCGCGGTCCTGGTGGCGGAGCAGCTTTTTGAGTCGGGTTGCCAGTTGCTCATCAGCATCACGTCGGCGGGCCAGGTCGTCCCCGTTCGAACGCCGCCCTTTTTCGTGCTCATCGAAAAGGCGCTCCGGGACGAAGGAACCAGTCACCACTACCTTCCACCCGCGAAATACGCGCATCTGCTCCCGGAGGTCGGCCAGCGCCTCGCCCAAGCCCTGAATCAAGTCACGCCGGCGATGGAACGTGGCGCGGCGTGGACGACCGACGCGCCCTACCGGGAAACGGCGGAAGCCATCGAAGCCGCCCGCGCCGAAGGTGTGCTGGCCGTGGAAATGGAGGCCGCATCGCTTTACGCTTTCGCCCAGGCGAGGCACAAGCCGGTCGTCTGCTTCGCGCACATCACCAACCGCATGGGGGTCCGCGAGGGCGACTTCGAGAAAGGCGAAGCGGACGGCAGCCTGGCTTCGCTCCGGCTGATTGAAGCTGTGGCCCAAAACTGGGAGGACACATGAACCGCCAAGAACACTGGAACCAAGTTTACCAAACGAAAGCGCCGGACGATGTGAGTTGGTTTCAAACCCGGCCGGCGATCTCGCTCAAGTTGATTGAGGCGACGGGTATCGGCAAAGACGAAGGCATCATTGACGTAGGCGGCGGTGCGTCTGTGCTCGTGGATTTCTTGCTCGATGCAGGCTTCACGAAACCGGTCGTGCTCGACATCTCCGCGGCTGCGCTCGCACACGCCGGGGTACGCCTGGGCGCGCGCGCTGGTAATGTCGAATGGTTCAATGCCGATGTCACCGCATTCAACCCGCCTCATCGCTTCAACCTCTGGCACGACCGAGCCGTTTTCCATTTCTTGACGGATAAGGATGACCGCCAGAAGTACGTCCAGGCGTTGAAGCGAACGCTGGTTGCCGATGGTCACGTCATTATCGCCACGTTCGCGATGGACGGTCCGGTGAAGTGCAGCGGACTGGAGGTGGCACGCTACGACGCGCCCTCAATCTGCGCCGAACTCGGCCCGGAATTTCGACTGGTGGAGCAAGTGGACGAGACGCACACGACGCCGTGGGACACAACACAAAGGTTCAGCTATTTCCGCTTCGCGCGAAATGCCGCCGGACAGCCGTGAAACCCAATTACCCCGACCAGCCGGTTTGAAGCTGATGAAACCAGGTTGCCAACTCAAATGAGATTACGCGCGTTGTTCTTATCCAAAACGGTTTGCGCTTGCAGCACCCGTGACGACAACCAACCCCGACGCACGTTGACTCCATGAAGCTGCGCGAAAGCGGAATGCCGGAAGAAACCTACTGGGAAACCCTCCTGGATGTGAACCTGGTTCTCGACCGGCTGGGCGTGGACCACACGCTGCGGAACGTGGTGGAACTGGGCTGCGGCTACGGCACGTTCACGCTTCCCGTGGCGCGGCGCATTTCCGGCGTCCTCGAAACGGTGGACATCGAGCCGGCCATGATTGAACGGACGCGCCAGCGTGCGCGCGAAGCCGGACTGTCGAACATCGTGTGCGAGCAACGTGACGTGATGGCGGATGGGTTCGGCGGCGTGCCCGGTTCCAGAGATGCCTGCCTGCTCTTCAACATTCTGCACTGCGAAGATCCGGTGCGGTTGTTGACCGCGGCGGCGCGGGCGGTGCGTCCGGGCGGATGGGTGCTGTTGATTCACTGGCGCTACGACCCGGCCACGCCACGTGGTCCCGCTTTGGACATTCGCCCCCGGTCGGAACAAATCCTCGACTGGGCTGGCAGGACCGGCCTGCTCTTACCTGCGGGTCCGGTGTTGGACCTCCCGCCTTGGCATTACGGTCTGCGGCTCAAACGCACAGCATGAAACCCCCAACTGACAAAACGATGAACACCTGGTTCTGGTATGCCATCGGCGCGTCCGTTTTGTATGGCCGCATCAAATCTTCACCAAGCTGGCCGCTGACCGCATTGGCGACGGCCTTGGAGGCTTCGTTGTCGAAGCCACCGCGGCCGGCACCATTCTGGTATATCTCGCGTCCCTCTACTTCGGCGGCAAACGGAACCAGCCGGTAAGCGTGCCGGGCGTAGTGTATTCGGTCTTGACCGGCATTTGTGTGGGCGCGGGCACCGTGTTGTTCTTCCTGTTGTTCCAAAAGGGTGGGCCACTGTCCGCTGTGCCCATGATTCTGGCAGGCGGCGCGGCGTTGATGGCGCTGGCGGGCTTCGCCGTCTTTCGCGAGCCAGTCTCGTGGCACAGAGTGGTCGGCATCGTACTTTCGATCGTCGGGCTGTTCCTGCTGAAAAAATGATTGCCCATCTGAGCTGTCTTTTATGCTGAACTGGCTTATCACCACATCGCTGAAGAACCGCTTGCTGGTTTGTGTGTTCGCCGCGGCACTCGTCCTGGTGGGCGGACGGGCACTGACCAACTTGCCGGTGGACGCCTTCCCGGACACAACGCCGGTGCAGGTGCAAATCAATGCCACGGTGCCCTCCCTCAACGCGGAGGAAGCAGAGGCGCAAATCACCATCCCGGTGGAGCTGGCCATCGGTGGCCTGCCCGGCCTGAACAACATCCGCTCGGTATCAAAGTTCGGCCTCTCGCAAGTGGTGGCCACGTTCGATGACAATACGAGCATCTTTCGAGCGCGACATCTCATCACGGAACGGCTGCAAACGATCGAGTTGCCGGCGGGCATCGCGCGGCCCCAGCTTGGCCCCATCTCCACCGGATTGGGCGAGGTGTTTCATTACTCGGTTCGCTCGGACAACACGAATTGCACGCTGACCGAACTGCGAGAGATTCAGGACTGGGTCATCAAACCGCAGTTGCGGAAGGTGCGCGGCGTGGCGGAGGTCAATACATGGGGCGGATTCGAGAAGCAATATCACGTCATCACTGAACCGCAGCGGCTGGTGAAATACGGTCTCACGCTCGAACAACTGATCGAGGCGCTGGAAGCGAACAACCAGAACGTGGGCGGCGGCCAGGTGGTGCGCGGCGGGGAGTCGCTGCTGGTGCACGGCATCGGCCTCGCCACCGACACAGATCAAATCGGCAACATCGTCATCGCCTCCCACAACGGCGTGCCCGTGCGCGTCCACGACGTGGCCACGGTGAAGTTGGACCACGAAATCCGACGCGGTGCCGTGACCGGCGCGGGCAAGGGCGAAATCGTCCTGGGCCTTGGCTTCATGCTCATGGGCGAGAACAGCGCCGTGGTCACGCGGGAGTTGAGGAAGAAGCTCGCCGAAGTGCAGGCGACGCTGCCGCCCGATGTGATTGTCCAGACGCTCTACGACCGCACCGAACTCGTGGACAACGTCATCCGCACCGTCGAGCACAACCTGCTGGCGGGAGCGTTGCTGGTCATCGCCGTTCTCTTCGCCTTCCTCGGAAACTTGCGAGCGGGGTTGGTGGTGACGGCCGCCATTCCGCTCTCGATGCTGTTCGCCGGCGACTTGATGTTCCAGACCGGCATCTCCGCCAGCTTGTTGAGCCTGGGCGCGGTGGACTTCGGCCTCATCGTGGACGGCTCGGTGGTGATGGTCGAAAATGCCATGCGCCGCCTGGCGCTGCGCCAGCACGAATTGGGGCGTCCGCTGACCAGGGAGGAACGCGAGGAAACCTTCACCAGCGCGCCGCTGGAAGTGGCGCGGCCCGTGGCTTTCGGAGTTGGCATTATCCTCATCGTCTTCCTGCCCATCCTCGCACTGCAAGGTGTGGAAGGGAAACTGTTCAAGCCGATGGCGCTGACAATGATCTTCGCGCTCGCCGGTTCGCTGCTTTTGGCGCTGACCCTCACGCCTGTCCTGGCCAGTCTGTTTCTACCGAAGCAAGTCCAGGAAAAGGAGCCGTGGCTGGCGCGGGTAACGCATCGTCTCTATGAACCGCTGCTGGGGCTGGCGATACGTTTCCGGACATCCACCCTGCTGGGCTCGCTCGCCTTGCTGGTGGGTGTCACATTCCTGGCTTTGCGCATGGGCGGCGAGTTCCTGCCCAAGCTTGGCGAGGGCGCCATCGTGGGCACCACCGTCCGGTTGGCCGGCGTCTCGGTGGAAGAAGCGGTGGCATACAACATCCGCATTGAAAAGCTCCTGCTGGCGGAGTTTCCCGATGAGATTACCAATATCTGGTCGCGGCTGGGCAGCGCGGAGATTGCCACCGATCCCATGGGCATCGAACTGACGGATTTCTTCCTTGCACTCAAGCCGCGCAGCCAATGGAGGAGGATAGTCGCGGTTTTTCGTGGGTAAGTGGCGGTGGGAATCAAAGAACTACGAGAGCGTGGAGACCGTGCCGGAGGCGGTGGGAGCGACCACGGGACGGGCGTGACCAGGGCGGCCCCGCTCCGCGCCGGCCTCCGCTGCGCTGCCGCTGCGCTCCGCCGGGTCCAGCGTTGGGGACTGGTTGAGCTTTCTTCGATTTTGTGGACAAGGGAAGCGGAGTGGCAGAAAAAGAAAGTGCACAGCCTAGGCCACGCACCCACAAACCGTATGACGCCGGCTTT
>JAKANS010000297.1 GCA_021823625.1 bacterium | reverse complement strand
AACGGGTCGCGGGCGATCTATCAGCCATCAAGGCCAATGCCAAGCTGGTGCGCTCCTTTTTTGGCGCCCCAAGTGTAGCCTATGCTAAGGACTGATCAGCATATGATCTTTCTGTTCGTCGGCTCATCAGGTTTGACTGAGGATTCCTACCCACGGAACCTCGCGATCCCGCAGTTGCTTCGGTCTAGCGCTCACGCCGTCGTGCCGACCGTAACGGCCAGCCCGACCGCGGTGTTCCCGCGCAGGGGACTTGCACCCCATCAGTTCACGCCCATGTCAGGCGCACACAAGGCAAAAGCACCCGCGAGATCGCGGCGTTTTCCGGCTTTTGTGTGGCGGCGGTGCGCCGGGTGCGCCAGCAGTTCAAGGCGCGGGGCACGCTCCAACCGCAAACCCACTGGTGTGGACGCAAGATGCTCCTGACCGCCGCCCGGAAAGCGCGCCTGCAAAAGCTGGTGACCGACCAACCGGAGGCGACGCTGGCTGAGTCGGGGGCGCGTCTGGATCGCCCGTTCGGGACCTCAACCGTGGATGGGTGGCTGCGCCGCCTGGGGTGGAGCGGTAAAAAAAACGCTGCCCGCCGCCGAGCAGGGCCGGCCCGACGTGGCCGCGCAATGAAGCCCTTGGCAGGAACGGCTGGCGCCGGTGCCGGCGGCCCGCTTGATTTTTGTGGATGAAAGCGGGGCCACCGCGAAAATGGCCCGGTTGTATGGACGCTCCCCGGTGGGCCAGCGGCTGGCGGCCCGCGTCCCGCACGGGCATTACCAGACCCGCACGCTCCTTGCGGGCGTGCGCTGGCGCGGACCTTGCGCCCCGGGGCTCTTTGAGAGGGCGATGGACGGCGAGATGTTTCTGGCCTGGGGGCGACAAGGCTTGATGCCGAGCCTCCAATCCCACGACGGGGTGATCTTGGACAACCTGGCCACCCACAAGGTGGCGGGTGTACGCCAGGCGATTGAAGCCGCCGGTGCCCGATGGCTGTATCGGCCGCCGTATTCCCCGGACTTCAATCCTATTGAAAACCTCTGGAGCAAGATCAAACACATCCTGCGCCGCCTGGCACCGCGCACCGTGGATGAACTGCTACCCGCGGTGGCCATCGCCTTCACCGCCATTTCGACCGCCGACTGTCAGGGCTTCTTTTTACACGCCCGATACGCTACATGATTGTTGGAAATGCTCCAATCAAACGAGTACTGGCCAGTACTCAATCATTACTTGAACCGACTACCCCACTTCTGGCTGACGTGCGGGATCGCACCTTGAGACGGTGGTCTCTTGTGCGGGAACCGTTACCGCGGATTCAGACGCCACGGGCACGTTCGACCACAAGTCATGGCTCATGCCAGTTGGCGGTGTGGCTGGCGCGGTGTGGCGAAAGTCAAGGACGGGGCCTGGGAGGAACGGTTCTCCGGCGCGAGAACCGCGTTGTCCGTCTTCGGTTGTAACGAACGGAAACTCGAATTGAGCGCCGGGAACGTGGAGATCGCGCCAGTAGTTGCCATCGGCGGCGGGGATTCGCTCAACCCGAAACGGGTAAGCCAATTCCACGACGGCCGGCTTGGTGGTATGGAACCGGTCAAAGACAATCGCCGCGGTGGGCAGATTCTCGGCCACGGCGGCCCAGTAGGCGGCGCTCATGTCCATCGCCACGGCTTCGATCTTGGCCCGGCTGGAGCGCCGCGCAGGCCAGAATTTCCGCAGGGCATTGGCTCCACGCCCTTGAGCCGCCCAGACGATGCGTCCGGTGTCCAGGTCCATGACCAGTGTCCCAAACCATTTGCGCCGACCGAGGTAGATCTCGTCGATTGAGAGCGGTTGCAGGTTCCTGAGCCGCGGGCGGCCATAGTCCTTCTCCAGCCGCTTTGGGATGATGTTCTTGACCGTGTCCCCACTCAGGCCGGTGACCGCCGCCAAGTCCGCCACGGTCAGGACGCTGCGCAGGTCTTCGATCAACGCCCGCAAGCGGTGCGTGTAAGTGACATACGCCGGGGCAAAAGGGGGGGGCCTCGAAGCTCCGACCGCAGTTCCGACACGCGCATTGGGGCCCCTCGGTGACCAGAAAGACCGGTTTGAATCCAATCGGCACCGTTTGCAGTTCGCGGAAGCGCCGCCCCTTCCGACTGACCTCACGGCTCTGGCACCGGGAACAAACCAGTCACTCCGGCTTGACCAGCAGAAAGAACCGGATACACCCATCCGCATACTCGGTACGCCAATACTTGTAGCCTTCACGAACGCCAAACGCATGGTATAGCAAACGCTGACTCACCCCAATAGTCTGCCCGCAACCCTCCTATCCAGACAGGAACTTTTCGGATGAACCCCAAAAACGACGCGGCGATCCCGTTGATTGCGGCTCTTCCGTTCGCACTCGCGCCCAGCGGTGCGGAAACGGGCACGTCGTTCGACTACAATCCCGGAACACAACTCGCCACGTTCCGAAACGGCAGGGGGTTTTCGACCTGTCGTGAAGACGATTCGGCGGGCGGCTTGTTCTCGACCAAGGCCGACACGCAAAAAGACGACTAGCCGCAAAAGGGGAAATCAGCCTCGCCGCTGCCGGGTTTCCGGCAGCGGCGGGCAACTCCAACTCTACAACTTTATGATTCTCATTATTACGAGCAAAAAGGACAGTCATGTCGCGACCGTGTCGCAACATCTCGACGCAGCCGGCATACAGTGGGTCAGGCTCAACACCGAAGACCTGGCAAGCAATGCGGGCATCACGATCACGCCCACGACCGGCGCTGGCCTCATCCACCTCCGGGACAGCGGCAGGACAGTTGACCTGCAAAAAGTCCGGTGCGTCTGGTTCAGGAAACCCGACCCGGTAAATCTTTCGCATCTCACGTTGGACGAAGGCTCGCTTGATTACGTTGAGGCCGAGTTCAACGAAATCCTTCACGGCGCGTATGCCATGCTGCGCCATGCCCGCTGGATCAACGACCCGTTCCAGACGCGGATTGCTCATCGCAAGCTGCTTCAACTACAAGTTGCCAAGCGACTTGGCTTCAAAACACCGCGAACGCTTGTGACGAATGACGCTGAAACTGCACTCCGTTTTGCCGATGAAATCGGCGACGATTTGGCGATAAAGAGTTTGGGCGCGGTGAACGTGACGCAGGATGTTGGCGGACAAACGAGGCAGTTTGGGATTTTCACCCGCCGAATTACCCGCACCGAGCTTGAGGAGTTCAACGACAAAGTGCGCCACTTGCCGACGCAGTTCCAAGAGTTTGTAGAGAAGCGTTACGAACTCCGAATCACCTGCGTTGGAAAGCGGGTCTTTGCCTGCCGCATTGAGCCGCGCCCAGGCGAGATCACAGATGAAGATTGCCGGTTCGATATACAAAGCCTCAACCATGTCGCTTGTGAATGTCCCGAACTTCACGAAAAGCTGCACAGCTACATGGAGGCTTTTGGATTGAACTTTGGCTGCTTTGACATCGCGATAACGAAGTCGGGCGAGGCCGTCTTTTTCGAGTGCAACCCGAACGGCCAGTGGCTTTGGGTTGAAAATCTCACTGGCCTGCCGATTGGCAAGGCCATCGCGGATGAACTTCTGAACTGAATTTCTTTCGCCCCGTCGGGGTTTGGAATTCTTTGGAGGATTTCCCAGGGCGGTGCTCGTTTCACTGCGCTTGCCCTGGGCTACTTTCTTTCGGGCTTTCAGCCCTTGCTGCTCGCGATCCGCAGGGCGCCAGTTGATGTAAAGGAATTGCGCGAGGGAGCCTTTGATGGGGGCGTCGTCGAGCCGCAGGGGAAGGAAGCGGCGCTCCTG
>JAKANS010000125.1 GCA_021823625.1 bacterium | reverse complement strand
TCGAATACAATGCGCGCGGCTTCCGCAGCTTTGAAAACTTCCGCAACCGCATCCTGTTCTTCTGCGGCAAGCTTGAGCCTGACCCACAACGATCCCGGAAGAGCGCAAGGAAGTGACCACAGTTGACAAGTCGACCCCCAGGCTTTTCTTTCCTGTCGTGGGGCCTTGGGGTACTGCGATGGTTCGGCAGTCGAATCAATCCTCTGAACGGGGAGGGCTCTTGTTCATTGAGCCCCGTGGCGATGTCCCTGGCTCGAACAGCCGCAGGATCAACCACGTGTGCGCTGGCTACGTCGTAGAGATCGAACACCAAACTGCGCTGGACTGGCTTTTGTTCAGTGTTGATCGACAGGAAGATATCTGCGCACTCCTGTGTGGTTAGGTGCCGGTAGAAAGCAACCGGTATTTCCAACTTTCCGATTGCCGGCTTGCTTTTGATTGCTGCCCGAATGTCTTCCACGCGGTGCTGCCCGTCGATGATCTGGGCGACTCTGTCCTTGATAGGCACGACCAGCTTACCGTCCTTCACAGTCAGACTCTGTTGGTCGTCCACCCAGTTCAGAACGATGCAATTTGGATAATCCCCACCCTTGAGAGTGAAATCTTTGATACTGTCGATCCTACGAGGGTTTAGCAGCCGTTGGACGGCACCTCTTCGTCGTCCCTGTTCCGCACTGAAGCGTAGCTGATTTGGACCAAGTCTCGCGCTGGCAACATTGACAGGAAGAACTTTCGGGCATTTTGTGAGACAACCACAACTGACTGCTTGCATGTCTTCATAGTGATTCTTGGGAATGCGGCATTTGCTTTTGAAATTTGGAATAGGTGAAATTCACCTCTTCGCACGAATCTGCGCACCCCAGTGCGAATTCCATCACTTTGGCTTCGATGCCTCGTTCCAGCGTTTCTTTCGCGCTCACACATGGTTCGGCGGAATTCTGGCAAGCGCTGGATTTCATGGCGGGGGGTTCAGCGGTACACCTCCCTACGGTCGCGCACGCGGTTGACGCGCACGATGCGAATTTCGTCGGCAATTTCATAAACCACGCGATAGTCGCCCACGCGGATGCGCCAGTCGTTCTTGCTGCCGGCCAGTTTCCGGCAACCGGGCGGCCGAGGGTTTCGTGCGAGTCCTTGAATCGCGGCAATCACGCGTTCATGCCCCTCGGACGAGAGCCGGGCGAGGTCTTTCTCCGCAGCGCGCTCCAGCAGGACTCGGTACATTGTCAGTGGCCCCTGCGTTCGGCAAGGTAGTCCTCCAGCGGACGGTAATGCTGTGGCTTCTTCCGTGCGCGCTTCAGCCAGGCAATATCTTCGGCGTCTTCCACGCGCTCCAGCAGCTCTTCGAAAGCAGCTATCGGCAGGATCACGGAAACAGGCTTGCCTTTGCGCGTGACAATTTCGGGTTCCAGCAACGTCGTCTTCACGGGGCCCAAGGTATCAGTTGCCGACTTCCGCGTAAACCTCCACCTCCACCCGCAACCTTGATGCGCTTTGCAGACTGCATTCAGGCTGCGCCCGCTCTTGGTGGACGGTGGAGCCCCCCCGTTTGGCAGCATCGCTTTTCCGATGGCGGATTCCCTCGTCCCTGCCGGGGCTGGAGACGATTTGGGGAAATGGTTCACCCAAGGCGGCGGCGCTGGGCACCTTGCCGGGGGCTATTTTCCTTCGGGCTTTCAGCCCCTCAGGCCGCACAGAGACAGGCGGGACGCGCTGTTCTACTCTTCAGCGGGCGCAAAGCCTCGTCTGAAGCAGTTCTCCGTGATGACGCGCGGGACAAGGGGGTGCTGGCGGTATTCACGCCCGCCGGCTTTGGTGCCGCCGCCGCTCATCTTGAACCCGCCAAAGGGCTTGCCGCCCCAAGATCGTACCGGTGATGCCGCGATTGATGTCGAGTTTGCAGCAGACTGGCTCGGCCTTCGACCGTTCGCTGTTCAGCGGGGTGCGTGAGTAAAGGCCGCTGGTCAGCGCAAACGCGCAGTCGCTGGCCAGCGTGGGCTTGCTTTTCTCGCCCACCCGCTTGAAGGTTTTCGCCCGACATGGTCAGCAAACGCGACATTCGGCGGGTTTGCAGTCAAATCGCCCGCGAGTTCCAGCCGCAGCGAATCATCCTCTTCGGCTCGTCTGCCTATGGCCAGCCGACGCCGGATTCCGATGTGGACCTGCTGATCGTCATGCCGTTTGAAGGCCGGGCGACAGAGCAGGCGGTAAAGATCTCGAGTCGGCTGGACCACCGCTTTCCCATTGATCTGCTGGTGCGTACGCCGCAGGAAATCCGCCAGCGGCTGGCGTGGAATGATGTCGTGCTGCGCGAGATCACGAGCAAGGGCCAGGTGCTCTATGAATCCGGTGACGGAGGAGTGGGGGGAGAAGGCTGAGGCCGATTTCCACGTCGCGCTGAGGGAATCGCGGGCGCGGGAGTACCGCAGCTTCGACGCCGTGTGCTTTCATGCCCAGCAGTGCGCGGAGAAGTATCTGAAGGCGCGGCTTCAGGAGGTCGGCATCGCGTTTCCAAGAACGCATAGCCTGCCGATGCTCCTGAATCCAGCCTGCACCGTGGAGCCGCTCTGGTCGGCGCTGCATCCTCAGGCGGGCCGGCTCAGTGCTTACGCGGTAGCGTTCCGGTATCCCGGCTCCAATGCGACCAAGGAGGAAGCCAAGCAAGCACTGAACGACTGCCGCGCGGTGCGCAGTGAAGCACGACACAGCTTCGGATTGCCCGGTTGACTAAGTCAGCGCCCGGCGGCGTAAGGGCACCGTACGCGTAAGACAGGCGTCGCGCCTGTCCTGATCTCACTGCCATGAAAACGGCGTTCAGCCCGCGCGGTTTGGCAGCGTCGCGTTTCAAGGCTGCCGGCAGTCTGCCGCGACGGACACGCCGGTAGCAAAGGCGTTTTAGCTCGGCCGGATCGGGACTTCCGAATTGCCTTCCGGGCGCAAATTGCCCGATGGTCCGCGCGAATGCATCACCTGTCCGCAAACTCAATCCACCGCCGCGCCAGACGGTGCGTCTTGCCGCGCGGACTGAGGCAATCCAAGTGCCGTCTGACTTGGCCGCGAGACCTGCGATGCAGAAGATGATGACGACACTCGCAGTCGATTTTGGCGGCCGGCGGATCAAGCTCGGCCTCATGGAAGATGGGGCGGTTCGCGCTCAGCAAGTCCTGCCCGCCCGCGCGGAGGTACCGCTGCCGATGCGGTTGAGCGCCGTGGCCACGGCGTTGCGAGACCTCTGTCAGCAGCACGCACTCCGACCCGAATCTTGTGCCGGCATCGGTCTCGCGTATCCAAGCATCATCGACACGGAGCACGCGCGCATCCTCGACCACTTCGGGAAGTTCGGCGACGCCTCGGCCTGCGATCTGCACGCCTGGGCTCGCGCCGAATTCGGCCTGCCGCTGGCCATCGACAACGACGCCCGCACTGCTCTTATCTGCGAATGGCGCCACGGCGCCGGGCGCGGCTGCGCGAACGTGGCGACGATCACCTTCGGCACCGGCCTGGGCACGGCGGTGGTCGGCGAGGGTCGGGTGCTGCGCGGCGTTCACGGTCAGGCCGGGATTCTGGGCGGACACCTGACCGTCCGCTACGGAGGCCGCGCGTGCGTCTGCGGGAACGTCGGCTGTGCCGAGGCCGAGGCCTCGACATGGGCGCTGGCGCAACTTGCGCCGGAACGGCCGGACTTCGCCGGCAGCGCGCTCGCCGGTGAAGCTGAAGCGGACTTTGCCGCGGTGTTCCGCTTGGCCGCCAGCGGCGATGCCTGTGCCCGCGGGTTGCGCGATCATGCGCTCCAAGTCTGGTCCGCCCTGGCGGTGAGCTTGATTCATGCTTACGACCCGGAACGCCTAGTCCTGGGCGGCGGCGTCATGGCCAGCAGGGACATCATCCTGCCCGCGATTCATGAGCACGTGGAGCGCCATGCGCACACGCCTTGGGGCAAGGTTCGCGTGGTCGCCGGCGAACTCGGCGGTCACGCCGCCCTGCTCGGCTGCGAGTGGCTGGTGCGAGAGCAGATTCTCAGGAGCCAAACGAAGTGAGGAACTCCAATTACGACAAGTTTCCCGTGGTCACGGTGCCGAACAACGACGGCGCGTGCGTCGCGGGTTGGGAGGCCATTGGCCGTCGCCTCCGGGAGGCGATCGCCCGGCGGGCCGCGCGAAAAACGGTGCTCGTGGTCGAATGCTATCCAGGCGTCGATGAGGCGTCCGTGCTGGCGGCGCTGACGCGCGAATTGAGGCCCACCCTGGCGCTTCGCTCCGCGGACGCGCTGAAGGCCGAGCACGAGATCGACCGCCTCTGTGAACCTTTTCTGGGCGGGGACGATCCGGTGTTTGGTTATCTATCGAACCTGACCTTGCCGCAGTTCTTCTCCCTCGACCGCATCACGGCGAGCGCCTTGCAGGTTGGCGCTGTCGAGCAAGGTGTCGTGTTGGTGGTGGGCGTCGGCGCGCGGTTGATCGCGGACGGAGACCTCCTGGTCTATGCCGATCTCGCGCGCTGGGAGATCCAGCAACGCCAGCGCCGCGGTGAGATCGGCAACCTGGGGGCGAACAACGCCTCCCAATCCGCCGGCCTGAAGTACACGCGCGTTCTTCATCGACTGGCGCGTGGCCGATCGCTGGAAGAAACCGCTGCTTCGCCGGTGCGACTTCTTCCTCGATACAAACGACCCACGGGCGCCGAGGTTGGCCGAAGGCGATGCGGTCCGTCGCGGGCTCGCCGAAGCAGTGCGCCGACCGTTTCGCGTGGTGCCGTTCTTCGATCCCGGGCCGTGGGGCGGCCAATGGATGAAGGAGGTTTGCGACCTTGATCGCAGCGCGCCGAACTACGCCTGGTGCTTCGATTGCGTGCCGGAGGAAAACTCACTTCTGCTTGGCCTTGGCCCGCACCGCATCGAACTGCCCGCCATCGACCTGGTCTTTGACCAGCCGCGGGCGTTGCTGGGCGATCCGGTTCACGCGCGGTTCGGGGACGAGTTTCCCATCCGGTTCGACCTCCTCGACACAATGGGCGGCGGCAACCTCAGCTTCCAGGTCCACCCGCTCACGGAGTACATCCAGGAGCGATTCGGGATGCGATACACGCAGGATGAGAGTTATTACCTGCTCGACGCCGGCCCGGACGCGACGGTCTATCTCGGCCTCAAGGAGGGAGTGGACCGCGCGCGGATGATCGCGGACTTGCGGACCGCACAGGCCGGGGGAGCGCCGTTCCCGGACGCGCGCTACGTCAATCGCTGGCCGGCGAAGCAGCACGATCATTTCCTGATCCCGGCGGGCACGGTCCATTGCTCGGGCCGGAACGCCATGGTGCTCGAGATCGGCGCCACGCCGTACATCTTCACGTTCAAGATGTGGGACTGGGGCCGGCTCGGCCTCGACGGCAAACCGCGGCCGATTCACCTCGAACACGGGTGTGCAAATATCCAGTGGGACCGCACGACCGACTGGGTGCGGCGACACCTCATCAACCGGGTGGAAACGCTGGGCCACGGCGACGGTTGGCGGGAGGAACGCACGGGCCTGCACGAACGCGAGTTCATCGAGACCCGGCGGCATTGGTTCAATGCGCGTGTGCCGCACGACACCGGCGGCCTCGAGCACGGCGGCGTGAATGTGTTGAACCTGGTCGAAGGCGAAGCGGCGGTCGTGGAAAGCCCGGATGGCGCGTTCGCCCCATTTGAGGTCCACTATGCCGAGACTTTCATCGTGCCTGCGGCGGTGGGGCCTTACACCGTCCGACCTGACCGCATCGGAACTGGACCTGAACTCGCGACGGTGAAAGCTTACGTGCGGATCAAGCCATGAAACTCAACTCGCTCCTCGACCGGTCTGCGCTATGCCGCGTTTGCCTCAGCCTCGTGTTCGCGCTCGCAGCTCTCGCGGCGACGACGCTCCGACTTCAAGCCGGTGCGAAGCCGGATCGAGTCATTATTGTCTTCAAGACGCATTTCGACATCGGCTACACGGACATGGCCAGCAACGTGGTTCAGCGTTACCGCACCACGATGATCGACCAGGCGCTCGACGTGGTCGATGCCAGCCGCAAGCTGCCGCCGGAGCAGCAGTTCGTCTGGACGATCCCCGGCTGGCCGCTGCACAAGATGATCGAGGATTGGCCGGGGCAGAAGCCGGAGCGCCAGCGCCGCATCGAACAGGCGTTCAAGGAAGGCCGGTTCGTCGTGCACGCCCTGCCGTTCACGACGCACACGGAATCGCTGGAACTCGAAGACCTGGTGCGTGGCCTGGGTTACGCCTCCCAACTCTCGCGCAATGCCGGCCTGCCGCTGCCGCGCGACGCCAAGATGACGGACGTGCCGTGCCATTCGTGGATTCTGCCCACCTTGCTGCGCCACGCGGGCGTGGATTTCCTGCATCTCGGCTGCAACGCCGCCAGCAGTTCGCCGCGCGTGCCGCGCCTGTTTTGGTGGGAAGGCCCGGACGGCTCGCGGCTGCTGACCATGTACACCGCCGAGAGCTACGGCACCGGCCTCGTGCCGCCCGCGGACTGGCCGTACAAGACGTGGCTGGCGCTCATCCACACCGGCGACAACCACGGCCCGCCCACCGCCGACGAAGTGGCCAAGCTGCTTGCCGAAGCGAAGGAAAAGTTGCCCAGCGTGCCGATCCGCATCGGGAGGTTGAGCGATTTCGCCGACGCCATTCTGGCCGAGCACGCAGAGATTCCGGTGGTGCGCGGCGACATGCCGGACACCTGGATTCACGGGCCGATGAGCGATCCGCAAGGCGCCCGCCTCGCGCGAACGATCCGGCCGCAGATTGCGATGTCGGAGGCGCTGAACACCCTGCTGCCTTTGTGGGGCGTGAAGGTCCCGCCCGCGGCGGAGACGATCGCGAAGGCGTACGAGAACAGCCTGCTTTACGGCGAACACACTTGGGGCGGCGCGTACTGGTGGATTTACGGCAAGTACCTCGCGTATTACGGCGACAAGTGGCGCGAGGAAAAGAAGGCGGGCCGCTTCGACCGGATCGAGTCGTCCTGGGCGGAGCACACGGCTTACATCCAAAGCACAGCTTTGGCGGTCGTTCCTTTGCTGAACGATCAGGTCGCGCTGCTGGCGCGATCCGTGAACGCCGAAGGGCCAAGGATCGTCGTGTTCAATCCGCTGCCTTGGAGACGGGACGGCTTGGTATCGATCCGCGAAGACATTCCCGAGATCCAGGCGGTCAGACCGGTCAGCGGCGTTGAGTCGATTCGAGTCTCGCATCACCCGAACGACTCGATGTCGTTCTTGGCGCGTGATCTTCCGGCGATGGGCTACCAGACCTATGTTCCGGCCGAGTTGGCGCAGAAAGAATCCAAGGTGAGCGCCGATCCGACGACTGGCACGCTGGAGAGTCCATTCTTCCGCGCGGTGCTCGACACGAACCGCTTCGTGCTGATCTCGCTGGTGGACAAACGCAGCGGGCGGGAACTGGTGAACGCGCAAGCCCCGCACGGTTTCGGGCAATACGTTTACGAACGGTTTTCTTCCAACGAGGTCGCCGCGTTCGTGAAGGCCTACGTGAAGATCGACGCCGACTGGGCGACGAATGAACTCGGCAAGCCCATGCTGCCAACGGCCGATCAGGCGCCATACCAGTGTTCGTCACCACCGAAGTTCAGGGGGGTGTTTGCCAAATCACCGGACCGCGTGAGTGCGGTCGCCGTGGCCGGCGAAGCGCCGGGATTAAGCGGGCCGCTGGGGGCCCGCTTCATGTTGTACGCTGACCAACCGTACGCCGATCTCATCCTGCAGTGGGACAAACCCGCCGACCCCTGGCCGGAGGCCGGCTGGATCGCGTTGCCATTCAAGGTCGATCAACCCCGGTTTCAGCTCGGGCGTCTGGGTTCCATCATCGATCCCGCGAAGGATATTGTGCCGGGCGCCAACCGGTACCTTTTTGCCCTCAACACCGGCCTCACGATTACCGACGCTTCGGGACAAGGCGTCGGCTTGTACGTCACCGACAATCCGATGGTCAGCCTCGGCGAACCGGGCTGCTGGAAGTACTCGGTGAACGATTTTCCGCGAGCCGCCACGGTTTATGTGAACCTGTTCAACAACCAGTGGACGACGAATTTCCGGCTCTGGAATGAAGGCCCAGGCATCGCACGCGTGCGCATCTGGTCGGTCGAGAAAGACGAAGCCGCGGAAGCCTCACTCGTCACGCCCTCACTGGAGACGCGGTTCCCGTTGCAGGTTTCGGAGGCGAAAGGACCGGCCGGTTCGCTGCCGCCCAGCGCCGCCGGCTTGGAACTGTCGCGCCGCGGCATCCAAGTCACCGCGTTCGGTCAGAATCCCGATGGCCCCGGCACCGTCCTGCGCCTCTGGGAACTCGCCGGTCAATCAGGCGCCTGCGCGGTGCATCTGCCGGCCGGCATGGCGGTCGTGCAGGCCCAGCCGATTGACTTGCGTGGGCGGCCTGAGGGCAGGACGATTCCCGTGAAGGACGACCGGTTCACCGTCGATCTGAAAGCCTTTGCGCCCGTGAGTCTCCGGCTCGAAACCACTTCCACCGCCCGCGAAGCGCGCGCGGCCTTGGCCCATCGCATCCTCGCCGACAAAGAGCTCGAGGACGTGTTGGCGCGGGCGAAGGCGTTGCTGAAAACCGGCTTCAACGCCGGCTCCGGCTATCGCGAGGTGTGGATTCGCGACTTCGCCACGTTCATCGAGTTGAGCTGCGACGTGCTCGACCGCGCGGAAATCAAGGACAACCTCCGCCTGTTCTTCCGCCTCCAAGGCGACGACGGCAACATCGTGGACGGCTTCGTCCACAAATCGCAGGCCAATGTCGCCTACCAGTACATCAAGAAGCCGGGCGTGCCGGATTACTGGGGCCACAAGAACACGGTCGAGACGGACCAGGAAAGCTCGCTCATCCAAGCCATCCACACCTATGTCCGCCAGACCGGCGACACCGCGTTTCTGCAGGAAGTCATCGACGGCCGGAGCGTGCTCGACCGGCTCGAACTCGCGCTGAATTACCTGCTGGAGCATCGGTTCGACGCGGCGCATGGCCTCCTCTGGGGCGCGACCACGGTGGATTGGGGCGACGTGCAACCCGAGCACGAATGGGGCGTGGAGCTGGACGCCAACAGCCATCGCGCGATCGATATCTACGACAACGCGATGTTCCTGATCGCCATCGCGGACTTCCAGGATTTGGCCGGCAAGGACGGACCGCGCGCGCAACGCTGGCAGAAGGTCCACGACGAGATCAGCCGCCACGTCCGCCAGCATTTGTGGGACGCGTCGCGGCAGAAGTTCATTCCGCACCTGTATTTGGCCGGTTCGCCGTTCCCAAAGGACCTGGATGAAAACGCGATTTACTACCACGGCGGCACGGCGGTCGCGATCCTGGCCGGCCTGCTCAATCACGACGAAATCGCCGCCTCGCTCGCCCACATGCGGCAGGACGTGCGCGACGCCGGCGCGGGCACGATCGGGCTCACGGTGTATCCGCCGTACCCAGCGGGCACGTTCAAGAATCCCGGCATGAAGCCGTGGTTGTACCAAAACGGCGGCGATTGGGATTGGTTCGGCGGCCGGACGATTCAGGCGCTGATCGCGAACGGCCTCGTGGAAGACGCCTACCAGGAACTCGTGCCGATGGTTCGGCGGGTGCAGCGCAGCAACGGATTCTTCGAGTGGTTTGACCGACAGAACCACCCGAAAGGTTCCGGCACCTTCCGCGGTTCTGCGGGCGTCCTCGGCAAGGCGATCGTGATGCTCCGGACTTGGGCCAACGAGAACGAGTGATCCAGTGCGCCCGGGTGGTGGGAAGGAAGGTCTCGTTCGCTACTGGGTTTTCCGTCCCGCGCAGTTCTGTTCAGCCAACCGAGGGTTTCTGCCTGTCGAGCGAAGATGTCGGTTGAAACCTTGCCGCGATGCCTCCCGCGGTTTGGGGGTTCTGCGAGTGCTGGCAGGCCGGGCCACCTGGCTGCGACCGAGGCTGCGGTGCCTACCCGCCCAAGTTCACCGCGTTCTGGATTTGCTCGAGCAGTTTTTTGGTGGCGCGGATGCCGTCCGGCTCGCTGAGTCGATCGCCGGTGTACTCGATGCCGACGTAGCCGTGGTAGCCGGCGTCCAGGACGATCTTCAACATCCGCGCAAAATCCGTCTGGGTCTCGTTGCCTTGGGCGTCAAAATCCCGGCTTTGGGCGCTGACGGCCTTGGCGAACGGCATCAACTCGGTCACGCCTTGGTAACGGTCATACTCCGCGCCTTCGCGAATCCGGAAGTTCCCGAAATCCGGCATCGAACCGCAGTTGGGCAGGTTGACCTTCTTGATCGCGCCGGCGAGCCAGGCCCCGTTCGAAGACAGGCCGCCGTGGTTTTCGGCGATCACGTTGAGACCTTGCTTGACCGCGAACGTGGCGAGCTGGCGCAGGCCGTCGGCGGCGCGCTCCATTTGTTCCTCCGGGCTGCCGGCGTCGCCTGTCTCCACGCTCACCGCAAGCGAATGGCAGTTGAAGAACTTGGCCGCATCGACCCATTTGTAGTGGCTCTCCACCGCCTGCTTGCGCTTGGCGGCATCGGGGTCGCCCAATGCGCCTTCGCCGTCCACGAGCACCAGCAGGATCTTCGTCGCCAGGCCGTCCGCACGTTTCTTCAGCTCGGTCAGATAGGCCTGATCCTTGATCTTGTCCTTGAGGAAAGCGCCGGCGAGCTCGATCGCGTCGATCCCGAAATCCGCCTTCGCCGCCTTGGGAAAGTCGAGGGGGGCGAGTTTCTTTTCCTGCAACGTCCGGTGCAGCGACCACTCCGCGAGCGAGATCATGAACGGCACCCGGCGTTCGGCGCCGAACAGGCGCGCAGCCGGAGCCAGGCTGGCTGCCAGCGAGATGGCGCTGGCCCGGTGAAGAAACACCCGACGACTGACGGCGGTATCCATGGCAACGGTGGAATGTGAGTTAGTGAGCGGGTGCGGCGACGGCACTCTCCGGAGCCGGCGCGGCCGGTGGCCGGAAGAACAGCGCCAGACAGATCGCCGCGATCACGGAGACGGCGGTCGGCACCAGGAACAACGAGGTGTAGTTGGTCTGGGTGCCCACGGTGTACACGGACTGCTTCAGCCACGGGCAGATGAGGTTGGCCGCGATGTTGCCGAAGCCGAAGATCATCATATTAAACAGGCCCTGCGCGCTGGCCCGCGTGTCTTTCGGGAAATAGGTGTCCACGAAGATATAGACGGTCGCGAAGAAAAACGCGTAGCAGACGCCGTGGACGAGTTGGACCAGGACGATCAGCGCCGCGCTTTGCGGGAAGAAGGCGTAGATCGCGAACCGCGCGCTGTGGCCCAGGATGCCGATGATCATCGTGGTGCGCCAGCCAAGGCGTTTGAGCGTCACCCCGAGCACGAGCATCGTCAGGATTTCCATGACCTGGCCAATGCTCATCACCGGCATGATCCAGTTGCCGGCGATGCCCGGGCCGCCGGCGGCTTGCGCCGTGCCGAGGAACGATCCGGTCCAGTTGAAGTAACAATAGAGCAGGAAGGAATCCACCAGCGTCACGATCCACAACACCATGACGAATGGCTTTTTCAAGAGCTTCATGGCTTCGAGCCAGGCGAGGTTTTCCGCGCCGCTTTCGCCGACCTTCTTGGGCGGGGTGTGCGGCAGGGTGAAACTGTAAGCCGCCAGCACCAGCGAGGCGATGCCCGCTACGATGTACGTGGAGCGGGTGGCCTTCTGCAACGCCTCCCCGGTCAGCCCGGAACTCAGCACGGCGCCCAGCCAGGCGACCAGGCCCTCGGGGTTCGCGGCGTGCACCTTGTCCCAGTCCACCAGGATGAACGTGAACGGCCAGGCGGCGAGCACCCACCCGATGGTGCCACCCATGCGGATGCCGCCGAATTCCTTCTGCGCGTCCTTCATGCTGGCGAAGGCGATCGAGTTGCAGATCGAAATCGTCGGCACGTACAGGAGGCAATGGACCATCATCAGCGTGAAAAACGGCCAAAAGGACCGCGTGAACGCCAGCGCGAAGATCGCCGTCCCGCCAACCAAATGGCTGAACGCCAGAAAGCGTTCCGCCGCAAAATTGCGGTCCGCGAACTGGTTGCTGAAAAACATTCCCACGATGGCGGCGATGGGGAAGGCGTTGAGGATCCACGATTGCTGGAGCGGCGTGAAGCCCAGGCTGGGCAGATAGCCGTAAATCAACGGCAGCCACGCTCCCCAGATGACGAATTCGAGGACCATCATCACGAAGAGCTTGATTCGGGTGGAGGTGTTCATGCAGCGGATGGGATGGGGCGGTGGGTTTCAGGAAAGGGTCCGCGGGCGGGGCAAAGTCCGGCGTACACAGGGCGCCTGCCGGGAGCGGTGATCCGGTGCGAGTGGAGAATCCGGCCAAGGCCGACGCCAACGTGGTGTGCTCATCTCACCGCGGGCGAGCCGCGCGGAGCGCGGTTTGCTGGATTACGGTCATTGCTGGGAGCGCACGCTAAGGAAGGCCTCCCGCTTTGGCAAGATGGTAAACCCGGCCGCGCGCTCAGCGGGCGGGAGCGCCGGCTGGAAACAAGCGTTCCAACACCGCGCGCGCGACCGGTCGTTCCGGCCGGGCTGCCGCCAGGCGCTCGAGCAACCGGCGCGCCTCGGCGGGCTGGTCCCTGGACATCTGCACCGCCAGCGTGAGCACGTAAGCGTAGCCGGTGGTGAAGTCGGCGCTGAGCCCGGCGCTGCGGATAAACGCGTCGTACGCGCGGTCGTGGCTTTCCTCCGCTTCGCACCAGAGTCCGCTCAGATAGACATTCCGCGCTTCGACGTAGCCGCGGAGCCGGTCTTCGAGCCCCCCGGACTTGTCGGGCTGGCTCAGCAAATTCCCGGCGTTGACGGCCCCGTTGCGGATCATCTCTCGCAGCGTTTCGTACGGCTTGCGGTTCGTTTGCTCGAACCCGCCGGCACTCCGGAAGTTTACGATCTGCCGATCATCCGTATCTCCGGGCCCGCGCAGCCTGGAGACCTCCTGCTCGCCGAAGAGAACACAGCCCAGAAGCTGCACCGTGTCGGTGATCCCAATCGCTTTCAAATGTTCGCGAACGGTCGCATCCAGAACACGCCGATCGAACCAGTCGCCCGGATACCGCATCGACTCGGTCATTCCCACCAAGCCCAGCACGGGCGTGTCGATCATCGGCCGGAGCAGGAACCCGCGCACGTGCGGAAACGCGATCTTTACCGTCTCGGTGATGAGCCACGTGATTTCCGTCCCGGTCTGGTACAGCGGCACCCACTGGCAGAACAGGCCGCCCGGCGCCAGCCGGTCGCGGATCGCCCGGTAATGCTCCTGCGTGTACAACGTGCCCGCGCCATCACGGCCGGGATGAAAAAGGTCGGCCACGATCACGTCGTAGCGGTTGGTGGTGGTGCGCAGAAAACGCCGCGCATCGGCGACGTATTGCCGCAGTCGGCCCGGCGGTGCGAAATTCTCGGGCGCGAACTCCGATTGTGCGGCGACCACCTCGGGCACGAGCTCGACGCTGTCCACCTCGAGGCCGGGATAAACCGTTGCCGCGGCGGCGGTGATGCCCGTGCCCGAGCCGAGGAACAGCGCCCGCTTCGGACTCGGATGCAGCAGCAACGGGATGTGCGCCTGGCGGCGCTCCGCGGTGGCGGAGGCCGTGCCGCCCATCGTGAAGCGGTTGTTCACCCGCAGTGCGCGCTGGCCATCCGGGGTTTCGACCACCGCGACGGAGTCGGACGCCCCTTCGCGATAGACCCGGAGGCGTTCGCCGGGGAGCAGTTCGACCAGTCGCAGATCCGGCAACGCGAGCACCGCGGCCAGAGCGACCGCGACCGGAATCCTGCTTTGCCAGTTGAACCACCGCGGAGCCAACAAGAGGTAACCGACGACCAGCGCCGCCAATGTCCACTTCGCACCCAGCGCCGGAAACAAGCCCAGCCCGACCAACGCCGGGGCCAGCGCGCCGCCCAGCGTGTTCCACGCCAGCGCCCGCCCAACGCCACCCCAGAGGTCGCGCGCGGCTTGGGCCAGGGTGGCGAACGTCGCACCCATCAAGCAACTCGCGGGCAGGAACACCCAGGCCGCCGTCAGCGTTTCCGCCAAGGTGGTGCCGCCGAAGGAATCGCCCAGCCATTTGCGCAGCGCGGGATACAACCCCGGCGCGAGCCAGAGCGTCCAGCCGCTGAGCGCACAACTCGCAGCCAGACCGGCCAGCAGCGTCTCGATCTGCGTCGCGCTCGGCCAGCGTCGCGCCATCCGCCGGATTACGGCCGCCCCGAGCGCGGTCCCGAACAGGTACACCGCCAGCAGCGAGGCGAAGGTGTAAATCGTGTCTTCGAGCACGAGTTTGAGCATCCGCACCCCCAGCACTTCCAAGCCGATTCCGAGGAACCCGGTGACCAGCAGAGTGACTCGCAGACGAGCTGCCGAGAGCGATGTGGGCAAAATCCGGTGGGGCAAGGTCCGGTGGGGCGAGACTCCGTCGAACCCAGCCTTCTCACGGATTTGGTCGTTCCTCCCAGTCCGCCCAAGTTTCCCCAGGATCACCACTCCCAGGATGGCGGCCGCGCAGAACAGGTTCAGTCCGGCGAACAGCCTCAGCGAATTGCGGGCGCCAAGTTCCGGTACCAACCAGAACGCGCTGCCCAGCGTCCCCAGCACCGCCCCGAACGCGTTCGCCGCGTACAGCGAACCGACGCTCTGCCCGCCGGGACGGAGCTGGCGGGCGAAGCACTCCATTGCCGGCAGCGTCGCTCCCATCGCGGTCGTGGCAGGCAGCAGCGCCAAAAACGGCATGCCAAACGCCACGGTTGCCTGGCAGACCGCCGAAGGCTCCAACCCGATCCAGTCCAGCGCGAGGTGGTTCGCCGCGGCGATCAGTGGCACCGAGGCCAGGACCCACAACCCGATGGCCAGTTCCAGCACGGCATAAGCTCCCGCCGGATGTCGGGCGCTCCCCAGCCAGCGGTCTGCGACCGCGGCGCCGAGCGCGAATCCGCCGAAAAACGCCGCCACCACCGCGAGAACCGCCGGCATTTCCTGGCCCAAACCGAGGCCGAACATCCGCGTCCAGATCATCTGGCAACCCAGACCGCCCGCGCCGGAGACGAGGAAGACAGCGTGGGCCAGGATGAGTTTGGAGCGTGGCGGCATGGGCGCGGTTCGTTGTCGCCCGCAGGGTAGGACCGCCACGGCCCGTGAACAAGCGCTGCCGCGGCGCCGGGCCCCCCAAGACAGATTCAGGCTCGACGAGATTATCAGAAAATGCTATGGGTAGCATTACCATGAGCAACCAACTCTGCCTCCGATCCGCGAGCGTTGCGTTCTGGTGCGTCGCCGCCGGCCTCCCGTGCCGGATGCTGGCCCAGCCTGTGCTCCAGATTGCCACCCCGTCACCTGCCACGATCGAGTTGCGCTGGACCAACGATCCGTCCGGGCTGGTCCTGGAATCCGCGGCCAGCCTGACTCCGCCGATCGGTTGGGTGCCGGTGCCGAACGCGCCGCCCGCCAACGGCGACCTGCGGACGCTCACCCTGCCGGTTGGCGGCGCAGCGCAGTTCTTCCGGCTGCGCCTGCCCGGTCTGACCACCATCCTGAAAACCTCGCCCGCAGCGGGTGAAGCGGGCGTGGCGGTGACGCGCGAGACGATCTTCCGGTTGTCGGCGCCACTTGCGGCGGGGGCGATGCTCGCCACCAACCAACTCTTTGCCGAATTCGCCGGACGGCGCTTGCTTTCCCGGACCGAGCTGTCGGGCGACCGCCGCACCGCGACGCTGTTTTACCTCGAAAACCTGCCAGCCGCGGCACGAGTGCGGGTGACGTTCCAGGGCGATGGTCTGCCGGACTCCGAGGGCCGGGATCTGGACGCCGATGGCAACAACTCGCCCGGCGGGACGCGCGTCCTGGCATTCGACACGGTTGGCGTCGCGCCGGTACCTGGAACCGCAGTGACCGGCCACGTCTATGCCGCGGAAAAAAGCGCCGGCGAGGCCAACGTGCCTTTGGAGGGCATCACCATCACCGTGGATGGCGCGGAGGAAACGTTGCGCACCGCCACCGACGCGACCGGGTTCTTCGTGCTCGACCCCGCGCCCGGCGGGACGCTTCTTCGTTCACGTGGATGGCCGGACGGCGCGTACTATCCGTTTGTCGGCAAAGCCTGGGAGGCGTCGCCGGGCCGGACTAACAACCTCGCGGGCGGCTCCGGCGAAATCTTCCTGCCGTTCGTTTTGGCCGGCACGCTCCAGGCGGTCAGCGCCACGCAACCGACCATCATCACCTTCCCACCGGCGGTGATCGCGGCGAACCCGGCTCCCACCGGCGTCTCGATCACGGTTCCGGCAAATGACCTCTTCGCCGACAACGGCGCGCGCGGTGGCCGGGTGGGCATCGCGCCAGTGCCGGCGGATCGTTTGCCCGAGCCGCTGCCGCCGGGCCTGGGATTTCCGTTGGTCATCACCGTGCAAACGGACGGCCCGTCGAATTTCGACACTCCCGTGCCGGTGCAATTTCCGAACCTGCCGGACCCGGTCACGGGCCAGAAACTCGCGCCCGGCGAGAAGGCCTGGCTGTGGAGTTTCAACCACGACACCGGCCGCTGGGAACCGCAAGGCCCGATGACCATCAGCGCCGACAGCCAGTTCGCCGTGACCGATCCCGGCGTGGGGATTCGCCAGCCCGGCTGGCACGGCGTCAATCCGGGCACGCCTCCACAATATCCCGAGGCGCCTGATCCACCCACCGACGACTGCGATCCGGGCTCGCTTTTCCAGTCCTGGTTCGAGGGCCAGAAGGCCGAGTTCGATTGCCTGCTGGAGTTCGACATCTTCGCGCCCGAAGCGGCGCTGGTGCTGCAAGGCGTGTCGAAGGCGCCGGACCTCGCGCAAAGCCTGGTTTCGTTGATCGACGCCGTGCAAAACGGCGAGAACGCCCAGAGCGTCGGCACGGCCGACCAGGCGGCCAGTCTCATCAAGGACTTGATGGAACTCTCACTCGACACCGCCGCGGATGAGAATCCGATTGCGAAGGCCTACGACATCACCAAGTGCCTTGCCAATTTCGCCAAGGAGCAAATGGAGTTTGGCTGCCAGCTTGGCCAGTGCCTGCCCATCGGTACTCAAGCGCAGAAGGACATGCAAAAGGCCTTTTGCGACGCCGTCCTCGACACTCTCAATGATTTTCTGAATGCCACAAAAGCCATCGACTTCGTCCTCGCTGACAAGTGGGACAAACTGAAAATGGCACTGGACGAGATTGCCGGCTATCTCGCGGAAGGTGGCAGATC
>JAKANS010000296.1 GCA_021823625.1 bacterium | reverse complement strand
ACGCTCGTATGGTTTTCGAACCTATAACGCGATGGAAATTGCCTTGTATCACACGTTAGGACGCCTCCCCGAACCCAATGAGTTCACCCATAGATTCTGATGACGAGGCGGAAGAATAAATCTACCAGGTTTTGCATGTGACTTCGATGGTTCTGCTGACCGCCTTCCTGTTTCAGGCGTTCGCCAATCCAGACCCGAAGAACAAGATGAAGACTCTGTGCGTCACCGGCATCTTCGCCGTCCTGATGTTGATCGGCGGATTCGGGTTGGTGGCCACGATGAAGGTGGGTTTCCCGTGGTGGATCATCGTGAAGCTGGTTTGCTGGCTCGGCCTGGCTTCGATCAGCGGCCTGGCTTACCGGAAGCCGCAGCGAATTCCGCTGCTCACGGTCGTGGCCATCGCGCTGATTCTGACCGCCATTGTCACCGTCTATTTCCGGCACGTCGCCGGCGGCAGTTACGAGTAGCAGCGGCTGGCGGCTGGAAAATCAAACTTGTCCGGTTCGCTTCCGCCACCTGATTCTGATGGAAGCAAAGCTATGAAATCATCGCACTCTTTCAAAGGAACGGATGTCTCCACCGCCGGACGCAACCTCCGCGGAACAGCTTTGTTCGCGCTCGTCCTGTTGGTCGCCGCTGGCGGCGCTTTCGCGGAGGAACAAACAGACGTGATAACCAAACAAATCCTCGCGCGGGTCAGCGCGCATGACTTCCATCCACTTCGCGACGGTTTCACGTTCGACCGCCAATTGGACAAGCACGGCGTGGCCAACCTCGCTGACCAAGACTGGCGAGTGCGGACTCTCGCCGTGCGCGATCTCGTGCGTTTGGGGGCGCCCGGCACGCCCGCGCTCGTCACGGCGTTGGAGGATAAGAACGCACACGTCCGCCACGTCGCGGCGATGGTCTTGGGAATTATCCGCGCCACCAATGCCGTTGCCGCGCTGGAAGCCACACTCAGCAAAGACAGCGATTCGGTGGTTCGTTCGCAAGCCGCCATCGCGCTTGGTCAAATCGGCCAACGTAGTTCGCTCGCCGCCGTTCAAGCCGCGCAGAAGAATGACAAATCCAAAGACGTGCAGCATCAGGCGGAACTCGCCGCCTACGCCATCGAACACGGAAATACCGCGACGCCGGAACTTGCCAAAAGTTACGCGGCCCTCGACGAATCCACTTTCGGGCGCGTGCAAGTGGGCAAGACCGCGAGTGATTTTCAACTCACCGACACGGAAGGCAAAGTATGGCGGCTCTCGGATTTTCGCGGAAAGAAACCCGTCGTGTTGATTTGGGTTTTCGCCGATTGGTGTCCCGTCTGCCACGGCGAGTTTCGAGAGCTGATTGAACTGCGCCAACAATTCGAGGCTGCCGACGCGCAGGTGTTCACGCTTGAATGTCACGACCTGTTTCCCTGTCGCATCATGGTGGGCAAGGAGCTTGAGCCGAAATACTGGTTCAGCAAAACGTCATTCAAGGACTCCTACACGAAAAACATCTGGTGGCCGCATCTCGTGGATCGCGCCGGAGCGGTGGGCGCGGAATACGGCGTGCAGCCGATGGCCTTCACCGTTCACGCCGAGTGGATCAATCGCCCGTCTGTGGTAATCGTGGACAAAGAGGGCATCGCGCGCTTCGCCTACTACGGCACATTCTGGGGCGACCGTCCTTCCATCCATCAACTGCTGGAGATGGTGCGCAGCGGCGATTATTCCTTTGATGCGCCCAAGCGGCTGAAACCAGAGTCCAAGCAATAGCGGTTCGTGTCCGCGATCAGACAATCCCATAGGGATTGCGACCATCAGCCCAAGGTTGGCGCACCAGCGCCTACCTTGGGTCATCGTGCCGAATCGGGAACAACCTCAACGAGGTTGTGGCGGTTTGGTCAGGGGTGGTGAAAACGAAATGACCGCAACCGCGTTGCGGTTGGGGATGTTTGCCGGACGATGCCCCAGGGTAGCTCGTGCCTCGCAACCTTGGGCCTTGGGACGGAATCTCGTTGGGATTCTCAAGCGGGGCAAGTCTTGTGTGAGGCTGACTACAAGCAAGGTAGTAATTTGACCCGGACCCAGGGAAGAGAGCGCCAATACGTGATCTGTTCATACCCATTTTGGAAGTAGGCATCGGGGGTCAAGCTCAACGCAAAGCCTGTGATGGCCGCTAGGATCATGGCCGCGAACCCGATAACGATGTTGAATCTGCCAGTAGTCATACACTCCTCAAATGCCGGCCAGCATCCCAGCCGTGCGGCGCGAGGTATTTCTCGCCCAGCGCGAGCGCCTCGTCCTCGAGAGGCGTCGCCAGGGTGTCGTTCCACCGGTTGAGGAACCCGAACAGCGCGATCATCGCCACGATCTCGACGATTTGGCCGTCGCTCCAACTTGGCTTAAACTTTTCAAATTCACAGCCGTCCCACGGGGTTGAGGGTTGAGGGGTAAGAAAAAGTTGGCTTGGGGACTGGGGCCTTGCCACAAGGTAAGGCGTGAAAAACAACAGCATCCGCAAGCCAACGCGGAGCAAGTTCACCCTGCTGCGCCAACGCCGTCAGTCTGGCCGAAGTCTGCGTGGGCGACGCGGACCCCGCTAGCGTCTCGCAACGCATTGAAGCGTGGGGCGTGGACCTCGTGCCTGTGCCGCCCGCGGCGGCGACCGATTGCGCGGCGGCTTATGTGGTTTATCGCACCCGGCGCAAGGCTGATTCGGGCAAGGACGCGCCCGCCACACCTCTGCCCGATTTCTTCATCGGCGCGCAGGCGAAGGTCATGGGTTGGACGCTGGCCACGGGCGATGCGGCCCGTTTCAAGACTTACTTTCCGTCGATCCGGATCCTGAGTCCTTGATGAACCGCCATTTGTCCAATCGCCGGGATCCCTTCCGCGTCGTCCGCGTGGAGCCGACTGGCCCCACCAATCGTCCGTTTGACAAACTCCAGGTCTCCTTCAGCCAACCCCGTGGAGCAGCAGACAGGGGACCGTCTTCTGTTCTCAGTGTTACTCCACGGGGCCAGCCGGTGTGTGCCGCCTCGTTCACCGTGGCAACCCTCACTCAACCCTCAACCCTCCACACTCAACCGCTGAGGACCGGCGGCACAATGGTCCCTCGGTCACTGAATCAGATCACGCCCGACCACTACGAGATCGACCCGACGGGCTTGACGGGCCAAGACAACTACTCGCTCACCGTCGGTCCTGACATTCTGAGTGCCAAAGGCCAGGCGCTCGACCAGAATGAAGCCGGCAGTCCGGGCGACGCTTCACCACAGCGCGGAACACCTCTGGGGGAAGGCCCCCAAGCCGCTCGTTTTCGGCGCTTGACACCCCCGCACGCGGAGGCGCAGAGTCGCTCAAAATTCGTTCACGACAAATTGACAAGAGGCCAGCCGCTCAGGCGCTGGCCTGAAGATAAGTCGCCAATTTGCCTGTGGTTTCCTGGAGGAGCGTATGCGTAGTGAAGTTCGAGTCGTGACGAAATGCCTGCTCTTGGCCACCGTGGTGGTTGGTCTCGAACAGACAACCCAAGCGGATGCTTCGCGCCAAGGCCCGCAGATTCTATTGGGCGAGGAATCGCCGAAAACTGACGCATGAGGAGGACGGCATGGCTCTTTTCGATTGGCTTTTGAGCAGAGAGCAGCGACGGACAAAGCTGATAAAACGGATCGTCGCGTCAGTAGGTTCCACCGACAATGTTTTTCTGGTTCTTCCGGAATTGTCTTGTGATTTGCGATTGGGACAAAACGGGGTGCGCCGTGGGCGGGCGCGGAGGGGCGCTTCCCGCGCCCGAGGACGCGCGGGGAGGGAGTTG